>NZ_FNVI01000016.1:0-160012 GCF_900107945.1 Methylobacterium sp. 190mf | reverse complement strand
CGTCAGCCTGCCGACCCTGGCAGCCTGATCAATCCGGCCCAAGCCGGTGATCGTGGTGGCCACGCCGAAGCTACACCACCCCAGGGGACACGACCGCCAGTCCTAGCCGCGCGCTGGCCAGCCGGCCGGCCCAACCTCGATCGACCAACCGCACCTGAATCCAAGGATGCGCGCTGGCGCTATATATGATAATGTCCTTTATCAAATGTATGAGTGACGATGAGCGCTACCCGCACGCCCGACCCAACCGCCCCACACATCCGCCGCTTCTGTGAGATGATCGTTCCGGGCGCCCAACCCCGAATGATGCCGATCCGACCCGCGGCCGATAGCCAGCCTCTCGACTGCTTCAACAACGCCCGCCAGTTTGCGGAGGCTCACGGCGGTCGCATCCAGTTCGGATGGTCGATCTGGGAATGGCCCGGAGTCTACGTCGAGGCCGAGCACCATGCCGTCTACGTGCCGCCGGACGGTAGTCCCTGGATCGATGTGACGCCCGGGGTGGACGACGATACCACACGCGTCTTCCTGCCGGATGACGACGCGATCTACGATTTCGAGAACGAAGGGAAGCGGCGGGAGAACCACCGTATGCCGCTCGTGACCGATCCCCTAATCGGCCAGCTCTTCACATTAGCCGCGCGTCAGAACCAGATCATGAGCCAGATCCCGGGCGTCGGGATGGTGAGCGTGCCAGCGCGCCTCGCCATGGAGCTGGATCAGATTGCAGAGGCCAAGGAGCGCGTCTCCTACCAGATCGGCATGAAGTACACGACCCGCAACCAACGGTGCTTCTGTGGCAGCGGTGGCAAGTTCAAGCACTGCCACGGGAGGGATGCGTGATGAAGCGCGACATGGATATGGTGCGCGACTTGCTGCTCAAGGTCGAAGATGGGCAGAAAGTATTTGAAACTGCCTCCAGCGAGGATGCGGAACTTCTTGGCTTCGAGCCTGACACAGTGTTAAGCCAGGAAGATGCTGATAAGATCGCGGGGCACCTGATTTTACTCGAAGAAGCAGATTTCATCGTTGTCGAAGGTCGTATGGGAGGTGGAAGCGTTCTCGTGGATCGTCTGACTTGGTGGGGCCACGAGTTCCTCGATACCATCCGAGACGACGAGGTCTGGGCGCAGACCAAACAGACAGCCAAGAAGGCTGGCACTGGCGCGATCGAATTCGTGTGGGGGATCGCGAAGGAGATCGCGAAGGCGGAGGTCAAACGGCGGACTGGGTTCGATGTCGGCTAACCCACTGGTCTTGGGTTCGACGAACCTGCCTGCTCCGGCGCTTGTTACAGCGGCGGGTGAGCGAGCCGCCTACCGCTTCCTGGAGTTCTTCACCGCGCAGATCCGCAACCCGCATACCCGGCGCGCCTACGCCAAGGCGGTGGGCGAGTTCTGCCTCTGGTTGGAGAGTCGAAATGTCTCTCTAATCACGACCGTGAACTCGGTGCACATCGCCGCCTACGTCGAGCATCTAGGACGTGCCTGCTCGCCCCCGACCGTCAAGCAGCGCCTCGCTGCCATCCGGATGATGTTCGACTGGTTGGCGACTGGCGGCGTTCTACCCTTCAATCCGGCTACCGCCGTTCGGGGACCGAAGCACGTGGTCAAGCGCGGTAAGACCCCTGTCCTCGCCCCCGAGGAGGCCCGCGCCATCCTGAGCGGGATCGACATCACCACGCAGGCCGGCCTGCGTGATCGAGCGCTCATCGCCTTGATGGTGTACACCTTCGCCCGCATCGGCGCGGCCACGGCCATGAAGGTGCAGGACGCCTACGTGCAGAACCGTCGTCTGTGGGTGCGCCTGCACGAGAAGGGTGGCAAGGCGGTCGATCTGCCCTGCCACCATAACCTGGAAGCCTACCTCCACGCCTACCTGGATGGAACCAGCATCCAGAATGACGGCGATGGCCCTCTGTTTCGCACCATCGGACGCGGCACCGGCCGGCTTACCCGAACCCCTCTGCCGACCGCGAACGCCTACGCGATGGTCCGGCGTCGCGCCCAAACTGCCGGTATCCGGACGCAGATCGGCAACCATACCTTCCGCGCGACCGGCATCACCGCCTACCTCAAGAACGGCGGCACCCTGGAGCGCGCCGCCGCCATCGCCAACCACGCCTCGACCCGCACGACGCAGCTTTACGATCGCCGATCAGACGAAGTGAACCTCGATGAGATCGAGCGCATCCTGATCTGACGCTATCTTCCGCCGGCCAGTGACCAATGCCCCGGCCGCTCGGTCGCTCATGACCGTTTTTCCATTCGGACCAGTCCAGATGCCGGGCCAGCCTGATCGGAGACTCTCGCAGAACGGCCGGGTCGGTCACTGGATCACGGCAGCCCAACTCCCGCTCGACAACTTAAGCTTGAGCATTGCATCATCGCCTCAATAAGGGAGGGTGAGGTGGGTCGAAGCTTCGTCAGCACCATCAACAGGATAGCGCGAGAGAGCGAGAGGGCACGTCGAGCACAAGAACGCGCCCGAGCAAGGCACGCGGCTGCATCTGCACGAGAAACCCGACAGCTGGAGAAGCTCGAAGCGAAAGAAGCGAAGCAATTAGAACGGCTTGAACGGCAAGCCTACCTAGAAGGGCGTCAGCAGGAGGCGCAAGACGAGAACGATCAACTAGCGGAGCAGCTCGACGAGCTCGGCGGCATCCTCGCCACCGCCCTATCTAAAGACCTGTCGATTAAGTTTGACCGGCTCGCCAAGTCCGTGGCCGAGAGAGATCTCGACGCCGATACCAAACTGAGGCTGCCGCAGGTGCCGATGCTCGACACCATGTTGCCGAAGCCTCTCGGCTTCTTCGCACGCCTGATGCCCGGCGCACAGGGGCGGCATCGTAAGCTGATCGAGGATGCCCGAACCTCCCACGCTCGCCTGCTCGCAGACTTCGAGACCATCAAGGGCCTTCGAAAAGTAACTCTGGCAGAGATGAAGGATCAAGCCGAAATTCATAATGCCGAAATCGCCGAATTTAGACGGTCTTACGAGACCGCCGAAGCCGAGGGCGTCGTGGCGTATTTCGAAGCCATCTTCCAAAGCTCGGTCTATCCCGACGCCTTTCCGCAGGACCACAATATCGCCTTCGCGCCTGAGTCGAAGCAGCTTGTCGTAGAAGCCGAAATTCCCGTCATCGACGATCTCGTTCCTACCGTCGAAAAGTACCGCTACGTCAAGGCCAGCGATCAGATCATCGAGACCAAGCGCGCCGAGAAGGGGCGCCAGCTTCTATACGCCAACATTCTCGCTCAAACGACGCTGCGTATCCTGCACGAGATCTTCGACTCGGACGCCGCGGGTGTGGTCGAGATCGCGGTGGTCAGCGTCTTCGTCTCGACCATAGACCGTGCCACCGGCAAGCCGGTGCGGCCCTGCCTCGTCTCGGTTCGCGTTTCGAAGGACCAATTCGAGGACTTAAACCTTGCCCTCGTTGATCCGGCCGTGTGTCTGCGGCAGCTGCGCGCTCACGTCTCGGGGCACCCGTCCGAGCTCGTGGCGGTCAAACCGATCATCGACATCAACACCGTCGATCCCCGGTTCATCGAGGAAGCCGATATCCTCTCGACCCTCGACGGTCGGCCCAACCTCCTGGAGCTAACGCCCGGCGAGTTCGAGGCGCTGATCACCAACCTGTTCGAGGCGATGGGGCTGGAAGCACGCTTAACCCAGGCGTCCAGGGACGGCGGAGTCGATTGCATCGCCTTCGACAAACGCCCGATTTTCGGAGGTAAAGTGGTGATCCAGGCCAAGCGCTACCGAGACACGGTCGGGGTGAGCGCCGTGCGTGACCTGTACGGAACGATGATGAACGAGGGCGCTTCGAAGGGCATCCTGGTGAGCACCAGCGGCTACGGCAAAGCCGCCTTCGAGTTCGCCAACGGCAAGCCGATCGAGCTGATCAGCGGCGGCAACTTGTTGTCCCTGCTATCCGAGCATGCAGGTGTCGAGGCCAAGATCGCGATGCCCGAGAACTGGGCCAGCGCAGGAAGTTCCTGATCCGAAACAACCCCAGACGCCGCTGGTTCAGCCGCGCCAGGGTTCACGAGGAATAGCCGCTCGACGCAGGTCAGCCCGTAGCGCTGGCGCGCTTGGTCCTAGTGCGCCTCTTAAGCGTAGCCGCGTCCAGCATCGCGGCGAGAACGGCCAGGACCACCGCCCACCGGGCATCGTTGTCGGGAAGCTCGCTGATCTGACTCCGAGTCGTTTCGATCAGGGCGGCCAAGCTCTCTGCGACACCCCTCAACTGCGGGTGCCGAGCGAGGTCAGGGCGACAACACGGGATGAGGGCGAGCAGCATATCCCGCACCTGCGCCTCGTGCCTTGCCATGAGGATGGGGTCGTTTCGAACAGTGGCCGTGGGCAGCGGGTCGATCTTGGCCGGGTTTCGATAAGGGACGACGGCCGCCCCCTGCTGCCGCCAGCCGTGCGGATGTTTGAGGGGCCGCGACATGCGCTCGTCACTAGAGGCAAGCGGGTCGGTAGGGTCGAAAGGCATCGATGTTCAGCAATCTGTTCGAGAAGAAAGGGTGGGTGTTGTGGTCTGCTGGCCGGCGCAAAATGTGCGCGACCTTCGCCAGCCCCGCCGGCCGGCCAGCGATCAGTATGGCTGGCGTGCCCTCGGCGAGCCGCGAGTGATCGCTCAATGGCTCGCCTCGCGCTGATCAGATCACGTGGCCGGCGGTGGTCCTATGCGGCTCGCCCGGCGCTGGCCTGCCTGCCATGACGCCATCGCGAACATTCTGGGAGGCCAAGCGCCGCTGGTCGTTGCCTGGGTTCGGGTGGTGCTATGGGTTCCTCTCGGACGTGCGCAGGTTCGACCTGGAAGACACGAGGGATGCCGCATCGTCAGCGGTCGAGGCACCTGATGCAGAACCCCAAGACCTTGCCCCATTGGGCCTGAGCGTCGGGCAGCTTGCGGACCCACAGAGCACGATCACCGCTGAGGTGGATCGCACTGTCCAGCACGTCCGCGAGACGCGGGTGCACCATCAGATCGGGCCAGCCGTCCTCCAAGAGACGGAGGAGCATGGCTCGCACCTTCGCATCGTGCCCCGCCTTGGCGACCGGGTTACCCCGGACGGCTGAAGAGCCCAGCGGGGCGAGATCGCCCATGTTGTAGTAGGGAACGCCCGTTTCCTCGTCGTAGGTGATGAGCCTGAGCGGCGGAGTCACGGTAGGCGTGATCGAGGCGTCGTCGTTGAGCATGGTGGTCTTTCGAAATCGGGGAGGAATGAAAAGGGATCGGATAAAAAGCGGTCTGGCAGGCCGAGGCCGGGGACGACCACTGCCTGCCCTCTCGGGCTACTTGCGCGGACCGACCGGCACGAGCTTCGGCGGCTTAATCAGCCATTCGGTGAAGTTCTCGATGATCATGTCCCAGCGCGCATAGGGGGTGGGCAGCGCGGCGAGCCGCTCCTGAGACCGCAGGATCACCGTGACCATTGCCTCGGCGAGCATCGGCAGGTTGGAGGTTTTCCGTGCCAAGTCGGGCCGATAGTAATCGGCAGTGTAGAGGATCATGTCCTTGACCTTGGCCTCATGGGCCACCCGAAGGATCGGATCGCGATCGGCGTTCACGGGGAACAGGGGATCGACCGTGGCCGCATCACGGCCGGGAATGCCGGTGATCATCGCACGCAGCCACACGTCAGCGCGCTCGAAGGTCTCTCCGTCCTCGGAGGAGAACACCTCATCAGTCTCGGTGATATGGCGAATGTGGAGGATCGACTCGCCATCCATGTGCATGATCTCGGAGAAGACGGGTTTGGTCGAGCGGTTCTTGTTCTTGAGCTTGGGCATGGAAAGATTTCCTAGAAAAGAATTGCTTAAAAAGGGTCAGGCGCGCCGCAACGGCGCGGTGGTCGTCGGTATGCCCGGGGTAAGCGGACAGGCGGGGTCACGAGAGGCCCCGATCCGCCGCTGCAATGGTGTGATCAGAGGTGCGCGGCGAAGGCCGTGAGGGCAGAGGGCACGCGGCCCATGAAGGCGCTGACCGGCTGACCGGCGGCGTCGGCCTGCGCGACGATCTCCGAGAGTTGGACCCACGGGCACTCGTCATCGCCCAGGTCCAAGCCGGCCTGCGCAGCGAGAACGCCGCGCCAGACATCGTCGCCCTCGATCTCGATCTGCTGCCAGAAGGTCGAGAGCCACTGGCCGGCGGAGGGGCGCTCCATCTTCAGGGCTTCCAAGCGCGCCACGGCATCCGCGAAGGTGTCGTAGCGCTCAGCGTAGCGATTGTCGGGCCGATCCGGCAGGCCGACGTGGATGGCGAACCCACCCTCCTCCTCCGCGTCCTCGATCGTCGCGAGAAGATCGTGGTCTCCGAACTCCGTGTACGCCTGCAAGATGTAGTAGGCCGCCCGCGCGGCTCCGGCGGCGCCATCAGCGTCGCTGAAGGTCGTGACGGGATTATCGTTGGACATGATGCGTCTCGGTAAAAGAATGATGGGGCTGAAAAGGTGGTGGTGAGCCGCGCCGCAACGGCGGGGTGATCTCGGTCTACAGGTCGGCGATCGGGAAAGTCGAATTAAAACCGAACCGTGTCCATCGAACTTTTTTAGACGGAGGAGACCATTCCAATTTGGACTTCATCGGGCCCCGTATGCCAGACCGGGTGTCGGCCGCGTCCGCGCATTTCAAGGGCGCACAAGGCCGCATTGCTGGAGATCCCGATGACCAAGAGCCCCGACGACAAGGCCGGCGCCGAGCTGCTGGCCCGCCAACTCAATGCTCGCCTCGCCGCTGAGGGCCTGGGCATCAAGGCGCAGAAGGACCGCAGGGCGCTCGCCCGCGAGGCCAGGGTCGAGGCCGCCGCGCGCCGCCAGATGTTCGAGATGCGCCGCCGGCCGGGCTACGTGGCCGGCGAGGCCCGCGAACCGTTCCAGGCCGAGGTGCGCTTGATCAGGGCGACGGATCACCTGGATGCGACCGGCGCCGAGACCTCCGAGCCCGAGGCCCGGCCGACCTTCTCGGAAATGCGCGAGATGCGGGACGAGTACCCGAACATCCCCGCTACGGTGATCGAACATCGGCGGCGCAAGACCGCGGCCCTGAACAAAATTAAGGAAGGAACCAAAAAAAAATAGACCCGCAGCTACGCCCATAACTAAATATAGGATCAAGTCGAGGGCAGTCTCAGCGGGGACTTCGGTGGCCGGACCGGCCCGAAACACTTAGACTGGGACTCAGACCGGGGGTGAAATCGGCACGACAGCCGGGACGTTGGAGGGTCGTCCGCAGCTATGCTGCCGAAGTCCTCCACAAGCGACGGCTCTGAGTATGCCTCACCCGTCAATCCTTGCCGGTCATGTGGAACGGGCTTGCAAGGATGCGCCGCAAGGCACCCGCTGAACCCTTCGGGGTTCGTAGTGGGCGGTTAAAGCCGGGTCCCGCCAGGGAGCCGCCCGGTCCTCGTAGAACAGGTACACCGCTCTCCGTTCCCCTGCCGAGACTCAAGTGGGACTCGACACGACTACCCCCGCCCTCATCGAAAGACGAACAGCATTGGACCGCTGATCTACAAGCTTTCGGTGAGGGCGGGGGATAGGTCTATGCCTCGATCTACGTGGGTCCGAGCCGGACGGGCTAACATTAAGTTCCGAGATCACTCCCTGATGATCCACGATCTACTACACCAACACCTCGGCGAAGGGATCACCCGGCATCGAGCGCTTGCGAGATGACGGGCTGACCCCGAGACCGAGCGGATGGGCGCCGCGCAGCAAGCCCGGCCGCTTCACCCCGGTGCAGACCTACAAGCCCGACAGATCGCACCCAATGAAGTGCTGTGGGTAGAGCGCCACGTAGGCCCGCAGCACGGCAGCACACGCATCGTACAAATCGACCTGCCGCCCATCAACCTCGATCTCTCGGCCGCCGATGCCCCCGTACCGGCCAACTCCGAAACCGCCGGCCCCAAATCCTAAATCGGGTTGATCGGTGTCGTCGCCGGCCGGGAAGGCGACGCGGTGACGAGCATCCGTCTGAACATGCTTTGTGCCGTTGCAGACACCCCGCACCACGTCGAGCATGTTGTCCGTCCGGCTACGAACGGCAGCCTCGATACCCTGCACACCTGCCTTCGACAGGTGATCCTTCACGTGGAAGACGGCAATGCAGGTGAGATAGGCATGCCTGCGGGAGTGGAGGTGCCGGCGAAATTCCAGCGCGGTCGGCAGCACGATCTCGGACATGAACTCGGCCGGAGTCACCGCGCATACTCAGCCGGATTGTACCGGAGCCCGTCGATCGCCGACCCAGCAAGCTCCGAGGGATAGAGCTTGGCGTAGGCCCGTAGTACGATCACGCACAGGTCGAGCATGTCGTAGAAGACGCCCCTGTCCTCGATGTAGCGCCCTCCGTGATCGTCGAACCGCAGCGGGTTGCCGGGACGACCATCCCCAGGGTTCATCTTGCCATCGATCTCACTCATGCCGAAGCCAGTTGCAGGACGCTCCGTGTCAGATCCAGACTGCATCAACAGGATCTCGGCGCCGGTCTTTCCCTGGATCTTCTCGCGGTGTTTCACCGCGTCCGCCATCCGCTGGAGAGCCAGAAATGGCGCGCCTAGTTCCTGCTCCATCGCTTGGTGGACATCATCAGCGCGTCGGCGCCCGATCGGTTTTAGGTAGTCGCCGACGTGGTAGACTGCGAGACATGCGTTGTAGCCGCACCGCTGAGACGGTTTTTCCATGAACTCATAGACGTTCGGCACCGCGATCAGGTCGGCGAACTCCCGCGCCGTCATCGCTGTCATATTGATGGCCTCGCCGCTTTGCTTCAGTCGAAATGTCAACTCAGCTTCAGTACGGCCTACGGCTCGTCCTTAGGACGAGCCGTAGGCCGTACCCGAAACAAGGCGATATGTCAAGTGTCATCAATGGTTTGCAGGAGTCGATACGCTCTTGACAAACGAGAGTGGCGGCATCACATGTCCTGAGGACATGTGATGCCGCCACATCGGTTGAGGTTGATTTGCTCTCGCGACTGTCTCTAGCGGTCACCGAGACCTTACGCGATCGAGCTCAACCTATCATCACGAGCTATGCGCTGTTCCGCCTGATCTGGGACATCTACGAGCACCCGGACCGCTACCCGGTGAAGGTCATCCGCAGGGTGAGCGCACCCGGCGGAACGCAGTACGCCAGGGTGATCCAGGAGTTGGGCTACGAGCGCGTACTACGGCCCGACGCAGATTTCGGCGACTTTCCGTCGATGGATGTTCGTGCTCGCGTTTTCCGGGTGGTCGAGGTTCCCGATGCGCCGGCCGAGGATGTGGCCTGCCTAGCCGATCCGTTCGCCTTCATCGGCTACCTGTCCGCGATGCAGCGCTATGGCCTCACGGTCCGGCAGCCCGTCGTGCTGACCTTAGCGACCCCGGAGCCGAAGCTCTGGGCACGTCGGCGGGATGCCATGATGCGAGAGGATTACGGCTTCGATCCGAAAGAGGCCGATCTCTCGTACTTCAAGCCTCTTCAGGCGATCGACATCCCCACGTCCCTACGAGGTCGTGACACACGCGTTCGTCACACCAAGCGCACCTACCATTCCCAGGTGCTCGCCGAGGGGGTCGCGCGCCTGATCACGGTGGGCGATCTGTTCGTCCAGATGCTCGACGACCCCGAACTCTGCGGCGGCATGGCCCACGTGTTGGAGACGTGGGAGGAGCATGCCGAGAACTACCTCGACCTCATCATCACCGCGGTCGAGGAGGCG
The DNA here is from genome assembly GCF_900107945.1 of Methylobacterium sp. 190mf. Lineage (NCBI taxonomy): Bacteria > Pseudomonadati > Pseudomonadota > Alphaproteobacteria > Hyphomicrobiales > Methylobacteriaceae > Methylobacterium > Methylobacterium sp. 190mf. Next base: position 150,289 of record NZ_FNVI01000016.1, on the reverse strand, counting down.
CCAACCAACATCATCAGGGTCCGCGCCGGGTACATCCTTGCCGAACGGCTCGGTCTGAGAGACCCGCGCATCGACGCGTGGAAGCGCTTCGCGCAGCGCGGTGGCTCCCGTAAGCTTGACCCCTCTAGTCCGTATGAACCCGTGTTTTCTGAGGACTGGATGATCTCCCTCAACGTCTGATCCTCCGATGACCTCCACGACTAGCGTGCCCCTCAACCTGCCGATCGTCTCGTGGGTCGAGGCGTCCAAGGCCGATCCAGTCGCCCACCGGAACCGGCAAGTGACCCACATCCTGCTCTCCGCGGTCGGCCTGACACCTGCGCTGAGGGACACCATGCTGCTCAAGGGGGGCGTGCTGATGATGCTCGCCTTCGCCAGCCCGCGCGGCACTCAGGACGTGGACTTCACAGTCGAGGCTTCGCCAGAACCGTTCGCGACCGAACTCGCTGAACGTCTGAACCCCGCCTTGCGAAGCGCCGCAGCGACGTTGGGCTACGCTGATCTTCTCTGCCGCATCCAGAAGGTGGAGCGGCGACCACGAGCGGAGATGTTCGAGGATGGGATAGGGCCAGCGCTCAAGATAACGATCGCTCATGCCAGGATCGGCACCAACGAGGTGAAGCGGTTGGAGGCGGGACAGGCCACGGGCGTGCTCCAGGTCGATCTCTCGTTCAAGGAGCCGATCTTCAACGCGGGCGAGGCGCAACTGGAGAAGCCCGCCGTGAACATCCGCACTTACGCTTTGGAGGAAGTGGTCGCGGAAAAATTCCGTGCCCTGCTCCAGCAGCCCGAGCGGAACCGGGAGCGCCGGCAGGATGTCTTCGATCTTGCTTGGCTCGCCCGAATGACGGCAGACACCTTGAGCGATCAGGAGCGCCAGAACATCCTCGGCGCGCTCATCCAGAAATCCGCAGCTCGCGGGATCAACCCCACAGCAGCATCAATGGATGATCCCGAGGTGGCCCGCCGAGCGGCCACCCGCTGGAATACCCTCAGCACCGAGCTACCTTCGGGGCTACCTCCCTTCAATGAGACGTTCGAGATCGCCCGGGCCTTCTACCGCTCGCTGCCGTGGCTTTGAACGGTTCCTCGCAGGTCGTCAGCCTTCGCGACCGAGAACCACATGCTTCTCCTCGGCGCTCAATCGCACGTAGCCGCGCATGATCTTCTCCCTGAAGCCGAACCAACCCGAGCCGAAGCCGACGATGATGCGACCGTGGCTCTCCTTGCGCAGCGCGAGGAGGCGCTGGTTGAACACCTCCTTGGATAAGGCGGCGCGACTGCCGCGCTTCAGCATGATCCGGGCGTAGGAGGCGTCGTAGATCTCCTGGAGCTGACGGCGGTCGGAGGTTGTGTCGGCCATGGCCCAGAGGACCTCCTCGTAATCCTCGGTGTTCTTGGTCTTCTTGGTCGCCTTGTCGTACTGGACCCGGAGCAACGCCTCGCTACGCTCCAGAGCGCCTTTGATACCGGCCCGGTAATGTCTGTGATGGGCCGTTGAGACCGGCTCTGGGTCATCCTGGATCTCCCAGAACATCGTGTCCCCGATCAAGTGCACGAAGTGCGGGAACCCGTCCGAGATCTGGCCGATGCGCACCAGCATCTCGCGGGCGATCTCGACCCCAAGCTTCTCGCCGGCCGCGGTGATGATGCGCCAGAGATCGTCGTGACGAAGCTTCTCCAGCGGGATGGTCTCCAGGATGCGGCCGGCCGAGGGATGCGAGTTCAAGAGCTCCGTCACGTCCGACGCGATGCCGCAGAAGATGAAGCGCACGTCCCGCTCGATCGTGGGGATGTTCTTGATGAACTCGGCGAACTTGTCCCTCTCGGCCGTGGACTCGATGCGCTCCATCTCGTCGATGACGATTACGAGCCGGCCGGTGCGTTTGCCCGCGACGTAGCGGACGATGTCCAGAGCCTCGGTGACTGTGGCCGGCGCGGGGATGGTGACCGAGGCCGGTGTGCCCGTGCTGACGCCGACGCTTCCGAGAACTGGTATGCCGAAGTTCAGGCCACGCCCTGAAGCCGCGCGCTCCATCCGGCTCATGACGCTCACGGTATCTAGGCCGATCGCCTGGATCGCCGAGGCGAACGTCGTCGCCTGACCGCAGGGGACGTAGATCGGCGCAGCGCCGCTCGCGTTGTGCATCTGAGCGGCCGTGCGAGCGAGACTGGTCTTCCCCACGCCTCGGTCGCCGTAGATAAAGATCTGGCGGCCCGGCGAGTTCAAGGCTCGGTCGATCGCCATGAGGTTGCGGGCTCGGCCGAACAGGCGCTCTGGAGTCTTGATCTCCTCGGATGGGGTGAAGTTCGCCGCGATGATCGCCCGGAATTCCTCATCACCTATGTCAGCGATCGACAACGAAACCTCCCGTTTAGGCGGTCAACCTAGAGCAGGAGCAGCGGTTAGGCGACTATCCCTAGCCGGATGAGCACAAGTGGCGATCGAAGGTGTGAGAGGTCGAAAGCTGACGCTCGGTGGCCCGATTGCGAGGGTCCGCTCCCGACCCTTCCCGGACCCTCGGAAGGTCTGCTTCCGGGCATTCTGATAGGCGGTACGAGCGACCGATGGTGGCCGAAAGCGGAAAGCCTGCTTCGGAGAGGGGCGGCTGCAAAGACCGACAAACCTCTGCTCATCGAAGGCTGCCACAAAGGTTGACGTTGGAGCATCCACGAAGCGGCGCTTCGTGAGATGTCGGCCGAGTCGAGTTCGCCGTGCGCTGGCCGCTTGGCATGATCTCGTCTGGTCAGCCCGCGTCGGGTTCCTCTTCTTCGCGCGCTGTCGCGACGGCCTCGAGTGGCTCGACGTGCTCGTCGGGCCGCAGCACCACGACCTTGGTGTTCACGGGCACGCGCTCGTAGAGGTTGATGACGTCCTGGTTGAACATCCGGATGCAACCGGACGAGATGTTCGTGCCGATGGTATGCGGCTCGGTCGTGCCGTGAATCCGGTAGAGGGTGTCCCGGTCGCCGTCGAACAGGTAAAGCGCACGTGGGCCGAGCGGGTTCGTCAGGCCCGGCGCCATGCCGTTGCGCCAAGGGCCGTTGCGCTCGGGCTCACGCCGGATCATGTCGGCGGTCGGCGTCCAGCGCGGCCATTCCGCTTTGCGCCTGATCTCGGCGGTCCCGTTCCAGGCGAGACCGGCCTTGCCGACGCCGACGCCGTAACGCGTGGCCCTGCCGTTCTCGCGTACGAGGTAGAGAAACTTGTTGCCCGGATCGACGACCACGGTACCCGGCGGCTCGCTGCGCGGGTATGCGACCTCCTGGCGGAAGTAGCGCGGATTGACCTCGCTGATGTCGGTCGCCGGCAGCGGGAAGCGCTCGGTGGGGTTCGCCCTGTACATGGCGAGGGAGCTCGGGTGCATCGGCGCGACGCTGGCGATTGCCCCAACGTCACGATCGGTCGCCATGCAACCCGCCGCCAGCAGCGTGAGCGACAGCACGGAAGCGCCGCGCAGCGCTCGGGTACGGGACGGGTGGAGGCCGTCGGGGAGGTACTTCGTCATGGCTCTGCGCCCATGTCCAGTCATAGCGTCACGCTTATTCAATGGCCGACACATTTCTCTGCTGCGCCGAAGTCAAGCACAAAGATATGCAAAGAATTTTAAGAGGGGATCATTTACATAAAACGATCATCGGTTCAGCATGAAAGCTGCATTGGCAGTGCGTTGATCCTGACAGCTTAGACGAGACGGAGATCTCGCGTCCATCTCTGGAGACGTCTGCGCCGCTTACGCGTGAAGCGGCCGCTTCGAGCAGTCGACGGGCGTGCTCGGCGAGGCGCGGGTCATCGTGGCCCCGATGGTCGACATCGAGGCCCGCTGCAGTCTTCAGCCTTCGCGCCGACAGAGGGCAAAGTGTCGGGAGGGGGCGAGCAGGACGTGGCGTCGAGCTCGGACCCGGGCTACGGCCCTTGCGCGGCGCAGTTCTCTGCCCTCACCGTCACTCGAGTCGCCCACCGGCTCACAAAGTGACGGTGCTTTACCGGTAGGGGGCTGCCGCGGGCCAAACTCGCCGGCTGGGCCCCCCGCGTTTCCAACGGGGACACGCAGGCCGTGGCTTGAGGCACGGGCCGCCGCGAACTTCCTGGGCGAACCCCAGGATCGATGCGCGCGTCGCTTCATCGACCTTGGGATTGCGGAAGCCTTCCCGATGCAAACCGCTCGTCCGCCTGCTCAATCTTCGTCCTGCCATCTGCGCAAATCAGTTTGGTCATGATAGGCCATGCGGTCCGGCGTCGTGATGAACTCCACCGTCGTGCCCCAGGGCATGCGGCAGTAGCAGACCTTGTTTCCCGGACCTTTCTCAGTCGCATAGGGAATGGCGCGTGGTGCGGTGAGCGGGGTACCACCGGCCTTTTCGAAGCGCTCGACCGAGGCGTCGATGTCGTCGGTGTAGAGACCGAAGTGGGTGATGCCGAAATCGCTCGCTCGGACCGGCTGAGCCTGCTCGGGGCCGTGCATCTCGAAGAGCTCGATATCGGGTCCGGTTCCGATCCTGACCATCGCCTGCCCACGCACAACTGTCCCAGGGAATGCGCCGACGGCCCGCTCGAATTCGGGCCCCTGCCGCGGCGAATCCTGCGGTCCGAAGGACTGATAGATCACTTGGCCGCCCAAAGCTTCTACCAGGAACGATTTTGCTGCTTCGAGGTCGGGCACCGTGATGCCGATATGATTGATCCCGCGAGGGACAGGTGCGGTCATGTCGGCTTTCCTTTCGTGATCGATCGCGATCTGCCCGGCCGACGACGGCACGGGCGTGGAGTTTCAATTGGTCTTGATGAATTCGATCAGGGCGGCCGCGACTTCGTCCGGCCGCTCATCCGCGACATAGTGGCTGCATCGCGCAATCGAGCCGCCCGTCACGTTGATCGCGAATTCTTTGAGCATCGGCACCATCTGCGCACCGAATCGGTGGTCTCCGCCGAGACCGAGGACCGGCATTTCGAGCGGCTGCTTCTTGTACTCGAGCGCAGCCGCATGGTCGGCGCCGAAGGTGCGATACCATTCCATGCCGCCGCGGGTGCGGCCGGGAAGCGCCATCGCTTTCGCGTAGATCTCGATGTCCGCCGGATTGAAGGTGCTGTGATCGTAGAACCGCTCAGCCATGAACGTCGAAACATAGTCGTACTCGCGGCCATGGATCAGACGCTCGGGCAAATCCCGGTTCATATGAAAGCTGAAATGCCAGAGCCCTGCAATCGTCGCCTCCCACCCGGTCCAGCCGGGAAGCGGAACGTCGAGGACAGCGAGATGCGTGACAGTCTCTCGATGACGGGCTGCCTGCGACAAGGCCACCATGCCGCCGATGTCGTGTCCGCACACGGCGTAGCGGTCGTGCCCGAGGGTGACCATAACCTCGTACGCGTCGCGCGCCATCGTCGCCTTGTCGTAGCCGTCGCGCGGGCAGGCGGAAAAGCCCGCGCCGCGCAGATCCATGGCCACCACGCTGAAATGCTCGGCCAGCAGCGGCATCACGTGGTGCCATTCCCACCATGTTTCCGGCCAACCATGAAGGAGGAGGATCGGCGGGCCTGAGCCTCCGGTAACGGCGTTGATCATGATGCCATTCACCGGCACCAGCTGCTGGGTAAACCCCTTCAGAGTTGCGATCATGATCGCTCCCCAATCGATGGTGACGGTCCAGCAAAGCTCACCTTTACCCCTCAGCGCTCGCTATAAGCGGCGGCGATCGCCATGTTACGAACCGTCATATCGGCCATGATCGACCAGTCCTTCTCTCCGAGGCCCGCCGAGACAGCTCTGGTGAGTCCCTCGTGGACAGCCTCAAGCATCGGGAGCGTGCGCCCGATCTGGTTGCCGGCCTCGATCGCCAAGCGCATGTCCTTGAGCGCGAGCTTGGATTTGAAACCGGGCTCAAATGATCGGTTCGTGATCTGCGCGCTGTAGCTCTCATAGGCGCGGCCCGAGAAAAGAGTGCCCAGGATGAGTTCAAAGAAGACCGCGCGATCCAAGCCGACGCTCTCGGTCAACACGACACCCTCAGCCATCGCCTCGATAGCCATGGCAATCATCGCGTTGCAGGCGATCTTGGCGGCGTTCGCGCGCACAGGATCCTCCCCCAACTTCCAAACCTTCTTGCTGATCGAAGCGAGCAACGGCTCAACCGCGTCAATCGCATCGGCCTTCCCAGCTGCCAGGATGTTGAGCTGGCCGCGCGCCGCTACGTTCGGTCGCCCGAGCACCGGCGCTGACACATAGCCGAGGGCCGCCTTTGCATGCAGCAACTCCAGTTCCCGCGCGAAAGCGACGGAAATCGTCGATGTGATGACATGAGTCAGGCCCGGTCGCGCCCTAGCGAGCACGCCGGCATCGAGGATGACCTCCCGAATGGCAGGATCGTCGGACAGCATCGTGAAGACTGCGTCGGCCTGGAATGCATCCGCCACGAGCGGGACCAGCGTTATCCCGTGAACGCGATCCTGGACGATCCTGCTACGGTTCCAGGCCCGCACCTCATGGCCTGCCTTCACCAAGTTCATGGCCATGGCTGAACCCATACTGCCTAGACCGATGAATCCGATCTGCATGATCCATCTCCTGCCGTTCGGATGAGAGCTGTGCTCGGGATCGGACGCAGGCCGTTGAGCGACCATCGGGCTGAGACCTGCGCCTTCAAATCTCGGCAGGAACTTATACGATCAGATTTGTTCTTGAAGTGACGAAACTGTATTCCTAGCGTTCAGTTTTGTTCGGGTGCCGCAATGGAATGGAGTGACGTCAGGGTCTTTCTCGCTGTCGCGCGATCCGGCACGCTCGGCGGCGCCGCGCGTTCCCTTCAGACAAGCCATCCGACCGTCGGCAGGCGTCTGCGCGCGCTTGAGCAGGCGATCGGTCACACGCTCTTTCAGCGGACTGCGGACGGTCTGGTCCTGACCGAAGAGGGCCACGGGATCATCGCGCTGGCGGAGCAGATGGAGGAAGGCGCGCTGGCCATGGAGCGCCGGCTCGCGGGGCAGGAGCAGAACCTCAAGGGCAGTCTGCGCATCTCATCGGCGGACTGGTTTGGGGCGTATGTCCTGCCTCCCATCCTGGCGGATTTCTCAAGGGCCTACCCCAATGTCGACGTTGAAATCCTGACCGGCACGCGCCTGTTCAACCTCGCACAGCGGGAGGCGGACGTCGCTTTTCGTATCGTGCCGTTCAACACTGCCGATGTCGTACAGCGGCGGCTCTTCAGGCTCGAATACGGCGTCTACATCGCCGAGGAGGCGCCAGACCCCGGATACGGCGATGGGACGGGTTTCCGGCTGATCACCCATGAGACATCGACGGGTCACTTCCCGGACATCGCGTGGCTCATCGAGAGTTTTCCCAACGCAAGACCGGTCCTGCGATCGAACAACCGCAACGTCCAAGGGCGCATGTGCAAGCAAGGCGTCGGCATCGCGGTCTTGCCCTGCGTCGTCGGCACTCAGATCCCCGGTATCCGCAGGCTGGAAACGCCGACGCAACCGCCAGCCCGAGATATCTGGATGGGATACCACCGAGATCTGCGGCGTCTTCGGCGTCTTCGTGCGTTCATTTCGACCGTATCGGACCATCTCGTGAACGCGACCGTATGATGTGCTGCCGGGGTCTAGTACCGGATGATCAACGAGGCGGTGCGCGAGCGCCTCGGCCGCTGGCGCTCGGCCGACATCCTGATGCGCTCGGTCGACTTCCAAGCGGTGGTTGACATGCAGCGGGCGGTCCTCTGGGACGAGATCGGCCACCACCTCGGCACGGCGGCCCGGCCGCTGAAAGCGGCCGGTGCCGTGTGCATTGTCGAATGCTTTGGGCGCCGACGGCACGTGGCCGAAACCCGCCGGTCTGTTCGTACGCCCGCATATTGTAAGAACAGACGTAAAGCGCCAGCGAGTGCCAACCCATCATCTTGTGGCCTGGCAAGCCAAGGCGAACAGAACTGGAGCTGAACGGGTCCTAGAATTAGATCATATGGAGCTTTAATCAGTGCTCGCATACGAACGTGGTGCGAAGCGGTTGAGCGCATGCAGGCTGAGGTCAAATCCCGGCTTTCTGCCCAAGGCGAGGTCGGCGAGAACTTCACCCACGACGCTGCAGAACTTGTAACCGTGGCCTGAGCAGGGGGAAGCGACGACGACCTGCGGCAGGTCCGGCAGCGTATCGATCACGAAGTGCTCGTCCGGCGTATTGGTGAAGAAGCAGGCCCGCATCGCCATGGTCGGACCGTTTGCTTGGGGGAAGTAGCGGCTGACGCAGGGGCGTAGCACCGCCTCGTCCTCGGCTTCGCACTCCCGCGACAAGGTATCGGCACCGCCCGTCTCGCCGAGATGGTGCCAACGGCCGATCTTGAAGCCCGGCACGTGCCAGACCGGGAAGCCGTAGAACTTGCCCTCTTCGACCTCCATGTTGAACACCGGGAAGCGGTCCGGCGCGAACAGGGCCGGCTCCCGTGGCTGGAACCAGCCGAGCACCTGCCGCTCGGGCACAGCGACGGTTTTGAGCTGCGGTACGAATTCGCCCATCCACGAGCCCGCCGACAGGATCAGGTGCCCCGCCTCGTAGGTGCCCCGCTCCGTCCGGACGCGTACACCCGAGGCCGTCGGCTCCCAGCTCAGCGCCGGCTCCCGCGCCCGGATCTCGGCGCCGGCCGCCTGCGCCTGCATGACGTGCGCGACGATCGCGCGCTCGGCCGAGACGAAGCCGCCATCCGGCTGAAGGACGGCCCGATGCGTGTCGGGCAGGTTGTAGCCGGGCGCCACACGCCGCAGTTCGGCGCCGTCGAGCAGACGGTGCGGGAGGTCGTGCGTCCGGCAGGCCGCGACCGAGCCCTCGACCATGGCGCTGCCCTCAGGTCCCGCATCGATCGAGCCGGTGATGAAGAGGAGCTGCTCGCCGAACCGTCCCTCCAGTTCCCGCCAGTTCTCATAGGCGCGCCGCAGCAGCGGCACGTAGGAGGGATCCTCGAAGTAGGCGAGGCGGATGATCCTGTTGAAGCCGTGTGAGGATCCCATGGCGTGCGGGATGTCGAAGCGTTCGAGCCCCAGCACCCGGATACCGCGGCGGGCGAGGTGCCAGCAGGCGGCCGAGCCCATGCCGCCGACGCCGAGGACGATGACGTCGTAGGTGTTCGCTGACATCGCGAGATCTCCGGAGTTGCCCGAGAGGTGCTCAGGCCCAAACGTCGCCGAGCAGGGCGAGCCAGTTGCCGCCCATGACGCGTTCGATGCGGGAGGCCGGCCAGCCGCGCCGCTCCATCGCCGCGGTGAGGTTCGGAAAGTCGCCGATGACGCGAATGCCTTCGGGGTTCAGAACCTCACCGAAATCCGTGAGCTTGCGGCCGTCACCCTTGTCGTGGGTGATGTAGTCGAAGAAGGCCTGCCCGTAGCCCTGCGTGAAGTCGGTGCCGATGCCGGCGTTCTCTTCGCCGACGAGATCGATCACGTACGCGATGGCGTCGAGATAGTCCTCGATCGTCGAGGCCGCGCCCCGGGCCAGGAATGGCGGGAACATGGTCACGCCCACGAAGCCGCCGTGCTCGGCGATGAAGCGCAATTGCGCGTCCGTCTTGTTGCGCGGATGGTCCTTCAGGGCGGCGGGCAGGCAGTGGGAGTAGGCGACGCGTCGCTGCGAGGCGCGGATCGCATCCTCGCTGGTCTTCGGTCCGACATGCGAGAGGTCGCACAGGATGCCGAGTCGGTTCATCTCGGCCAGCACGTCGTGGCCGAAATCGGACAGCCCGCCGTCGCGCGACTCGTAGCAGCCTGAGCCGACGAGGTTCTGTGTGTTGTAGGTCAGCTGGACGATCCGCAGGCCGAGCGTGTGGAACAGTTCCAGGTATTCGATCCGGTCCTCGATCGCGCTGGTGTTCTGCCAGCCGTGAATGATGCCGGTGCGCCGCTCCGCCTTCGCGCGGTGGATGTCGGCGACGCCGTGGACCGGGGTGATCAGGTCGGCGTGCTCGCGGAACCAGCCTCGCCAGCGTGCCATCGTCCGCATGGTCGTGGCGAAATCCTCCCAGACGGAGCAGGTGCAGTTGGCCGCCGTGATGCCTCCGCGGCGCATGTCGGCGAAGACCTCGGGCCCGAAGTCGGAGACGATCAGCCCGTCGATCACGATCAGGTCGTCGTGCCGGATGGTCATGGTGCGCCCTTTCAGAGTTCGGCAGGGACGAAGTGGCAGGCGTCTGGCTGGACGGCGACGTGAACGCGCGCGCCGGGTTCGAGCATGGCCGGACCGCCAGTGGCAGGGGTCGCCCGACGCGCCGTCAGGCACAGGCCAGAGGTGGTGCGCAGCCGGTACTCGACCGAGAGACCCCGGTAGGTCGCCGCCTCGATTTCGGCCTCGAGCGCGCCGGGCTCCATGTCCGCGCCGGAGGGCGTGATCTGGACGCGCTCGGGCCGGATCGCCAGGACCGCCGTCCCGCGGCCGGCGACCGCGCCTGGGACACGGATCGCGTTGCCGTCGTCGAGCCGGAACGTGCCCGGTCCCTCGACCGTCCCCGGCAGGAGGTTCGTCACGCCCATGAATTCCGCCACGAAGCGCGAGCGTGGCGCACCGAACACTGCCTCCGGGCTGCCGTCCTGCTCGATCCGCCCGGCGCGCATCACGACGATCCGGTCGGCGATCGAGAGCGCCTCGTCCTGATCGTGCGTGACGAAGATCGTGGTGATGCCCATCGCCTTCTGGATCTGGCGGATCTCGAGCTTCATCTCCCCGCGCAGCTGCGCGTCGAGGTTGGAGAGCGGCTCGTCGAGGAGCAGCACGGAGGGCTCGATCACTAGGGCGCGGGCCAGGGAAACCCGCTGCTGCTGGCCGCCGGACAGCTGCTTGGGCAGCCGGTCCGCCATCGCCGACAGGCGCACCCGGTCGAGCGCCCGGGCGACGCGCGACGCAATCTCGGCCCGGGGCAGACGACGCATCTCCAGGCCGAAGGCGACGTTCTGGGCGATACTCATGTGCGGGAACAGGGCGTAGCTCTGGAAACCGAAGCCGATATTGCGCTTGGCCGGCGGCAGACGGGTCACGTCGCGGCCACCGATCAGGATGCTGCCGGCATCCGCCTCGACGAATCCGCCGATCATCCGCAGCGTGGTGGTCTTGCCGCAGCCCGAGGGTCCGAGCAGTGCGACGAGCTGGCCCTCGGGGACATCGAGGGTGATGTCGTCCACGGCCGTGAAGCTGCCGTAGCGCTTGATCAGGGAGCGAAGGGCGACCGTCGTCGACATGGTCCGATCTCCGGGCTGTCAGGTAGCAGTCTCAGCAGGCAGGCTCAGAAGGCAGGCTCAGAAGGCTTGGGCGAGACGCGCGTAGCGGTCGCTGACGAGGAGCGCTGTCCCGACGATCAGGATCTGGACGGCGGCGACGGCCGCGACCGTCCCGTCGAGGTTCCATTCGAGGTAGTTGACCAGGGCGATCTGCAGTGTCGTGCGGCCCGGGCCGACGAGGAAGATCGACTTCTCCAGATCGATGAACGAGATCACGAAGGAGAACAGGGCCGCCGCGACGATGGCGGGCCGGATCGCGGGAAGAGTCACGCGCCGCAGCACGGTGAGCGGGTCGGCACCGAGGCTCGCGGCGGCCTCCTCGATGGCCCTGTCGGCCGAGGCGAGGGACGCGCTGACCAGTCGGATGGTCCAAGGCAGCGCGATCAGCGTATGCGCCACGAGCAGGCCACCGAGCGTGCCGGCCACCTGGATGTCGAGCAGCGCCTCGACCTCGATGAAAGCGATGAACAGGGCGGCGCCGCCGACGATGCCGGGCACAACCATCGGCGCGAGCAGCAGGGCCTGCACGGCGTCGCGACCGGGAAAGCGGCCGCGCACCAGGCCGAGGCTCGCCGGCACGCCGAGGGCGAGGCTCGCCGCCGTGGCGAACAGCGCCGTCTGCACGCTCGTGACGAAGCCGTCTCGGAAGGCGTCCGTTTCGAGGGCGCGCGTGTACCAGTCGAGGGTGTAGCCGCTCGCCGGGAAGGCGAGGATGCGGTTGGCAAAGAACGACACCCAGACGATGACCACCAGCGGCAGCACGATGAAGGCGAGGACCGCGCCCGAGATGGCGCCGTAGGTCCGGCGGATGCCTGCGCGCGACATGGCCCTACTCCGACCAGCGCCGGTAGCGGCGCTGCACGAGGACGTTGGCGGTGGTGGTCAGCACGAGGGTGACGCTCATAAGCACGAAGGCGAGGGCTGCACCGAATGGCCAGTTCATCGCCTTGGCCACTTGCTGGTAGACCTCGGGCGCCATCATGTGGAATTGCGGGCCGCCGATCAGCACCGGCGTGGCGTAGGCGTTCATCGACAGGATGAAGCACAGCATCGTGCCGGCGAGCAGCCCGGGCAGCGCGAGCGGCAGCACGACCCGCCGCAGGATCGTGAGGTGCCCGGCGCCCAGACTCTCGGCCGCCTCCTCCAGGACCGGATCGATCCGCTCGAGCACGCTCTGCAGCGTCACGATCATGAAGGGCAGCGTCACCGAGACGAGGCCGATCACCACGGCGGTGGGGGTGTACATCAGCCGGGTTGGCGTGAGCCCCACCCCGGAGAGCAGGGCGGCGAGAAGGCCCTTGTCGCCGAGGATGACCATCCAGGCGGCGGTGCGGACCGCGTTGCCCATAAGGAGCGGCAGGATGATGAGGATCAGGAGCTTCGACTTCCAGCGTTGCCCGACCTGCCGCACCAGGGCATAGGCGACGGGGAAGCCGAGCACGAGGCAGATCAGAGTCGAGAGGGCCGCCACCCAGAGGGTCGTCAGCAGGACATCCCGATAAAAGCTATCGTGCAGGAACTTGGCGTAGTTGGCGAGGGTAAGCCCCTCAACCATCAGCTCACCGGGGACGAACCGGTTGAAGCTGTAGCGGAGCATCAGGGCGAGCGGCCCGAGAAGCGCCAGGACGACCAACAGCGTGCCCGGCAGGACATCGCCGACCCCCGGGGGGATTCGCGGCCGGGCCCGGGGCGCGCGATCGGGCGCCAGGACCTCCGAGCGTGCGAAAGTTGCCATCGGCTCAGCGCGCCATCGTCTTGTTCCACCACTCGAGCCACTCGGCGGTGTTCTTCGAGACGTAGGCATAATCCGGGAAGTTGAGGTGCTCGCGCTCCTCGGGGGAGAAGTCGATCCGAGCGCGCAGCTCGGGGCTCAGCTCGGCCGCGCCGTTGGCCGGCGCGTAGAAGCTCGCCGCGGCGAGTTCGGCCATCGCCTTCCGGTCGAGCATCGCGTTCAGGTAGACGTAGGCTCCGTCCGGGTTCGGCGCGCGCTTCGGCATCCCGGCGCCGAAGGTGATCGCGATCGCGCCCTCCTTCGGATACTGGATGGCCAGTGGCGAGCCCTCGTTGATCCATTGCAGGCCGCGGGCCTTATAGTTCAGGGCGATGTCGACCTCGCCGGTGGCCAGCGCCGCGCCGAGCTGCTGATGTGCGGCGTAAAGCCGGGGCTGGACCAACTCCTTGAGCGCGACGAGCCGCTCGCGGCCGGTCTCGACGCTCGTCATGTTGCCGCCCTGGATCAGGCCGGACATCATCATGTAATTGAAGTAGAGCTGATTGGTCAGACCGAGGCGGCCGGCCCACTTTTTGTCCCAGAGCTCCGCGTAGGATTTCGGAGGATCTTTGATCTTATCCTTGTTGTAGATGATTACTACGCCGCTGTAGAGCCACGGGACGAAATAATCCTTGCGCAGGGCCGGAACCACGTCGCCGTAGTTCGGGATGCGCGCCCGATCGAGATCTGCCAGCACGTCCTGGTTCATCATCTCGAACCCATCCGAGTCGTTCAGATGAATCACGTCGATGCTGCCCCGGCGCAGGCGGCGCTCGGCGAGAAGCTTGGCCTTGCGCTCCGGCTCCATGCCGAGATCGCGCACGACGGTCAGGCCCTGCGCCTCCACCAGGGGAGCCTCGACGAAGCGCACCGTCCGCTGGTTCCAGTCGCCGCCCCAGTTGGAGACGACGACCGTTCCGGCAGCCGCGTGCGCCTCGCGTCCCGCCCCCGCCGTGAGGATGGCCGCCGCACTGCCGAGAAGCGCCTGCCGGCGCGTCGGCGAGAATCGATCGAGGGACCGGACAGCACGCATCGGCTCAGACTCCTGGAGGGGCGGCGGGTCGAAGATCGGATCGCGTCGGGCGATGGCTCAGGTCATCAGGCGGCGTTGCGCAGGCCGACCTCGTCGAGGTAGGCGACGCAGCGCTCCAGCGGCTCGACGTCGGCGAACTTCGCGTCGATGTCGAAGAGGTTCCAGGCGACGGCGCCCGGCACACGGTCGCCGATGCACTCCTGCACCGCGATGGTCCGGAAGCCCTCGGCGAGACCATCGCAGAGCGTCGTGCGCACGCAGGCCGAGGCGGTCACGCCCGTGACCAGAATCGTGTCGACGTTGTTGGCGCGCAGGAACCCGGCGAGGTAGGTCCCGTGAAAGGCGCTCGCCCGCTTCTTCACCAGGACCTGCTCGCCCGGCACCGGCTCAATGCGGCTGTCGATCGCCCAGAGCTCGGGCTTGTTCTGATCCACGACCTCGACCGGGATCTTACGGTGCCACAGGCCCATGTCGGTCTTGGGACTGTCGACGTCGGTGACCTGGTAGCAGGTGGTGACGTGCACTACCGGGTGATTGTTGCGGCGGCAGGCAGCCAGAAGCGCCTGGACTCCGGGGATGATCTGCTCGTCGATGTTCTCGCAGGTGAAGGGATTGCCTGGCCGCGTCCAGGCGTTGGCGAGGTCGACATTGATCAGGGCGGGACGCCGGCCGAACCCGACCCGACGCTGAAAACCGCGCTCCTTGTACAGCGCGCGCGCCTCGGCGAAGGCGGCTTCGAGGGCGCTGTCGAGTTCGGTGTTGAAGGCCATCTGTCTCGTCCCTTGCATCGTTCGTTCCAGCCCGCCGCAGCGGGGACGGGGAGAGGATGTTGCAGACCGCCTCCAGTGTGAAATGATGAATTTGGCGTGATTAATGCAGGACTCGACATCAATGCGGTTTGACGTCAGGCACGTCTCGAGCTGCCTCGTGCTGGCGCAGGAGCTTCATTTCGGCCGGGCCGCGCAGCGCCTTGCGACGACGCAGCCGGGCCTCAGCCGGCTCGTTGCGGAACTCGAGGCCGAGGTCGGTGTGAAGCTGTTCCGCCGTACGACCCGAACGGTCGAGGTGACGGAGGCCGGGCGTGCCTTCCTGGCCGAGTGCCGGATCGGGATCGACCATCTGGAGCGGGCCGTGACGCTTGCGCGGCGCACGGCGACCGGCATGGCCGGCGTCCTGCGCGTCGGCTACATGGATTTCGCGATCAACGGCCGGTTGCCGGAGCTGGTCCGCGCGTTCAGCGAATTGCGACCGGCGATCCGGCTGGAGCTGTCGCACGTGCCCTCGCAATCCCAGCGCGAAGCCCTACTCAACGACCGCATCGACGTCGGCTTCACCCTCAGCGCGGTCGAGAACGAGCATTTTGAGAGCCTGCTGTTCGACCGCGACTCCTATGTGGCCCTGCTGCCGGTAACCCATCCACTCTCGAACGCGCGCAGCCTGACCCTCAAGGATCTCGCCGACGAGCCGTTCGTGCTGGGGTCTGGCGGGAGCTGGAGCGCCTATCGCGAGGCCTTCTTCACGATCTGTCATCGGCGCGGCTTTCACCCGACCATCGGCCAGGAGGCCTCGTCGAGCGAGGGTATCTTTGGCCTCGTCGCGGCGGGAACCGGCGTGAGCACCTATGCGAGCTGTGTGCGCAACGTGCAGCGGCGTGGGATCGTGATCCGCTCCCTCGACGATGTCCCCGATACCATCGCAACCTACGCCACTTGGATGAAGCCGGCCCGATCCACCAGTCTTGAAGCTTTCACCACCTTCCTGGCGACGGTGTGGGGCTCGGCGCCGGCGCGATCCAATACGCGATCGAAGTTTTGAGAACACGAACGGAGGCGGGTTGCCTCTGCTCTCCTACGGCACAGGGCAATGCCGGACGCCGGTCAAGAGTCACATTCAAAGGATAAGATGTAAGCCCGGGCCGTTTTGTCGAAGGTCCCATAGCGTTGTTAACTCCGACATCGATCCAGCTCCCGTGATGTCCGCTTCGGAGATATGTTCAAACCGTGCCGCATGACCGAGATGGGCGCTAAACCGAACGTCCGTTTCTGCGCGCGGGAGTGGTCCGGCATGACGTAGTTTGGCCGTAAGCAGAACGGCCGCTTCGGAGAAGGTCGGCCGGAAAAGCGGACGGCCTCCTAACGACCCAACGCAGCCGTATCCGTGCGACCGCGCGGCTGACGGAAGCGGACATGCATGCACGCAGCTTCGCCGCGACAGCTTCCATTGCTCGATTGGGGGAGGCACTGGCGCATGATGCTGTGAGATCGCTTCACAGGCACGTCTCAGTGCCCACTCTTCGTGGCCGCCATTCGTTCGGGAGGTTGTGTTGCAGCCATCCGCGGGCATCTGCTCCCCGGACCGATGCGGCCGCTGCAACCGACGGTCGACGCTCGATCCGCCTGCGAAAGTGCGCTGGTGACTGAGCTCTGCCTTCCCGCATCAGGAACCCATACGGGCCGCTGCGCCGCAATAAGGACCTTGAAACCTGCGGCAACCCGTATATGTACGAGTGAGCATATATTGGACGAGGAAGATGCTGGCTGAAGGGTCAATCGTCGCTCGACAGACGTCGCGACAGGCTTTCCTTTTCCCCGGAGCCGCGTTGTTCCTCGGTCGGGCCAGCGACCAGCGGCTGCATAGCCACCGGGCGTTCGAGATCGCCATCCCACTCGACGGCCATCTGCGCATCGAGACCGCGCGCGCCCCGGGCATCGGTCCCGAGGCATGCGTCCTCGCACCCCTTGAACACCATCGCATCGTCGCGAACGGAAGGACCGCCTTTCTCTGGGTGGACCCGGAAACCCGTTCAGCCCGCGCCTGGGCGCAAGTCCGCCCCTCCGTGGACGCGAAGCGGCACGAGCGGTTGGTGTCCCTGCTGCGCGAGATGGACCGTTCGGAACCGACCCACGACGAGGCATGGGGGCTGCTCGATCTCTGGCGCTCGATCTGGCTTGAAGGACTGCCGCAGTTGCCCCGGGTGGACCGACGCGTGACGGAGGTTCTCGACCTGATCGATTCCGCGCCGGTACCACTGGCCAATCGTTACGAGGCCGCCGGCCAGGTCGCCCTCTCCCCCAGTTGGTTCTCGGCGATCTTCACCCAACAAGTCGGCATGCCGCTCAGGAAGTACCTCCTGTGGCGACGCCTGCTCTTCGGTATTCGGCGCCTCGGCAACGGAGCTTCGGTGACGTCGGCCGCGGTCGAGGCCGGCTTCGCCGACGGCGCGCATTTCAGCCGGGTCTTCCGGGCGACCTTCGGATGCAAGCCCTCGTCGCTCGCGAACATGAGGATCGTCGCGAATGAAACCCACCCGATCTCGCCGCGGCCCCGGCCGAACTAGGACGCGGCCCGGTCACGCAAGACCGTCGTATCGTTCAAGGAATTCCCGTCACCCAGCCCAGATGTAGGGCTTCCAGCGCAAGACCGGGTCGGGAGCGAAAGCCCCTACGTCCGGTGTCCGCATGTACGCGGAGCTCTTGCGGCAACACGGAGATAATCCATGAGAGTCGTAGGCCACCGTAGAAGGAACGATTGCACCGCGCTCGCCGGGCTGGTGCTGGGCTGCCTCGTCGGTTCAGTCATGCAGGCCCAGGCACAGGATCTTCCTGACACCCGGTCGGAGACGATCCACGACCGTCAGGCATGCACCCCGGACGTCATGCATCTCTGCCGGGCCTTCATCCCGAACCGGACCGCCATCACCAACTGCCTGGTCGAGAACATCGATCACCTCAGCCCGGCCTGCCGCACCGTGATCGCAAGCCGTCGATGACCATGGCCTCACTCGACCGGCCCATGAGGGATGAAGCGGTGAGCGATGCGC
This sequence comes from Methylobacterium sp. 190mf, assembly GCF_900107945.1. Classification (NCBI taxonomy): domain Bacteria; kingdom Pseudomonadati; phylum Pseudomonadota; class Alphaproteobacteria; order Hyphomicrobiales; family Methylobacteriaceae; genus Methylobacterium; species Methylobacterium sp. 190mf. The sequence continues at coordinate 132,408 of NZ_FNVI01000016.1, read as the reverse complement.
TTCCATCCATGAGCCCCCACGCGAAGCCATCCCTGAAAGGCCATGACCGTCACGATCGTTCGTCCACGGTGGGCCGCCGCATCTCCTTGCAGCGTCGTCATCCGCCTTTATATGTACGAGAAATCATATATCCATCGGGTGAGATGGCTTCCGAAGCGAAAGGGCCGGCCGAGGCGGGAAACCGTCCCCGCGGCCGCAGGACCAAGGACATGCCGAACGGTCGGCAGACCCTTCTCCGTGCCGCCACCCTCGCGTTCGCCAATGACGGGTTCGACCGGGCCGACATCCGAAGCATCTCGGTGGCGGCGGGGGTCAGCCCGAACCTCGTTCGCGTGCATTTCGGCAGCAAGGCGGAGCTCTGGGAAGCCTGCCTCGACTTGATCGTGACGGCGACGACGCCCGTCATCAACGAGGTCAGGAAGCTTGCCACGCAATTGGATAGACCTCTTTACGACCGTCTGGGCGATCTCATCACCACGGTCGCGAACTTCTACGCGGTCCATCCGGAGGTAAGGGATTTCGTCTTCCACCACGGGTCGGACGCCCCCGAGCGAGCGGTGATGGTCACGGAGCGCCTCCTCAGGCCGGCCTACGAGGCCTGCCGTCCTCTGTTCGCCGCCGGCATCGAGGCCGGGATCGTGCGCAGCAGCCATCCGGCCCTGTTCTTCTCTCTGCTCAACGGCGCCGTGGGCCAGCCGCCCGCTTTCCCAGCGATGCTGAACCGGCTCGCGCCCGACATCGACGTCAAGGAGGCGCGCAGGCGCATGGCCGAGACCGTGGTCGCATCGCTGCTTCACCGGCCCGCCTGACCCAACGAGCCACGTCACGACGTCGACGGCGCCGGACCAAGCGATGCGGCCCAGGGGGGCGGCCTAGGGGGGCGCCCCTGTGCTGGACGGGACGCCCGCAGCCCCAGCCGTCCCGAGCCCGACGGTGAAAATGAAGAGAGCCGCCATGCCGCTCATCTTTGATCGACGTCAATCCCTTCACGGAGGCCGACCACGCCTCCGCATCGGACGCTGGGCCTTCGGCTTTGCCCCCTCGCCGGAAGTCCAGCCAGCAGGCCGCGCGGGCAATGAACCCGATCCCCGTGCGGCCTGCGACCTCGCTCACTTCCGGGGGCCGGCCTACGGCAAGGAATGCCCTCCCCGGTGCCGGCGAACCAAAACCCAGCCACGGCAAGATTATCGGCTAACCGCGTGCCCGGGCCGTCATCGGTTCGAAGCATCTCGAACCCATCGCTTCATATCGCGGTGGAGAACCTCGTCCCGGTTGCCGCCAGCGACGGCAACTCAGTCGTATCGTTCAAGCGTTCAGTGCCGCCAGCCCCTAGCGTCTCCGCTCCGGTCCGAGGACCGAAGCACCATCGGCCGGGGGGCTCAGTGAATGTGCCGGCTTCCCGGACGACGGCAGTGACGCAGGCCGCGGCACCGACCTTCAGCCTCTTCGGGGCCTTCTTCCCTGCATGGCTCGTCTGTGCAGTCGCGGGGATCGTCGGCGCGTTGGTGCTCAGGGTGGCATTCGCCGTCATCCACCTCGACGACCGCATCCCGTTCAAGCTGCTGACCTACACTTGTGCGGCCCTGGCCATCGACTGCGGCCTCTGGCTGCTGCTGTTCGGCCCGTGAGCGATATGCGGCCGCATGGTTAAGGCACTTCTCGGCAGGCTCGTCGCCCTCGCGATCATCCTCACGGCGGTCGGCCTGGGCTGGAGCTATTACCGCGCGACGCAGCGCAACCCGACCTCCGACGATGCCTCCATCGATGCGGACGTGGTCCATATGGCCGCCTCGGTCGGCGGACGGATCGTCGACTTGCCGGTGCAGGAGAACCAACTGGTCCGGAAGGACGAGGTGGTGTTCCGCATCGACCCGGAGCCCTACCGCTTGCGCCTGGAGGCGGCCCTGGCCGAGGTGAAGGCTGGCGAGGGCCTGCTCGCGAGCCAGACCCGGGCCGTCGCCACCGAGCGCGCGAACGTGGAGATCGCCGACCAGCAGGTCGTGCGCGCCCGTTCCAACCTCGAACTGGCCACGAACACCCTGGCGCGGATCAGGCCGCTGCATCCGAAGGGGTACGTGTCGGACCAGCAGGTGGACGACGCCGCCACGGCCAAGCGCAACGCCGAGACGAGCCTGACCCAGGCGATGCAGCAGGCCGCCGCCGCCCGCGGCGCGGTCGGTGACACGGAATCGGCGAAGGCCAACCTGGAGACCCGCAAGGCCACGGCGGCCCTGGCGGCGCGTGACCTCGCGAACACGGTCGTCAAGGCGCCCCACGAAGGCCGCGTCACTGGCCTGACCGTCAAGTCGGGGGAGTTCGTCGCCCCCGGCCAGTCGCTCTTCACCCTGATCGTCACCGACGAGTGGTTCGCCGTTGCCAACTTCCGCGAGACCGAACTCGACCACATCCCGAGTGGCGGGTGCGCGGTCGTGTACTCGATGATCGACCGGACGGTGCCCATCAAGGGACGCGTCGACAGCATCGGCTACGGCGTCTCGGGACAGGACAGGGTGAACCTGCCGCGTTCGGTCCCCATCGTCGTCCGTTCCGTCGACTGGGTCCACGTCGCCCAGCGGTTCCCCGTACGCGTGAAGCTGGAGAACCCGCCGGAGGATCTCGCCCGGCTGGGCGCCAGCGCCATCGTGAGGATACCCCGCGATGGCGACTGCTGAAGCACGTAGCCTAGCGCCCCTTTTCGCCGAGCTGGCACCCTTCCCGGGCCGCACCGGAATGGCGCTGCGGATGACTGCGGTGTCCGTGCTCGTCGTTCTGACATCGATGACCTTCAAGGTCCCCGAGACCGCAGTCAGCGTCTTCCTCGTGCTCTTCCTGCAGAAGCCCGACAGCGCGACCACCGTCCTGATGTCCATCGCCCTGTCGGTGCTGCTGCCCACCATCGTGGGGATCATTTTCGCCGCCGCGATCCTGACTCTCGACTTTCCCCAGGCGCGGGTCGCCGCGATGGTCCTGCTGTCGTTCGGCATCCTCTGGTTGGCCTCGGCGAGCAAGCTCGGCGCCCTGGGAAATACGATCGGCCTCGTCCTCGCCTACGGCCTCGACCTGCTCGGCAAGGGCAACAACGGCGAGCTCGTGACCCGGGGCCTGCTCTATGCCCTGCAGTTCTCGATGATGCCGCTCGCGGTGCTGGTCGCCTTCAACCTGCCCTTCGGCCGGCACCCGGAGCGTCTCGCGAGGAAGGCGCTGGCGGACCGCCTCAGGCTCGCCGCCGCGTGTTTCGAGAATCCTAGCCGCGCGGATGACATTCGCGTCGTGGACCTGGACGATGGCGCGATCCGGAAGCTGGTACGGTTGGCCGGTCTCCTGGGCCGCCTGCAGCGGACGTCGGCGGCGCGGCTGGGCGCCCTGACGCCCGTCAGTCGGGCGCTCCTGATCAGGCTTGCCGCCGGTGGGGATGCCCAACAGACCGTGGACCGTGCCGACCTCGGCGCCCGGTGCCGGGACCTGGCGCAGGCTGTCGAGCACGGGCGACCGACGATAGGGGTCGCAGGGCCGGCCGCCCAGCCGGGAGACGCCCTCGGGGATCTGGTCACGGAGGCGGAGGACGCTTTCGCGAGCGGCCGGGCCGCACCGAAGCCGAAGACTGCGAAATCGGGGTTCCTCAAACCCGACGCGTTCTCGAACCCCGACCACGTCCGCTACGCGCTGAAGACGACTTTCGCGGCGATGGCCTGCTACCTCATCTACGCCATCCTCGACTGGCCGGGCATCCACACCTGCATGATCACGTGCTTCGTGGGGTCTCTGCTCACGGTCGGCGAGACCAACCGGAAGCTGGTCCTGCGCCTGTCCGGCTGCCTGATCGGCGCGACGCTCGGCCTCGCGACCCTCGTGTACGTCCTGCCGCACATCGACGGCATCACCGGCCTGCTCGTCGTCGTCGCCGCCGTCGTTCTGCCTAGCGCTTGGGTCGTCGTCGGCAGCGAGCGGATCTCGTACATGGGCATCCAGATCGCCTTCGCGTTCTGCCTGTGCGTGTTGCAGGGCTTCGCGCTGAAGACGGATCTCACCGTCGCCCGCGACAGGATCATCGGCATCGTCTTCGGCGACCTCGTGATCTTCCTGGTGGCGACCCGGCTCTACCCCGTTCCGATCCTGCCGGAGCTGGAGGCGACGGTGCACCGCTTCCTCGCCGGCATCCGCGGCCTCGTGGCGAGGGAGGAGACCGGTCCCGTCGGCCAGCACCCCGACCCCGGCGCGGTGGAAGCCTTGGAGCGCCTGCGGGACCAGATCGACGCCCTGGCCTACGAGCCGGGCGACGGCCCCGAACGGACGCGGGCCGCCACCGACATACTCGACGCCGGGGAGCGTCTCTACGAGCGCGCGGCCCGCATCGGATCGCTCGCCGCGGAGCACCGCCCCCCCGCCGTGGCCGATGCCCGCGCCATGGCGGCCGCCGTCGACGAGGCGATGCACGAGGCGGACGACCCCGAGGCGCCCGCAAGGGGGGGAACGGATGTGGCCGGGTTCGCCGAGGCGTGGCGGACGCTCCGTTCGGACGCAGCGAGGCGTCACGCACATGCTTAGGATACTCCGTCGCGCCTCCGGTCTGGCGACCGTCCTCCTCACGGCGGGATGCGCGACGTCGTCCCTGGACCTCGCCCCGGCCACGCCCGGCACGCCCTTCGTGCCGCCGGGCGAACCAGCGCCCATCGAGATGACCGAAGTCGATTTCGGGCTCCCGGCCCGGCCTGGACTCGCGGTCGTTCAACCGCCGCCGCCCACAGACCCCATCCGGGTCCATACCTTGCCGGAACTCATCGACATCGCGCAGACCACGAACCCGACGACCCGCATCGCATGGGAGCAGGCACGGCAGGCGGCGCTGGCGGTCGGCATCGTCAAGGCGAGCTACCTGCCGGTCGTCACCGCGACGGTCCTCGGCGGGTACCAACGCACCTCGTCGAGCCAGACGCTGCCGCTCACCGGCCAGTCCGGCAACCTCGGGACCGAGGCCACCGGCACGGTCTCGACGGCCGCCTTGCAGTGGCTCCTGTTCGACTTCGGTCAGCGTGACGCGTTTGCGAAGGCGGCCGGCAAGCTGTCGCTCGCCTCGAACATCTCGTTCAACGCCGTCCACCAGAAGATCATCTACGACGTCGGGCGGCAGTTCTACGAGTTCGGAGCCGCCCGCGAGCGCGTCCGCATCGCGGGGGCGTCGCAGCGCGACGCGCGGGCCGTCCTCGACGCCGCCGAGAGCCGCCTGCACCAGGGCGTCGGGACCACCGTCGAGGTCGCGCAGGCCAAGCAGATGCTCGCCCAGGCCGACTTCGACCTGGTCCAGGGCCGGAACGCGGAGCGGGATTCCTACAACGGCCTCATCGGCGCGATGGGCGTGTCGCCGGTCACGCAGATCCGCGTCGAGGACGCGTCCGTCCACCCGCTGCCCCCACTGGTCGGCGCCCCGCTGGAAACGCTCGTCGGAACGGCGCTCAGGCGAAGGCCGGACCTGCAGGTCGCGGTCGCGACCGCACAGGCCAGCCGCGCCGGCGTCGCCGCGGCGGAAGCCGACTTCCTGCCGAAAGTCTTCACGTCGGTCTCGGGGAACTCCGTGAACGGCCGGCTCAGCGTGACGTCGTTGCCCATCGTGGGGAACGTCGGGAGCTCCGCCCTCGGCACGTCGCCGGGCAACAGCAACATCACCGTGCTCGGCGGCGTCTCCGTGCCAATCTTCGACGGAGGCATACGTGCCGCCCGCCTTGAGGAGGCGAAGTCCCGGACCGCTCAGGCCGAGGACACGTTCATCCGCCTCCAGCAGGACGCGGCGCGGGAGGTGGTGGTGTCGGCCGACGCGCTGAAGAGTGCGCTCGCCGCGTTCCGCGCCGCTACCACGCTCGTGGCGGCTTCCGCTGTCAGTTACGACGCGACCCTGTCAGCCTATCGCAGCGGCGCCGGGACGATCACGGCGGCACTGGAGGCGCAGAGGGCCCTCCTGGCGGCCCGGAACGCGCGGGGCCAGGCCCACGGCACGGCGCAGATCGCTGCCGCCACGCTGGCTTTCGCCATGGGAAGCGTGACCAACTCCCACGCCCTCTCGCGATGACCGTGCCGCCGCCACCCCGACAACAATCTGGATCTATCGCGCCAAGAGCGCGGGGGAACAGGCATGGTCGTCGTACACCATATAAGAACAGTCGGTCGCAGCGCGTGCTGTAATTGCTTGGAAGACAAGGCCTTGTCTTCAGCCCCGGGGATGGCACACCACCATGATAGCTGAGCGCATTACCAAGGCCGTCGCAGCCCTGCGCTCGGCCGGCCACCGCGTCGAGGAGGTGCCTGGCGTTGCGGATCGCTACTGCATCGATGGCCGTGACGCGGTCAGCGGCTCTGTGGTCTTGGTGCTGGCGATCCGACTTGGCCTGATGGACGTCCCTCGACGTCCCTGACAGAGGGCGACCAGTCGCAGAAGTCGATGGACCTTCACGATTGAGAGCATCTGTTTGTGGATGTTTAAATTTCGCCTGCCACCTGTACTACCGCGTGCGTCTAATGCGGCCACTTTCGTGACATCCAACGACCGAAGGCCACAGACGCCGGCCACAATTCGGGTGTCGAGGTTCTGTCGATAGGGGCGCGTCAGCTTCCCGAGCAATCTCTTAAAGCTGGCTGCTTTCGGCCGGTTCCAGCCAATGGCCAAGCGTCCGCTTCCGTCGGATCCGCTCCAGAAACCGGAACGGCGGAAATCCACCCCAAGCGGTCCTACGGCTTGCGACCCAACTTAGCTGTCAGGAAGGCTGTCCGCGTTTCTCCAAAATGGACGGTCTTTATCCGGCCCGCATCTTCAGGTCAGGGTAGGGCGTAGCAGTTGGAATGGCGGCCGGGAGTGGGCGTTCCTTTGCCGGTCGTGGCGCTTGGCAAAAAGGTCGTGAGACCAGACCCAGCCGCGGCTTCACACGCTGGCAGCGGAGAATGCCTGTTGCGCCGCCCTGACCTCATCTCCGTGTTCCGCCGCCCACGACAGGATAGCTTGGAGATGGGGTTCCAACGACCGCCCCAGCGGCGAGATCTCGTAGGTGACGGCGACCGGAGCTGTGCTGACGATGGACCGCTTGATGAACCCATTCGCCTCTAGCCTGCGAAGGCACTGCGTGAGCGCCTTCTGAGTGATGCCCTTCTGCGCCCGGCGCAGCGCGTTGAATCGCATGGGGCCGTCGCAGAGGCTGGCCAGCACCAGCAACGTCCATTTGCTCGTGATGTGCTCTAAAATCACGCGGTTCAGTTCAAGGTCGTCGGGGGACGATGCCGCCATCAGCGGGATACTCCAGGCTACCAGGTCGCCTCATGGTACCTAATTGCATACAGGTATAATTACTATACCGATGTCGCCTCCTCAGACACAGGAGGCCGCCGTGCCGTTCACGTCACCCGAGATCCGACCGACAACCAACGACCGAACGGACGAGAAGAAGACCGTGCTCGTGCTCGGGGCCACTGGGCAGCAGGGCGGCGCCGTCGCAGACGCCCTTCGTGCATCCGGCTGGCCGGTCAGGGCACTCGTGCGCAACCCAGGTGGCGAGAAGGCCCGGGGGCTTTCCTTAGGGGGCGTGGACGTAGTCCGAGGGGACCTCGACGACCCCATTTCGATCCGGGCGGCAATGGCGGGTGTCCACGGCGTCTTCAGTGTGCAGCCAAGCTCAGGCCAAGGCCCTGCCCACGGTGTCACCGACGAGCAGGAGATCCGCTGGGGCAAGGACATCGCTGACGCCGCCCTGGCCGCAGGGGTCCGGCACCTCGTCTACACGTCGGTCAACGCGGTCGGCAGAGGTCCCACCGGAATGGGTCATTTCGACAGCAAGTTCGAGATCGAGGAGTATATTCGTAGCCTCGACCTGCGCAGCACGATCATCCGGCCCGCAGCCTTCATGGAACTGCTCATGCTCCCGGGCATGGGGCTCGACCAAGGATACTTCAGCTTCTTCCTTCGGCCGGACCAAGCCGCGCAGATCATCGCCGTGCAGGACATCGGGACGATCGTCGCGGCCGTATTTGCCGCGCCGGACCGCTTCGCCGGACGAACCCTCGAGATCGCCGGCGACGAAATGACGGGCGCAAAACTTGGCGAGAGGCTGAGCAACGCGGCAGGTCAGGCAATCAGTTACCTGCGCTTTCCCGACGTCGTCCTCGAAGGGGACGCGTTCCTCGGCCGACTAGCGTCCCTAGTCGATGACGGACGTCTTGCGGGCAACGCCGACGTCGGCGCGCTGCGGCAGGAGTTCGGCGCGCTGACAAGCTTTGACGAGTGGATTTCTGGCCCAGGCAAGCCGTTGTTGGAGCGAGCACTCCGAGCGGAGGAGTCAGTGGTGTCCCTCCGTTAGAGGCCCTCGGACGGTCCAAGATCACGCCGGGAAGCTGGAGCACGCCAAGATGCGGCGCTCCGGCAACGGTTGAACGGCGAACCAACGGTCAGGCTGTAGACCAGCTGTGCCGAGCGGCAGAAAACAGGCCTTGCCGGGTTTGCTTTGGGTCGCGCGCTGTCCACGGAGCTTTGGCTGCTTCGACGCATCTGCAAGCCGGAAGCGGACGGGCAGGAAATGGCCGAAAGCTGTCGGTCCGCTTCGGAGCAGTGCGACCGAAAAAGCGGACGGCCTCCTACCGACCCAACGCGGTCGTAGAGGCCGCGTCGTTCATTGCCTTAAAGCGGACGCGCTGAGCACTAGATGGCGGTACCGGCGGATGGCTTGGCCATGCGCTCGCGCAGGAACGTCGCGATCTTCGCCTGGGCTCGGCGCGCCTCGGGCAGCGGCAGGATCGCGTAGACGTGCATGAGGCCGGGCTCCTCGTGGTAGGCGAGGTCGAGCCGCCCATGAAGGCCTCGGCCTGGGCCCTCATGAACGACTCGTTCGGCAAGCCGGCGCGCATCCGCGACCAGGATGTCGTGCGACCCGCAGAACATCAGGATAGGCGGCAGCCCGGCAAGATTACCGAAGAGGGGGCTGACGCGCGCATCCCGGGGAGACCAAGCCCCGGCGTACCAGCGCCCGGCCGCCTCAAGGCCTGGGCGCATCAGCATGACGTCCGAGCGCTCGATGGAGGCCTGCGGCGGGTCGCACATCGTCACGTCGAGCCAGGGCGAGAGTAGGACCAAGCAACGCGGGGGCGGCAAGCCAGCGTCACGGAGCTGCATCGCGAGCGACAGGCTGAGCCCACCGCCAGCGGAATCGCCCATCACTGCCACCGGCGATCCGGGATGCTTGTCGAGCAGGCGCCGATAGACCGCGGTCACGGCCCGACTGGCATCGGCGCAGGTGTGGACCGGTGCAAGGGGATAGAGGGGCACGGTGAAGGTCAGCCCGGTCGCCTCGGCCATTCGGGTGATAAACCGCCAGTGAGGGGCGGTGATGTCATGAACGTATGCCCCACCGTGGAGATAGAGGACCTGTCCCGCCGACGTCCGATTGCGCGGCGCGATCCGGTAGACCTCGCAACCCTCTGTCGTGTCCCAGCCGACCTGCAGACGCCGGCGCATCGAAACCGTCGGACGAGCGGTGGGGGCTCTGGAGGCAATGACGTCTTCGGGAGCGATAGACGCGCTCGCAAGCGCTTTGCGCTGTCCCGACAGACGGATTGCTGTTGCAAGTAGACGTGCGGCTAGGCTCGCCATGAGTTCACCGGCCTCCAAAGGTGATGGCGGGAGTGCAGACGATGCCGGTCAGCGGCCATCCGCGGCGGATCGTGCGCGCCTCGCCATTCGCAAGATCGAACCTGCGGACGTGTCCCAGGAAAAGGTCAGTGACCCACAGCGTGTCGCGGCGCGCGTTCGCGCAAACCCCGATGCCCTCCCACAGCCCCTTCATCAGGATGCGGTGCTCGGTCAGCCCCTGCGCCTCGACCCGTGCGGCGTTCAAGGTGTTGCCTCGTGGGCCCTTGCCACGGTCCGTCCAGTAGAGCGTGTCGGTCCGGTCATCGAACATCAGGTCGATGGGCTCGGGCAGCCTATCGAGCAGCACCTCGACGTCGGCGCGCTCCGCCGGATCATCCCGCGGTCCGAGGTCGAGGGAGGTGCGCATGATGCACCCGACGCCGCCGTTGTTCGGCCCCTTCTGGGTCCAGTAGAGGTAGCGGTTGTACGGATCGACGGCGATGCCGACGCAGTGACGGCGCTGGTCCCGGCGCTGCCTGTCGCCGGCCCCGGTCTGGACGAGCACGGTGACCTCGCTTCCGTCCCGGCGGGCCCGCATCACGCGCATGCCCTCCCGGTCGCACCAGTACAGGCGGTCCGTGACGGGGTCGTACTCGATCTGCTTCGGAGTGAACGTCCCGCCTTTCGGGACGATGACCGTGCGGTTGCCCCCATCCAGGTCGCAACGCTCGATGAAGCCGTCGTTCTCGCCGAACTTCGCCCCCATGTTCGTCCAGTAGAGATGACCGCGCTCCAAGTCGGCGGTGATGCCGTCCGGGGTCCCGCCGAGGTTGTCCACCAGCGTCCGCACGTCCGAGCCGTCGGCGTTCATCACGAGTAGGCGCTGCGGGAAAGCCTGCAGGGCGTACAGGCGGTCTCCGTCGGAGGATGGCGCCGTATCGGGAGCAGTGCGTTCGGCGGTCATGGCGAGTTCCGAGAAAGATTGCGTGGATTGGTCCGGCGCTTCGTAGCGTCCGCCGCGCGGGTCGCAGGGCGCTGGGAGTTCAGTGAATTCTCGGGGGAGATTGACGGCGTGCGACGAGGGCGCTGACGCCGACGGCCGCGGCCAGGAACACCGCCACCGTCAGTGCGGGTCGCTTCGTCGCCTGCCACACGAGGCTCGTGGCTATGGCCTCGTCCCCGAACACGCCTCGGGTGCCGGACCTATGCTCGCTCGGGGCGTGGAGCGTCGGATCGCGCGCGGCGACGGCTTTCGGACTGGTGGTGCGCTGCCCCGTGACGCCGAGCTTGCCCACGATCCAGTCCATCGGCGTCTTGGGTAGGAAGTGGTCTGCCAGCAGCAGCGCCACGCTGGCGGCGCCGACGTTCCATTCGCGCCGACGGCTGGTCGCGGCGAGCAGGATGGCTTCCGCCGTGTCGTCCGGCGCGTAGGCCCCGCTCGGGACGTGAGGCACCGCGCCCCGGAGCTCGGACTGGGCATGCGAGAAGAAGGGCGTGTCCATGCCCGGCGGGCTCACCAGGCTCAGCACCACGGCCGACCCCTTATGGGCCAGTTCGGCCCTGACAGACTCGTGCAGGCCGCGCAGCCCCCATTTCGTCGTGGCGTAGGCCGACTGCAGGGGGATGCCGCGGTAGGCGATGGCCGATCCGACCTGCACCACCGTGCCCCGGTCGCGCGGCACCATGCGCCGCAACGCGATCCGCGTGCCGTTGACGCTGCCCGTGAGATTGGTGAGGAGGACGCGGTCGAAGTCTTCAGCGCTGCCCTCGTCGAAGAAGGCGTAGGTGCCAGAGCCCGCGACGTTGACCCAGACATCCATCTCGCCCAGTTCAGCCTCGACCGAGGCCGCCGCGCGTTCCAGGGCATCCCGGTCGCCGACGTCCGCGACGCCGATGGCCGCGCGGCCGCCGTGCCGCCGGATTTCATCATGGGTCGCGCGAAGGCCGTTGATGCCGCGCGCGATCAGGCCAACCGACCAGCCATGGCGGGCAAACAGCAAGGCAGTCGCCTTGCCAAGGCCGGACGGCGCCCCCGTCACGATGACCACGGGTGGTTGGCGGGTGGAACGCTTGATTGTCATGCCAGGCTCTCGGTTCCGGTGGGTGGCTCGGCCAGCCGTCCTCGCTTCGATTTCAGGCGCAGGCCGCGCGGGTGATCGAGCTTGGTTTCCACGCGGCCTGCTGGCTGGATTCCTGGAGAGAGGCGAAACCCAGGATCCAGCGTCTTGTGCGGCGGCCTGTCAGGGCTCCGAAGGCGGTCCGCGTTCAGCGGTAATCGTCGTAGAAGCCCCGGCCGGACTTAACCCCGAGGCGGCCCTGCCCGACGTAAGTCTTGAGCAGCTCGCGTGGTCCGGCAGGGATCCCCGGTCGGGTCGCGGCGTAGTGCTCTTCGATGTCGAGCACGACGTCGAGGCCGACCTTGTCCATCATCCGGAACGGCCCGCCGGGCGCGCCGGTGAGGACATGCGCGATGCGGTCGACGTCCTCGGGGGTCGAGGCACCCTCGGCGACGACGGCGAGCGCCTCACGCTTCACCGCCGCCCAGATCCGGTTGAAAATGAAGCCGACGCTCTCGGAGCGGACGTGGAACGGCACGAGCCCGTAGGCGGGCAGCCGCTTCATCAGCAGCGCGATCACGGAGTCGTCGGTCCGGCCGCAGGACATGATCTCCACGGCGGCCTGCTCGGGCGGCATGTAGTAGTGCGTGTTGACCACCCGCTCCGGCCGCGTGACTTCCCCAATGAACTGGCTGGACGGGTAGGACGACGAGTTGCTGGCCAGCACCGCGTCGGCGGGCGCGAGCCGGTCGAGGTCGCCGAACAGCTTCGTCTTCAGGTCGAGTCGCTCGGGCACCGCCTCGACGGCCATCCAGACATCGGCCAACGCGTCTTCGAGCGAAGCCGCGACCCTGACACGGCCAGCCGTCGCGCCTTGGCGCGCGCCGACGACGTTCCCGAGCTCACGCTCGACGTACAGGCGGCCAGCCTCGGCCTGCTCAGCCTTCGGGTCGTACAGGCGGACCTCACTGCCCGCGCTCGCCAGCATGAGGGCGATGCGCTGTCCCAGGGTGCCGCTGCCGATCACGGCGGTCGGGCGTGAAGTGTCGGGCAGGACGAAGGAACTCATGGCATGTCTCGTTCAAAGGTGGGACGCGCGCTCGGGGTGGCTTACGGGCGATGGGCCATGACCTCGTGGCAGGCGGGGCTCAGGCGCTCGACGTTCGCGACGAGGCAGTCCGTGATCGCCTTCCGGTTCGGGACGAGGGCGCGGCAGAGACGCAGCACGTCAGGCGTGCAAGCCTGCCTCTCCTGCATCGTCTCGCGATGCGGGTCGTCATCGCCGGCCAAGGCTGCCGCGGGGATCAGGGTCATGTGGGCGGCGACCAAGGCCGCCGCCCCGAAAAGATGTGCGGACGCGAGTTTGGTGGCGGTCGGCATTGTCGAGGGACCTTTCGTGGGGCGATGCGAAGACGTCGGTGCCCGGATTCGGGCAGCTCCGCCGCCGGTGATGATGGAAACCATATGGTTTCCTAACGCGGAATGGCAAGCGCGGTCGGCATGAAATCCTTTTGGCGTGAACCCCCGCCGTGGCGCCAGAAATTGATGGTCGCGAGCTAGCCACCTATATACTTGGCTGGCTGTCGCTTGACAGGAACGGTTCTGGTCGCGCGGGTCTGCCCGCAGCCCACTCGGAAGCGTGTGTCTGGAAACCAAACGGTTTCACGAGGTGGTGATTTGGGTGAGGCAGAGAGGCCGGTGAAGGACCTGCAGGTGAGCGATTTGATGTCCGGTCCGAACGTCAGCGTTGCCGTTGCCCGCGCGGACAGGAACGACCGGACCTATGCCCGGCTCGTCGCCGCGGCCCGCGCAGAATTCCTGAGTCAGGGTTTTGCCGGTGCGACCGTAGCTTCCATCGCAGCGAGCGCGGGCATCTCGAAGAAGACTGTCTACCAGTACGCCGCCTCCAAGGAGGCGCTCATGTACGAGGTCATCTCGGACGCCTGTCAGGAACTCTTCAGCCCGATCTTCAGGTCGGGTGGCGCCGACTTGGCCCGGCCGGAGATAGCGCGCTGCCTGATAGAGTTCTGCCTGCTCTCGACCTCCGAGGACGGGGTGACCGCCCATAGGCTTGCTATCGGAGAGGCGCGTCAGTTCCCGAACATGGCGCAAGTCTACAAGCACGCCCTGAACGCCTACGTCATCGAGCCCCTGGCCGCCTGGATCGGTCGGCAGAACGAACTCGGCCGGCTGAGGGTCGATGACCCGGGGCTGGCCGCAGACATGCTGGCCTGCATGGTGGTCAGCCCCTACGTGCGCGACCTCAGCCTGGGCGTAAGGGCGCGGCCGGCTCGCGAAGAGGTGGAGCGCGTCGTCAACACAGCCTTGAACCTGTTCTACGCCGGCTGCGCGACGCGCCTATACGACGCCGCAGGTCCGGGGGCAGACCATTCGGTGCCGATGTAAGCCCGTCGAACTGCACGCGGTTCGCTTGAGCCGTATCGCCTACTCCGCATAGACCGCCAGTGAGCAGCGACTGTTGATGAGGACTGTCAACTGTAGACCGAACGGCTGAAGTCACGGTCAGCTTTGGACGGCCGCCAAGCGTCCGCTTCACAAATTCTGCGCCCGAAAGCAGACCGTCGCAGATCCACCCATGCCAGTCGTCCTGGCTGTCATGAGCGCTTCCCGAGACAGGCCCTCAGCGCGGCCGGATCGGCTTGGCGCTGCATCCGCCAAGCCGACAGCGCGAGTTCTACGCCACGACCGCGAAATCGAGGTTCATCGGGGCGACCCTTCGTGGCGTGAGATCATCGGTCACGTCCACGGATGCATCCACTTCCGCGAAGCGGAACCGCCGAGCCCAGACGCTTCCGCCGCCTCGAAGATAAAACCCGAAGTGGATCGACCGAGCGTCGGACGGGACATCGAGAACGATGGACCTCCCCTGCCAATCGACGGTGCCGGTAAGCGGGCCTTCGCTTGCGCGCCCCTCCATGTTGTCGAAGGCGAGGGCTCGGGTCTTGTCGCCGTCGACTCGAAGCCAAATCGTGGCTGCCCCCGTCACCGCTTCTGCCTTAAGCTCGGCTTGGAGCTGAAGGCGCTTGCCGAGGTAGGCATCCGCCCGAAAATTCTGCATCAGCGTCCCAAAGCCGGATCCACGGTGGCCCGGTATCGGCTCCGCATAAGCGACGCTGTAGCGGATGAGCGCGCAGCTCTCCTTGGGATCGAACCCCATCTCGTAGTCGTCGCTGCGCGAGCCACCGATGTTCCACCCCTCTGGTAACCGCAGAGGCGGACGGTCGAGCTGGGCCGCGAGCGTGTTCCAGTCACGCCAACCGAACTGGCGTGCCACGCATTCCAAGCTGTCACTGTGGGTTATCTCGATACGCCGTTCGGCAAGCGCCTGGCGGAGGTTCTTCGCCATCGCCTTCGGGTCACGGGGGGTATGCATGCGTCCGATCCTTGAACCGGGCGATCGCGAATATCGGGGCTCGCATTGCCGACGGGACCGCCCAGAAGGTCAGACCTGTTCGAGCGCATGAGTGCATTCACCAGACCTTGCGGCGCGAGCGGCAGGCTGCACTGACCGCAGCCAGAAAAACGTCGGCTGGAGCCGCTGTCAAGCGGAGCGTGGCTGGAGTGGTCTAGTCGCGAGCTGCTGGGTGTAGCGACGTCCGCTCCCATTGGGTTGCTGCACAAAACCGGACAGGCGGGAAACCACCCAACCCAGCTATTCGAGGGCGCCCGCTCACACGGCTGGAGCTGGCCGGAAGCAGCTGGTCCGCTTCAGAGCAGGTACACCGGCAGAACGGACGGATCTCCAACGAACGAGCTTGGCCGCACCGGCCATGCTGGGCCTTATCAAAGCTTAGACGTGTCGTCGGTGAGGGAAATGCTTTGATAACCTCATTGACGAGAGCTTGCAGCTTGGGGGGCTGAGGGCGGCCGGCCGTGAACATCAGGAACATCGATCGCTCAGAGACTCGATAGTCTGTGAGCACAGGCACGAGAGCCCCTCGCTCCATGGCGTCCCGTAAGACGGCTTCAGGTTGCAGGACGATGCAGTGGCCTGCCATCGCCGCGGCGGATAGCACCCGGCCATCATTCACCTGGAAGCGGCTTCGGATCGGCTGGGGCCTCTCGGGCTTCTGCGCCGGCCCGGCCGTAGCCGCCCTCTCGACCGGCGCTGCCCCCTTCCTCGTCTCTGTGGCGGCGATGCTCCTCGGCATGGCTACGCAGGAACTCCACGCGCGTTGAGGCCGGATGATGGTCGCGGTCAGGCCGGAACAAGCCCGATCACGCTGAGAGTGAGTGCCCGGTCACGGCGTGGCGGCTCGCGGGCCGAGCCAGGCCCAGGTGATCCCGCAGGGTCGCTCCGGAATAGTCGTACCGGTACAGGCCGCGGCGCTGCAGGATCGGCACGACCGCGTCCACGAAGGTCTCGAGGCCCTCCGGCAGCACGTCCGGCATCAGATTGAAGCCGTCCGCCGCGCCGGCGCGGAACCACGCCTCGATGTCGTCCGCGATGGTCTCCGGCGTGCCGACCACGATGCGGTGGCCGACGCCGCCGCCTAGTGCCCGCAGGAGCTGGCGTACGGTCAGCTTATCCCGGCGCGCGAGGGCGACAGTGCCGAGGAACATCGTGTGGTTGGCGTCGGGCGGCAGGGGCAGCGGGTCTGGGAGCGGCTTGTCTAGATCGAGCCGGGCCGGGTCGATCCGCAGCGTGCCGGCGAGCCGGGCCAGGCTGTACTCGACTGGCACGAGATCCCAGAGCGCGTCCTGGCGGCGGCGCGCCTCGGCTTCGGTGGAGCCGATCACGGTGGCGAGCCCTGGCAGGATGACGAGTGCGTCCGGCGCGCGTCCGTATCGCGCGGCGCGAGCCCGCAGGTCACGGGCATAGGCGGTGCCGTCCTCGATCGTCTGAGCCAGGGAGAACACCGCGTCCGCGGTGGCGGCGGCGAGTTCCCGCCCGTCCTCCGAGCCACCCGCCTGGAAGGTGACGGGGCGTCCCTGCGCGCTGCGCGGCACGGTGAGCGGCCCCGCGACAGCGTAGTGCGCTCCCCGATGGTCGACGGCGTGGACCTTGGCCGGATCCACGAACCGGCCGCTCGCCTTGTCGCCAAGGAAGGCATCGTCTTCCCAGCTGTCCCACAGGGCGTGGACGAGATCGGTGAACTCCCGGGCCCTGGCGTAGCGGGCACCGTGCTCCGAGGCGCCGCTGAAGCCGAAATTGCGGCCCGCGGCGGCGTCCGCCGTCGTCACCACGTTCCAGCCGGCCCGGCCACGGCTGATGAGGTCGAGGCTCGCGAAGCGGCGGGCCAGATTGTACGGCTCGTTGTAGGTGGTGGAGGCCGTGGCCACGAGGCCGACATGGCTGGTCGCTGCCGCCACGGCGGCCAGGACGATGGTCGGTTCGAGAGCATTGAACGGACGGTAGTCGATCCGGTCGTTGATCGCCGGCGTGTCGGCCAGGAAGATCGCGTCGAGCTTGCCCCGCTCCGCGACGCGGGCGACGCGCACGAAGTGGTCGATGTCGACGAAGGCGTCAGGCCGGCTGTCAGGCAGCCGCCACGCGGACGGGTAGACGCCCGAGTGCAGCAGGTTGACGTTGAGATGCAGCGTGCGTCTGCTCATCGTGGATCTCCGGGTCAGCGGACGCGCGGCAGCACCTGCTCGGCGAAGCGGCGCATCTCCGCCTCGAACGGCTGGAACTGCAGCATGAACAGGTCGATGCCGGCCGCGTGGAACGCCCGGATCCGCTCCGCCACGGTGGCGTAGCTGCCCACCAGCCCGGCGGCCGTGCCGCCGTTGGTGCCGACGTGGCGGGCGGCGGCCGCGTCGGTCTTGGCGAACATCACGCTGGCCGTGTCGGTCCGGGCGCGGGTGCCGGCGCGCAGGTCGGCGTCGCGCTGCGCCAGGGCGAGGAGCCGCGCGTGCTCGGCCTCCGCCTCCGCGTCGGTCTCCCGGGCGATCACGAAGGCCGAGAGGCCGTAGCGCATCGGGCCGTTGGCGGCGGGCCGGCGGGCGACGTCGGCGATCAGGGCGGCGACGTCCTCCAGCGGCTGGCCGTTGATGAACCAGACATCCGCGTGGTCGGCCGCCAGCGCCCGGGCGGGCTCCGACTCGCCGCCGAGATAGATGGTCGGCCGCTTCCGGAACGTGCCAGCGGGGCGGAGCTGGTAATCCTCGACCCGGAAATGCGCCCCCGCGAACGTGACCCGCTCGCCGCGCATCAGCCGGTCCACGAGGCCGATCCACTCGCGGCCGTAGGCGTAGCGGTCGTCGTGGGCCGGGAAGGGCAGGCCGGCCCGCTCGAACTCGGCCTTGTTCCAGGCATTCACGAGGTTCAGGGCGAAGCGGCCGCCGCTGATATGCTCGATCTGGAGCGCCATCTTGGCGAGCACCACCGGATGGTAGAGCCCGGGCTTGATCGCCGCGATGATCTCGATGCGGCGGGTGAGCGCCGCGAGCGCCGCCGCCCCCGTCCAGGCCTCGAGCTGGTCGCGCGTCGGGTCGTAGGGGTTCATCGTGTGCTGGGCGACCAGCACGGAATCGAAGCCCAGGGCCTCCGCCTCCAGGACCAGGGCGCGGTTGCGCTCCCAGCTGGCGTCGTCCGGCTCGTCGGGATCGTGGTGGGAGGCCCGGGAGCCGTGAACGGCCGCCCAGATGCCGAAGCGGGGCGCGTGGGTGGGTCCGGCCATGGCCTCAGCCCCGCTCCGCCGGCGCCTGCCAGATCGGCACGTCGGTGGCGGCGATCCGGCGGGGAATGAGCTTGGCCTCGTAGAACACGTCGGCGATGGCCTGCTGCTCGCCGAACTGGGCGCGGTCCACCGGTTCGACCGCGTAGGTGCGGCGGCTGTTGGCGGCGGCCACCACCGCGGGCGGCAAGTCACCCCAGATCGGGGCCAGCAGCGCCACCGCCTCCTCCGGGTTTGCCCGCATCCAGGTGCCGGCCTCGACCAGCGCCCGGTAGACGACAGCGACGACCTCCGGCTGCGCGGCGACGAAGCTGTCGTTGACGAGGTAGTAGCGGTGATAGCTCGTCAGGCCGGTGGCGTCGGCGACGACCCGCACCGGGCGCTTGGCCTGCGCGAAGGCGAGGAACGGGTCCCAGATCGACCACGCGTCGAGGCTGCCCTGCTCGAAGGCGGCCGCGCCCTCCGGCGCCTGCAGGTAGGCCGGCTTGATGTCAGAAAAGCTCAGGCCCACGCGCTTCAGGGCGGCGGCGAGCACGTAGTGGCTGCCCGAGCCCCGGGAGACGCCGACCGTGCGGCCCTTCAGGTCCGCGATCGTGCGGATCGGCGAGTCCGCCGGCACGATGATCGCCTCGGCGGCCGGCGCGCCGCGCTCGCGGGCGTAGAAGGTCAGCGGCGCCTTGGCCGATTGCGTGAAGATCGGCACCGCGTCGGCGACGTCGGCGTGGATGTCGACGGCGCCGGCCGTCATCGGCTCGATCACGCTGGTGAACAGGTGCCAGCTCGGCGTGAAGCCGAGCGGCGCGAGGCGCTCGGTCAGCGTGCCCTTCACCTTCAGCACGGTGAACAGCACCGAGGAGCGCTGCATGCTGATCTTCACCTCGCGGGGACCGGCCAGCACCGCCGGCGCGCCGAGCGCCAGGACAGTGGCCCCGCCGAGCCCGCCGCGCAGGAGTGCGCGGCGGGAGGGGCCGAACTGGCCCGTCGTGTCGTCGGTCATCGAGTGCTCGTGAGGCGGAAGGAGGAGAGGTCTCAGGCGCCGGGGCCTGGTAGCCACGACCCCGTCCATTGAAGGCCGACAGGTCGCTTCGGATCAATGAAACGTATTTTCGATTTGGCGGGCATATGGGGGAGCGTTTCGCTCTGCAAAGCCACTTACGCAACAGATATCTCTTTTCGCGACTGCGGCCATGCGAAATTCTGGAATAATCTATAGAATGTTTGAAAGAGAATGTACTTCCCGTAATGGCTTCTGCCGAGAAATAAAGCTTCTCTTACGAGGCGACTGACGATGCATGGGTCCCAAATATCGAGTCGAATGAAAAATCAGGCTTGAGATAGGGGGAAGTCTCGCTGATTCCTCGGGCAAACGCCCGTGGGGCGGTGTCGGAAATCGGAAAGTCGAAGCCATGTCGCAGACGGATGCGGGCTGGGGTGCGGGGCCGAGTGCGCGCTACGAAACCCTGGCGGACAAATTCCGCCCTGTTTTTTCCGAGATCCGCGCCACCGCCGTCGAGCGAGACCGCACCCGCGGCCTGCCGCACGCCGAGATCGGCTGGCTGCGGGAAGCGAATTTCACCACCCTGCGGCTGGCCCCCGAGGAAGGCGGCCACAGCGCCAGCCTGCCCGAACTCTTCGCCCTGCTCATCGAATTGTCGGCCGCGGATTCGAACGTCACCAACGCGCTGCGGGCGCATTTCGGCTTCACTGAGGACGCGCTGTGCTCCTCCTCTCCAGAATGGCGCGCAGCCTGGATAAAGCGGATCGGCGCGGGCGAGACGATCGGCAGTGGTGTCTCGGAGACCGGTCCAGCCAAAGTCGGCGCGTTCGACACGAAGGTGCGGCGGCGCGACGGCAGTCTCGTGGTCGACGGGCGGAAGTTCTACACCACCGGCTCGCTCTTCGCGGACTACATCCACCTTTCGGCCGAGGACGAGTCTGGCGGGGCGTTGACGGCAGCAGTGCCGGCGCGCGCGCCGGGCGTTGCCATCGTGGATGACTGGGATGGATTCGGACAGGCGCTCACCGCCAGCGGCACCGCGACCTTCGACGGTGTGATCCTCGACCCCGCCCTGATCAAGCCAGACCCGGCCCGCTTCCCCTATGCCATGGCGTTCTTCCAGCTGGTGCATCTGGCGACGCTCGCCGGCATCGGCCGGGCGGCAGCGGACGACGTGGCGCGGCTGGTGGCAGAGCGGACCCGCGTCTACAGCCACGGCAATGCCGGGCGCACGGCCGACGATCCGCAGATCCAGGCCGTCGTTGGGCGGGTGCGGGCCAACGCCTACGCGGCCGGCGCCGTGGTGCTGAAGGCCGCCGAAGCGGTCCAAAGGGTCTACGACGCGCAACGGGCCGGATCGCCGGAGGTGGAGCGGCAGGCGACGCTCGCCGACGTCGAGGTCAACCAGGCGGTCAGCGTGGTCACCGACCTGATCTTGACGGCGACGACGAGCCTGTTCGACGCGCTGGGTGCCTCGGCTGTGAAGGTGAGCGCCGGGCTTGACCGTTATTGGCGCAACGCCCGTACCATCGCCTCCCACAACCCGCGGATCTACCGGGACCGCAGCATCGGCGCCTTCGCGATCTCTGGCGAGGCTCCGCCCCGGCAGTACCGCGTCGGTTCGGCGTGAGGTTGCGGGCATGACACGAACCGAACGTATGCGCCTAGGCGCCTTCCTGTACCCCGGTGGGCACCACGTCGCCGCGTGGCGGCATCCCACCTCCGAAGCCGATGCCGGGATCAACGCCGCCCATTACCGGCGCCTTGCCCGCACGGCCGAGGCAGCGAAGTTCGACCTGATCTTCCTCGCGGACGGCGTCAGCATCCGGGGCGACGATCTCGACGCCCTGAGCCGGACAGCGATCCGCTACGTCGGCCAGTTCGAGCCGCTAACCCTTCTTTCCCACCTCTCGGCGGTGACGGATCGGATCGGCCTCGTGGCCACCGCCTCGACCACCTACAACGAGCCGTTTCACGTCGCGCGCAAGTTCGCCTCCCTCGACCACCTGAGCGGCGGCCGGGCGGGTTGGAACCTCGTCACCTCCGCCGACCCGCGGGAAGCCTGGAACTTCAGCCGCGAAAGCCACCTCGCCCACGCCAATCGCTACGCCCGGGCGGAGGAGTTCGTGGACGTCGTGCGCGGCCTCTGGGACTCCTACGAAGATGACGCCTTCGTCCGTGATCGCGAGGGGGGGCGCTTCTTCGACCCCGACAAGCTGCACCTGCTGGCCCACGAGGGCGAGCATTTTTCGGTGCGAGGGCCGCTTAACGTCCCCCGCCCGCCGCAGGGGCACCCGGTGGTCGTGCAGGCGGGCTCGTCCGAGGCCGGCAAGGCGCTCGCCGCGCGCACCGCCGAGGTGATCTTCACCGCGCAGCAGACCCTGGAGGATGCGGTCGCCTTCTACGCCGACGTAAAGGGCCGAATGGCCGATCATGGCCGCGATCCGGATCACCTCAAGATCATGCCGGGCGCCTTCCCGGTGGTCGGTCGGACCGAGACGGAGGCGCAGGACAAGTTCGCCTCGCTGCAGGAGTTGATCCACCCGGTGGTCGGCCGCTCGCTCCTCGAGCAACTTACCGGCGCCGACCTGTCGGCCTACCCGGACGACGCCCCCGTGCCGGAGTTGCCCGAGACCAACGGCGGCAAGAGCCGCCAGGACCTATTTCTGCGCCTCGCCCGGCGTGAAGGACTAACGATTCGTGAACTCTACCTGCGTGCCGCCAGCGCCCGGGGACACTGGACGATCGTTGGTACGCCGGCTCAGATCGCCGACGCTCTTCAGGAGCGCTTCGAGGCCCATGGCGCGGACGGCTTCAACATCATGCCGCCGACCTTGCCTGGCGGGCTCGATGATTTCGTCTCCCTCGTGCTCCCGGAATTGCGGCGCCGAGGCCTGTTTCGGAATGAGTACGAGGGAGCGACCCTGCGCGAGCATCTCGGCCTCCCGCGTCCCACCGACCGGTTCTACGCGCGGCACGACGCGTCCGTGCGGAGCGCTTCATAACTATGACCAGGCTGGAGATACGCTCGACTTCGGATCACATAGCCATGACCGACGACGACACGACCGTACCGGCCCGCCGGCGCTTCCTTCGAGGCGGCGTCGCCGCCGCCGTCGGGATGGTGGCAGGACACGGCGCCCGGGCAGAGGAAGCCATCCCGCCCCGTATCCCGGAGAGCATGAAGGCCCCCGGCGCCGATGTCGGCAGCCAGACCTACGGCACACCCTCGCGGTTCGAAGCAAGCGTCATCCGCAACGTCCCGAAGGGTCTGAAGCAATACATCTCCGCCTCCAGTCGCACTCCGCTGCAGGATCTCGACGGTATCCTGACGCCCAACGGCCTGTTCTACGAACGCCACCACGGCGGCATTCCCGACATCGATCCTGCCCGGCACCGGCTAATGATCCACGGTCTCGTCGAGACGCCGCTGATCCTGACAATGGAAGATATCCGCCGCTTCCCGTCGGAGTCGCACATCCACTTCCTCGAATGCTCCGGCAATCCCGGCTTCGAGGCGATCAAGGGCAAGACGGCTTCCGACCTCGTCGGCCTCGTCAGCTGCGCCGAATGGACCGGCGTGCGCCTCGCCACGGTTCTAGGGGAGGCCGGTTTGAAACCAGAGGCGAAGTGGGTCGTGGCCGAGGGTGCGGATTCCGCCGCCATGACCCGCAGCATCCCGATCGAGAAATGCCTCGACGACGCGCTGCTGGTCTACAGCCAGAACGGCGAGCGGCTTCGCCCGCAGCAGGGATATCCCTTGCGCGTCTTCCTGCCCGGCTTCGAGGGCAACATGAGCGTGAAGTGGCTGCGCCGCCTCAACGTGACGTCGGAACCGGCGTATTCCCGGGAGGAGACCGCCAAGTACACCGACTCCATGCCCGACGGTATGGCACGGCAATTCACCTTCGTGATGGAGGCGAAGTCGATCGTGACTCGGCCGTCGGGCACCCAGCGGATCACCCCCGGCTTTCACGAGATCACTGGCCTCGCCTGGAGCGGGCGGGGCAAGATCCGCGGCGTGCAGGTCACGACCGACAGTGGAAGGACCTGGCAGGACGCGACCCTGCAGGAGCCGGTCCTGACCCGGGCGCTGACGCGCTTCCGCCTGCCTTGGACCTGGGATGGGACGCCGACGACCATCGCGAGCCGGGCGACCGACGAGACCGGCTATGTGCAGCCCAGCTTCGAGGACCTGACGGCGGTGCGCGGTCTCAAATCCTTCTACCACAACAACGCCGTCGTGCCCTGGCGCATCGCGGCGGACGGCGAGGTCGCCAATGGCTATGCGTAGGTTCGGCCGTCTCGTCGGCGTCGCCCTCATGATCGGCTCCGCCGGCGGCGCCCTGTCCGCTGAGCGCTACGGGATCGGCCGTCCGGCGACGGAGGCGGAGATCTCCGCATGGGACATCGACGTCGACCGAGACGGCAGGAAGCTTCCGCCGGGAAGCGGCAACATCGCCCACGGCCGCGATGTCTTCGAAGCGCAGTGCACGTCCTGCCACGGTGCTCGGGGCGAAGGCGGGACCGGGGAACGGCTCGTCGGTGGGCAGGGGACGCTCGCCTCGACGAGGCCGGTCAAAACCGTCGGCAGCTTCTGGCCCTACGCACCGACTCTGTTCGATTATATTCGCCGCGCGATGCCGATGAATGCCCCGCAATCCCTTAGCGATGACGATGTCTACGCGGTCTCGGGCTACGTCCTTTACCTGAACGGGCTGGTTCCGGACGGGACCGTGCTCGACGCGAGATCCTTGGCGGCCATCCGCATGCCGAACCGTGACGGGTTCGTCCCGGACCCCAGGCCGGATGTGAGGCCCTGACCGGACCAGATCGACGGTCTCGTGATCCTCGGGCGATACGCAGGTCATGACGACGTCTGACCGTCAGGTTCGCCGCATCTTACACCCTGCTCAGATCCCGCTGCGCTCTCGGCGGCCTGTGCGGTCGTAGCCAGCCCCGGAGGCACCACGGCTTCGAGACACGACCGTCGAGTCGGTACGGTGCCCGGCGATCCGCCTTGTCGCCACATGCGCCGAAGATCCGCCGAACCGGCCAAAAGAAATATGCTTCGCCGGCGATCATCGTAGAAGTTATATCCAAGAACCGAAGATATAGCGCGCAATAGAATACAAAATTCCATCGGACCAATAAAAACGGGGCGCTGCACGTTGCCACGTGCCAGCGTTGCGTTTTACACATCTGCCGATAATCGATGCACTGATCCCGGCATCCAATCCGTGATTTCAATTGCGTTCAAAAAACGATGTCGCGCCAGTGTACTGATCTGGTGCGGATGAGATTGTCTTGGTGAAATCTGATGCAAAAGATAGTTCCCCGCGCCGCGGCACTCACCGCCTGCGCTGTTTGGCTTGCGGGGCCAGCTTGCGCGGCGCCGTCCGGTCCGGCCCCTAAGTCCGGTGGCACGATCACGTGGGGCGTCGCGACCGAGCCGAGTTGCTTCGATCCGCATCGGTCATCCCAGCAGGCGGCGTTCTTCGTCGCCCGGAACTACATCGACTCCCTGGTGGCCAAGCGCGCGGACGGGAGCTTCGCCCCCTGGCTCGCCACGGAGTGGTCGATCACGCCGGACGGCCTGACCTACACCTTCACGCTTCGCGACGGCGTCATCTTCCACGACGGCACGCCGCTCGATGCTGAGGCGGTGAAGGCCAACTTCGACTTCGTAAAGAAGCCGGAGAACGCCGCAAACGCGGCCTCTCTACTCGACCGCTACGCGCGGGCCGAGGTCGTCGCCCCGAACGTAGTGAGACTGATCCTCGCCCGGCCGGATTCGAGTTTCCTGGAATCCGTCTCCAACGTGAAGCTTGGGATCATCTCGCCGAAGGCTCTCGCCAAGGGCGATCTCTGCGGCGGCGGCCCGGCACTTGCCGGTACCGGCCCCTTCGTGTTCGCGGACTACGTGCGGGGCCAATCGGCTCGGTTCACCCGCAACACGGCCTATGCGTGGCCGCCCGGCTACGCTGCCCATTCCGGCCCGGCCTATCTCGATGGTTTCACGATCCGCTTCCTGCCGGAGGCGGCGGTACGGGCGGGCGCCCTCTCTTCGGGCCAGCTCGACGTCATCGAGGGCGTGCAGCCGACGGATGCTCCGCTGTTCGCCGATCAGCCGGACTTCACCCTGCTCAAGGGGCCGCTGGGCGCCGGCACGGCCTTCACCCTCAACGTCAACTACACCCGCGCGCCCGCCGACGACGTCCGCGTGCGGCGCGCCCTCCGCGACGGGTTCGACCCCGAGCCGATCGTGCGCCAGGTCTATCTGGGCACAGTCCCGCGGGCGTGGTCGATCATCGGCCCGGACAACCCGGCCTTCAACCGGGCCCTGGTCGGCGGCTGGGGCCGGGACGTCGCTGGCGCCAACCGGCTTCTCGACGAGGCCGGCTGGACTGGCCGGGATCCAGCCGGGTTCCGCACCCGGGACGGCAAGCGCCTGACGATCGAGGTCGGCTATCCGCAGCCCTACGTGCGCGACAATCGCGAGGTGCTGATCCAGGGCATCCAAGCCGCGGTGCGCAAGAACATCGGCCTCGACCTCAACCTGCGCATCATCACGGCGGGCGAATACGCCAAGAACAACGCCACCGGGACCTGGGCGATCTACCCGAATACCGACAATCCCTCCGATGCCGCCCGCGAACTCTGGGACATGCTCGGCTCGAAGGGCTTCCTCTACACCAACATCCCGAACCCCGACCTGGAGATCACCGGATTGGTCGACGAGGCGCTCGCCGCCACGGATCCCGTGCGCAAGCGCGCGCTCACCGACCGGATCCAGGCGCTCGGCATCGAGAAGGCGTACATCGTCCCGCTATTCGCGCCGAGTTGGTTTCTGGCGGCCCGAAAGGGCGTCGAGGGCCTCGGCTTCGAGGCCGGCCTCGACTCGCCCGCGAACGGCTACGACGTCTGGCTTTCCGGGGAATAAGCCGATGGCGGTGCGCTGGATCACGGTCCGTATCCTGAGCCGTCTGGCCACGAGCCTCTTGGTCGCCTGGGCAAGCGTGACCGCGACCTTCGTCGCGCTTCACGCCCTGCCGGGCCGGATCGAGGACATCCTCGCGGGCGACGTCGATTTCCCCGGGCTGCGCGAGGCGATCGCCGCCGAGTGGGGCCTGGACCGGAGCCTGCCGGCCCAATACGCCGACTTCCTGCTCCGCATCGCCCATGGCGATTTCGGCACCTCCTACGTGCTGCGCCGGCCGGTCATCGAGGTCGTCGGCTCCCAGCTGGGGCCGACCGTCGAACTTGCTCTCGCGGCGGGTCTCCTCGCCGTCCTGCTCGCCGGTGGGCTCGCCCTCGCGACGGCCGGCCGGGGGCGCCTCGCCCGCGGCCTCGCTTCGAGCCTGGAGCTCGTCGCCGCCTCCACGCCCGTCTTCTGGCTCGGCATCCTCCTGTTGATGGCGTTCTCGTTCTCCCTGCGCTGGTTCCCGGTGGCGGGCGCCAAGAGCTGGAACGCCCTCGTGCTGCCGGCGATCGCCCTCGCTCTGCCGACCGCCGGGCTCCTGGCCCAGGTCCTGCGCGAGGCGATGGAGAAGACCCTCGATCAGCCATTCGTCACGACCGTCCGGGCCCGCGGCGTAAGCGAGACCGCGATCCGGACCCGCCACGTCCTGCGTCACGCGCTGCTCCCGGCGGTGACACTCGGCGGGTGGCTGATCGGCGGTCTCCTCGGTGGCGCCGTCATCACCGAGAAGGTGTTCGGCCGGCCGGGGCTCGGCACGGTGACGCTCGGGGCGGTCCTGACCCACGATGTGCCGGTGGTGCTGGCGGTGGTGCTGCTCGCCGCACTCATTCACGTCGCCGCCTCCACGCTCCTCGACATCCTCTACCTCCTCATCGATCCGAGGCTCAGGGCCGCATGACAGCCTCCCCCCATCCCGCCCCCTCCACGGCGGCACTCTCGACCAAGGGACTGATCGGACATGCGCCCGGCGCGTCGGCCGCACCTCCGCATACGACCCGATCCGGATCTGGTCTTCCGCCACGCTTCGCCTTGGCGGTAGGATTCCTCGTGCTGCTGGCCGTCGTCGCGTTGGGACCAAGCCTTTTTACCGGCTACGATCCCCTCACGGGCGACGTGACCGAGACCCTTCAGGCACCGAGCTGGATCCACCCCTTCGGCACCGATCGCCTCGGGCGCGACGTCTTGGCCCGGACCCTCTACGGCACTCGCTACTCGCTGCTGATCGGGCTTGCCGGCATGGCGGTCAGCGCTGCCGCTGGCGTTCTCTTGGGCATCCTGGCCGGACTGCGCAGCCGACTGCTGGACGAGGCGGTGTCGCGCCTCTTCGACGTGCTCTCATCCTTTCCGGGTGTGCTGCTGGCCATGCTGATCGTCACCTTCCTGGGTCAGGGCATGGCCAACATCGCGCTGGCCGTCGGCATCGCCGGCATTCCGAAATTTGGCCGCGTCGTCCGCGCGCAGACACAGCTCGTTCGTGGCGCCGACTACGTGACCCACGCGACGATCTACGGGCTCGGGCGCTCGCGGATCTTCCTGCGCCACGTCCTGCCGAACGTGCTGGTCGCGGTCCCGGTGATCGCGACCATCTACATCGGCAATACGATCCTGGTCGTGTCGGGCCTGAGCTTCCTGGGCCTGGGGCCGCAGCCGCCGACGCCGGAATGGGGCGTGATGCTCGCCGAGAGCCGCGACGTCTTGCGCGTGGCGTGGTGGCCTGGCGTCTTCCCCGGGCTCGCCGTGACCCTGACGGTGATCGCCTTCAGCATCGTCGGGGCCGTACTTCAGAAGCGCTTCGAGGGACGCCTCGCATGACTGATCCCCGCGAACCGCTCGTCGACATCAGCGGCCTCTCGATCTGCTTCCCGGCCCAGGGCGACGGGCCGGTAGTCCAGGGCATCGATCTCGCCGTCCATCCGGGCGAATGCGTTGCCTTGGTCGGCGAGTCCGGCTCGGGCAAGAGCGTCACGGCGCGCAGCCTCCTGAACCTCGCTGGCGACGGCGCTCGCGTGGAGGCGGCAAAGTTCCGGATCCGCGGCCGGGATGCGCGGAGTTTCCGTGCGGCCGATTGGCGGCACCTGCGCGGCACCTTTACGGGCCTCGTGATGCAGGATGCGCTGGTGTCGCTTGATCCCCTGCGGACGATCGGCAAGGAGGTTAGCGAGGTGCTCACCGAGCACCGGCTGGTCTCGGGCCGCGTCGCTCTGGAGGAGCGCGTCCACGCGACGCTTGCGAAGGTCGGCATGCCGCGGCCGTCCGAGCGGGCCCGGCAGTTCGCCCACCAGCTCTCCGGCGGTCTCCGGCAACGGGCGCTGATCGCCGCCGCCATCGCGGCCGAGCCAGACCTGATCGTCGCGGACGAGCCGACGACGGCGCTCGATCCAGGCATCCAGGAACAAGTGCTCGCGGTCCTGGCAGCCCGGGTCCAGGAAGGCGCGGGCCTTCTTCTGATCAGCCACGATCTCGCACTCGTGGCACGGATCGCGCACCGCGTGGTCGTGATGCGGGCTGGCCGTATCGTCGATGCCGGCGCGATCCAAGACGTCCTGGCGCAGCCGCGGCATCCCTATACCCGCCAGCTACTCGCCGCGATCCCTTCCTTCGGCTCCCGGGGCGAGCGCTTGGCATCGGCGCGGCTCGCCCCCGGCCACGACACGTCCGCGATTACGCGCGATCCGCTCCCGCCGCGCGTGGCCGTCGAGCCACGCCCCGTGCTTGAGGTGCGCGACATTGCAAAGCACTACGCGCAGCGCGCCGCGCCCGGCCAGACCGGCGCCTTCACCGCCCTGGACGGGATCAGCTTCACGGTGCGAGCCGGCGAGGTGCTCGGAATCATCGGCGCCTCGGGCTCCGGCAAATCCACCTGCGCCAAGATCGTTCTGGGTCTGCTTGAGCCGGATGCGGGCGAAGTGCGACTGCTCGGAGAGCCCTGGTCGGGTATCCCCGAGTCCCGACGCCGACCCCTGCGCCGGCGGCTCCAGTACATCCCGCAGGATCCGCTGAGCAGCTTCGATCCCCGCTACCGCGTCGAGGACATCGTGGCCGAGAACCTCCCGCACCCAGGCGCGAAGGATCGGCGCGCGCGCCTGCTGGCGCTCCTCGATCAAGTGGGCCTGAACGGTGCCTTGCTCGATCGCCATCCGCGCGCGCTGTCGGGCGGCCAGCGCCAACGCGTGGCGATCGCCCGGGCACTGGCCGCCGAGCCCGCGCTGATCGTCTGCGACGAGCCAGTGTCGGCCCTCGACATCTGTATCCAGGCGCAGATCCTAGATCTGCTGGCCGACCTCCAGAGCCAGCTTGGAACCGCCCTGTTGTTCATCTCTCACGACTGGGGCGTGATTCAGCACCTCGCCGATCGGGTGCTCGTTTTCCAAGAGGGCCGGATCGCCGATCAGGGAAGCATCGTCGATGTTTTCGGAAGCGGGGGCCTGAGTGCCAGCCTGCCAAATCGGAATGCGGCCTGAGTGGCCGCGAGAGTAGCCTCAGCGGACGACGCCCCAGCGACGCACCGTCACCCGCTCCAGGGTGGCGAAGACGACGTTCTCGACGAAGAGACCGATCAGGATCACGACGAGCAGGCCCGCGAAGACCCGGTCCGTGTAGAGTTCGTTGCGGTTCTGGTAGATGTACCAGCCAAGGCCGCCCTTGCCGGAGGCCGCACCGAACACGAGTTCGGCGGCGATCAGGGTTCGCCACGCGAAGGCCCAGCCGATCTTGAGACCCGACAGGATCGCCGGCAGCGCCGCCGGGATCAGGATCTGCCAGACGTAGGCGAGCCCGGTCAGCCCGTAATTCCGGCCCGCCATGCGCAGGGTCTCGGGCACGCCCTGGAAGCCGGCGAAGGTGTTGAGCGCCAGCGGCCACAGGACCGCGTGGACCAGCACGAAGATGAGGCTCCCGTTGCCGAGCCCGAACCAGAGCAGGGCCAGCGGCAGCAGCGCGATGGCCGGGAGCGGGTTGAACATGGCTGTCAGGGTCGAGAGCAGGTCGCGGCCGAACTGGGTAGAGACTGCCAGCGTCGTCAGCCCGAAGGCGAGGAGGGTGCCGATCGCGTAGCCCTGCGCCAGCACGGCTAGGGAGATGCGCACGCGCTCGATCAACTCGCCGTCGGCCAGCCCCTCGGCCAGGGCCGACAGGGTCGCGGTGAAGCCCGGCAGCAGGAGGTCGTTGTCCTTGAACCGCGCCAGCGCCTCCCAGGCCACGGCCAGGATCGCGAGGATCAGAACCTTGCGCAGCCAGCCCTGCTGCCAAAGGCGCACGCCGATCGGCAGGGCGCGGGTGACAGGCGCATCCACGAAGGGCGGCAGAACTCGATCGACCTCCGGGCGGATCGGCGGCACCGTCCGTGCCGTCATGGCGAAAGCAGTCATGTGGCGCTCCCGTCGGCTTCGAACAGGCGCTCGTGGAGACGCCGGGCGGCAGCCTGGAAATCGGGGCTGCCGAGGCTCGTCAGGTCGAAGGCGTGGCTGTTGATCTCGCTGCGCACCCGTCCCGGATGGGGAGAGAGCAGCGCCACCCGGTTCCCGACGACCAGGGCCTCCTCGATGGAGTGGGTCACGAACAGGAGGGTGAAGCGGACCTCGTCCCAGAGGGCCAGCAGTTCCTCCTGCATCCGGCGCCGGGTGAGGGCGTCGAGCGCCGCGAAGGGCTCGTCCATCAGCAGCACCCGGGGCTGCATGGCGAGCGCCCGGGCGATGGCCACGCGCTGCTTCATGCCCCCGGAAAGTTGGTGTGGGTAGCTGTTGGCGAAGGTTGTCAGGCCGACCTTGTCGATGGCCTGCCGCGCCCGCTCCACGGCCTCGCGTCGACCGAGGCGACGGGATGCGCGCAGCGGGAACGCCACGTTCTGCAGCACCGTCTTCCAGGGCGGCAACTGGTCGAATTCCTGGAACACGACGATGCGATCCGGCCCCGGCCCCCGCACAGGCACACCGTCGAGGGTGATCTCGCCCTCCACCGGCGGGATGAACCCCGCCACGGCCTTGAGCAGGGTGGACTTGCCGCAGCCCGAGGGGCCGAGCAGAACGAAACGGTCGGCCTCATAGACGTCGAGGTCGATGCGGTGCGCGGCGCGCACGACCCGGGCCGGCGTGCGGTATTCGAGGCTGACGCCCGCGATGCGCAGGAGCGGATCCGGCAAGGTGGGACACGCCGTGGCCGGGCCGCTCCAAGTCGCCGTCTCCGGCTCCGGAGGCACGACGCGGAAGTTCGTTTCTGTCAGAGTCATGCGCCTGCTTAGCTACCGGTGGCGGTGCGCGGGCTGGCGAAGAAATAGTCCGACAGGCTCTTCGGCTCCGCCTTTATCGCGCCGACCCGGTGCATGAACTGGCCGAGGCCGAGGGTGTTCTGCGGCTCGATCTTGAAGCTGACCTGCGGGTTCTTGATGACCTTGAGGAGCAGCTCGCGATCGAGCTTGCTGTTCGTCGCCTTGATGTAGATGTCGGCCGCCTTCTCGGGGTTGGCCGTGACGAACTTGGCCGCCTCGTCGAGGGCGTCGACGAAGGCCGCGTAGGTCTTGGGGCTCTCCTTGTAGAAGCGCTCGGTCGCGTACAGCACGGTCGAGGAGGAGGGCCCGCCCTGGACGTCGTAGGAGTTCAGGACGATGTGGGCGTTCGGATTCTCGGCGAGTTCCTGATCCTGGAAGGGCGGGTTGGCGAAATGGCCGGTGACCTCGGTCCCGCCCTTGACGATCGCGGCCGTCGCCTCGGGATGCGGGACGGCGACGCTGATCTTGTCGAGCTTGGCGAAGTCCTTGTCGCCCCAGAGCTTGGCGGAGGCCCATTGCAGGATGCGCGACTGCACCGACACGCCGACCGCCGGCACGGCGATGCGGTCGGCGTCCGTAAAGTCCGCGATGGTCTTCACCTCTGGCCGGTTGCTGACGAGGTAGTAGGGAAAATTGCCCAAAGAGGCGACGCCCTTCACACCCTGCCGCCCGCGGGTGCGGTCCCACAGGGTGAAGAGCGGCCCGACGCCCGCCCCGCCGATATCGACCGAGCCGGAGAGCAGCGCGTCGTTGACGGCGGAGCCGCCGGAGAGCTGGACGTACTCCACTGCGATGTCGAGGCCCGCGTCCTTGCCGTGCTTCTCGACGAGCTTCTGATCCTCGATCACGTTCAGGAGCAGGTAGACGACGCCGAATTGCTTGGCGATGCGCAGCCGGCCTTCCGCCGCCGCTGCGGGACCCAAGGTCATGCCGGCAAGCGCCAAACTCCCGACCAGGAGGGCAAACCGCCAGCGCACACGCAGGCTCCAGCGCTGATTGGACATGTGTGGCTCCAGAATGCCTGTGCTGTCGCGGAGATGCAGGCTTAATCACGAAAAAGAGATGCAGATCTGACTATTTATTAGGGACCAGTCAACAAGAACATTGTTTTTCCCAGGTGCGCTCAAATAGATTTTTCAGCTCCAAATTCCTTAGACTATGGAATTCTCACCCGATGGAAAGCGCTGCGCCGGCGACGCCTAGTGGGGGTCGTCACGATCCAGCGGGCTTATGTGCAGAGGGCGACTTTCCGCGCACCCCAAGGCCTCCTATGGAGGGGCTCGCCCTGCACAGAGAACCGGAGCCGTCATGGCGCGCATCCCGTCGTTGAAACTTTGGTCGAAGGGCCGCCCCGGCGTGCTCGCCCTGGCGATCCTCGGAGTGCTCGCGGCGCCTACGGCCCGCGCGGACGCGACCCTCGACCGGATCAAGGGCCGGCAGAAGCTCACGGTCGGCATCATCCTGTCGGGCGCGCCGTTCGGCTACATCGACCCGCAGACCCGCGCCGAGAGGGGCTTCAACATCGACCTCGCCCGGGCGCTGGCGGAGAAGCTCGGCGTGAAGGTCGAGTTCGTCACCGTGACGCCTCCCAACCGCGTGCAGTTCCTGCAACAGGGCAAGGTCGATATCTTGATCGCCAACATGCAGTACACGGAGGATCGCGCGAAGATCCTCGACCACGTGGCAACGCCCTACGACCGCGCCGGGGGCGCCGCGCTTGGCCGCAAGGACAGCGGCATCCGCGACTGGTCGGACCTCAAAGGCAAGCCGGTCTGCATCTCGCAGGGCTCGAACTATGCGCAGCCGCTCGCCGACACCTACGGCGCCGTAGTGAAGGGCATTCCGAGCCAGCCCGAGTCGATGCTGGCGCTCCAAGGCGGCAATTGCGTCGTTTCGGTCCATGTGGCGCCGACGCTCAAGCTCCTGCTTGCCGACCGCCCGGACGAGTGGAAGGACTATGCCATCGTCATCCCCACCGAGCTGGACCCGGCCGATTCCGTAATCTGGCTGCGGAAGGGCGAGCGCGACACGAGCGCAGCTCTCGACGCGGCGGTGCGAGACCTGCACGGCTCGGGAGCCATGCTGGCCATGGCCAAGGCGAACCGGCTGGTCGACCCTACCTTCCTGGTGGAGGAGCAGCGCAAGTTCGCCGGGCAGGCCAAGCCGTGATCCGGCCGCGGCCGGCGGCACGGGCGGCACGGGCGGCACGGGCGGCACGGGCGGCAGGACAGGCGGCATGATCGACGCGGCCGTGCAGCGCTTCATCGCCCTCGCGGCGACCGTGGGCCTGCACTACGACTTCCTGCTGAGCGGCAGCGAGGTCCGGTCCTGGCTGGCCGGCATGGGCATGACGCTGCTCCTCGTTGCTCTGGCGATCCCGCTAAGCCTCATGGCCGGGACCGCCTTCGCGGCGGCGCTGACCTCCGGCCGCCCCTGGCTTGCCGCGCCGGTGCGGGCCTACGTGGAGCTGACGCGCAACACGCCAACGCTGGTCCAGCTCATGTTCGCGTTCTTCGCCCTCAACATGCTCCTGTCCCGGGCGCTCGGCGGCGCGGCGCACAACCCGTTCACCCCCGTCTTCTGGGTGGTGGCGGTGACGGGCCTGCACGTCGCGGCCTTCCATGCGGAGGCCCTGCGCGGCGGGATCGAGGCCGTGCCGGCGTCGCTCGTCGAGGCCGCCCAGGCGACCGGCTTCTCGGGCCTGGAGATCCTGCGCTACGTGACGCTCCCGCTCGCTCTGCGCACGGCCCTGCCGGCGCTGGTCAACAACCTCGTCAACCTCGTGAAACTGACCACCATCGGCTCGGCGATCGCCGTCAACGAGGTGACCTACGCGTCGATCATGATCTGGACGCAGCGCGATAACGTCCTCGAGCTGATGATCGTGATCCTGCTGTTCTTCGGGCTCATCAACCTGACCGTGTCGCGGATCGGTCGTCTCGTGGAGCGTCGCCTCGCCGTGCCGGGATACGGCCTGTGAGCGCCGCCGCGCTCCCGATCCGCGGCGCCCTGCGCACCTCCTGGCCATGGCTCGCCGCGGCCAGTGGGGCGGGCCTGCTCTGGTGGCTCCTCGACGCGCGGCTCACCCGCGATCTGCTGGACTGGCTGCCCTACCTCGCCTCGGGCTTCGTCATGAACGTCGTAATCAGCGTGCTCGCCATGGTGCTGGGCACGCTGGGCGGGGGCGTCCTCGGTGCCATGGAGCTCTCCGCCACGCGGCTGGTGCGCGCCCCGGCCGTGGCCTACGTGCAGGTCTTCCGCAACGCGCCCCACCTCGTGCTGATCTTCGCCACCACCTACATCTTCCCTTTCGAGGTCGTGGTCGCCGGCAACTACCTGCCGTTCCCCGACTGGCTCAAAGCGGTGCTCGGGCTCGCCATCCCGGCGGCCGCCTACGT
This sequence comes from Methylobacterium sp. 190mf, assembly GCF_900107945.1. NCBI lineage: Bacteria > Pseudomonadati > Pseudomonadota > Alphaproteobacteria > Hyphomicrobiales > Methylobacteriaceae > Methylobacterium > Methylobacterium sp. 190mf. Next base: position 97,472 of record NZ_FNVI01000016.1, on the reverse strand, counting down.
GGCCGAGATCGTGCGCGGCGCGATCCTGTCGGTCCCGACGACCCAGTGGGACGCCGCCAAGGGCATCGGTCTGTCGCGGGGGCAGACCCTGCGCTGGATCATTCTGCCTCAGTGCCTGCGCCGGGCGCTGCCGCCCTGGATGAACCTGTACGCGTCGATTACCATGAGCACGGCGCTAGCCTCCCTGGTCGGCGTCCACGAGCTGCTCCACGCCGCGACCGACGCCAGCACCGCCGTGCGGCGCGACGACTTCACCGTCGCGATCTACCTGACAGTGCTGCTGGCCTTCTTCCTGTTCTGCTACCCGATCTCGCGCCTGACGCGGCGGCTCGAACGCCGCCTCGCCCCCCGCTGACAGCGAAGGCCTATGGCCCAGGACTTCATGGCTCAGGACCCCACAAACCGGCCGATCCTCGTGGATCTCCAAGACGTCCACCTGTCGTTCGGGGCGGTCGAGGTGCTCAAGGGCATCGACCTCACCGTGGCGAAGGGTGACGCGGTCTCGATTATTGGCCCGTCCGGCTCCGGCAAGTCCACCATCTTGCGCTGCATTAACGGGCTCGCGCAGCCGCAGGCGGGCCGGATCACCGTGGCGGGCATGCGGGTCGACGCCCTGCGGACCGAGGCCGAGCGGATCGCCGTGCGCAAGCGCATTGGCGTGGTTTTCCAGCAGTACAACCTGTTCCCGCACCTTACCGTGCTGGAGAATATCACCCTCGCGCCGGTCCGGATCCTGAAGGTGCCGCGGGCCGAGGCGGAGAGCCATGCCCGGGACCTCCTCGCCCGGGTTCGCCTCGCCGACAAAGTGGCGGCCTATCCGGGCGAACTTTCGGGCGGCCAGCAGCAGCGCGTCGCCATCGCCCGGGCGCTGGCCATGCGGCCAGACCTCGTCCTGTTTGACGAGGTCACCTCGGCCCTCGATCCCGAGATGGTCGGCGAGGTGCTGGCGGTGATCCGTGAACTGGTGCGCGAGGGGCTGACCAGCATCCTGGTCACCCACGAGATGCGCTTCGCCGAGGAGATCAGCGACACGATCGCCTTCACTGAGAACGGCCGCATCGTCGCGCAGGCGCCGCCCGCCGAGTTGTTCTACAGATCCGACAACCCGCGCATCCGCCAGTTCATCGGCGGCTTCCAGGGATACCGGGACGCGGTGCAGGACCGGGAGGGCATCTGATGCCGGCTTCGCTCACCGCCGCGCTGGCGGAATACATCGTGGCGGCCCGCCCGGACGCGGATGCGGCCGCGATGGCCGCGGCACGCCTCGCCCTTGTGGACTTTCTCGCCTGCGCGTTCGCCGGCAGCCGGGATCGCACTGTCGCGACCCTGCGGGCCGCCCTGGGCGACGCACCGGGCCGATCACCGGTGATCGGCTCCCTTCAACCCGCGGAGCCGCAGCTCGCCGCCCTCCTCAACGGCTATGCCGGGCACGTGCTCGACTACGACGACGTCCACGCGAGCGTGCGCGGGCACCCCACCACGGTGATCGTGCCGGCGCTGCTGGCGGCCCTCGATCCGGAGGCGCTCCCCTCCGCCGAGGCTTTCCTCGCCGCCTACCTGGTCGGCCTAGAGACGATGGCGCATCTCGGCCGCGCCGTCGGTCCGGCCCATTACGAGCGCGGCTTCCACGCCACCGCGACACTGGGCCCCTTCGGCGCGGCCGCCGCCATCGCGCATCTGCGCGGGCTCCCGGCCGCGACCGTCGCGGTCGCCCTGGGTCTCGGGGCCACGCAGGCGGCGGGGCTGCGGCTTCAGTTCGGGTTCGACGCCAAGCCCCTCCACGCCGGGCTCGCCGCCCGCAGCGGCCTCCTCGCCGCCCAGCTCGCCGAGGCTGGCCTGTCCGGCGCCCCCGAGAGCCTCGACGGCGTGAACGGCTTCTTCGCGGCGTACGGCTTCGGCGAGGCGCAGCCCGAGCGCGTGCTCGACGGCTGGGGGGCGCCCTGGCAGATCCTCTGCCCGGGTCTGACGCTCAAGGCCTTCCCCTGCTGCACGGCGGCCCATCCGGTGGCCGTGGCTGGCCTCGCCTTCCACTGCGAAGGGGTCCGGGATCTTACGCGGGCGACGATTACCTTCCCGCCGGGGGGCGACGCCGCCCTTGTGGTCCGGTCGCCACGTACCGGGATCGAAGCGCGCTTCAGCCCCGAATATATCCTGGCCGCCGCCCTGGTGGACGGCGTCGTGAGCCTCGACCACTTTGACGAGAGGCCGGTCCGCCCCGACCTGATGGCGATTGCCGAGCGCGTCGAGCGCCGGCACGACACGTCCGCGCCACGCCTCTCCGCCGATCCGGGGACGCGGTTCGTGGTGGTGGAGATCGCCAACGCGCAGGGCTGTACCGCTGAACGGCGCATCGACGGCCTGCCCGGCCTGGACGATGCCGATCCCAAGTTCCGGGACGCCACGGCCAGCTGCGATGCCCTGCAGGCGGTGCCAGGCCTCGTGCGGACAATGCGCACGCCCAGCGACCTCGCGCGCCTCCTCGACCTTCTCACCGAGCCTCTGAGCCACCAATGACCACGCAAGCCCAGTCGCCGCGCCAGATGCATCTCGGCCTGTTCCTCCAGGGGGCAGGCCACCACGTCTCGGGCTGGCGCCACCCGAGCGCCGAGGCGGGCAGCGAAAATTTCGACCTCCTGCGCCGGGTCACCCAGATAGCCGAGGCCGCCAAGTTCGACATGGTCTTCCTGGCGGACGGACTCACCAGCGCGGTCGACGCCCACCCGTCCATGATCGCCCGGTTCGAGCCGCTGACGCTGCTCAGCGCGCTCGCCATGGTGACGGAGCGGATCGGCCTCGCGGCGACCGCCTCGACCACCTACGGCGAGCCCTATCACGTCGCCCGCGCCTTCGCGTCGCTCGATCACCTCAGCGGCGGCCGGGCGGCCTGGAACATCGTCACCACATCCTACGCCCGCACCGCCAACAACTTCTCGAAGGAGCACCCGGCGCACGACGAGCGCTACGCGGTGGCCGAGGAGTTCGTGGACGTGGTCTGCGGTCTCTGGGACAGCTGGGACGACGACGCCTTCGTCAAGGACAAGGCCCGCGGGGTCTATGCCGACCCGGCCAAGTTGCGGGTGCTCGACCATGCGGGCCGCTATTTCCGGGTGAAAGGACCGCTCAACATCCCCCGCTCGCCGCAGGGGCATCCGATTTTGATCCAGGCCGGCTCGTCGGGGCCCGGGCAGGACCTCGCGGCGCGGCGCGCCGACGTGGTGTTCACCGCTCAGCAGGATATCGCGGAGGCGCAGAGCTTCTACGCGAGCCTCAAACAGCGGGTCGCCGGCCTCGGGCGCGACCCGTCGACCGTCGCGGTGATGCCGGGCTTCCTGCCGGTGATCGGCCGCACGCTGGCTGAGGCGAGCGCGAAGCTGATCGAGCTCGATCAGTGGACACCCATCGCCAGCGCGATGCCGCTCCTGGAGGAGCGTGTGGGCCACTCGCTCGCGTCTTACGACCTCGACGGGCCCCTGCCCGATCTGCCGGTCTCGGACCAGCTCCGTAGCCGGGCCGAGCTCCTCACCGCCTTGGCGCGCCGGGAGGGCCTGACCATCCGGCAGCTCGCCCTGCGGGTGGCAGCGGGGCGCGGGCACCACATGATCATCGGAACGGCCGTGGATGTGGCCGACCGCATGCAGGCCTGGTTCGAGGGGGGGGCGGCGGACGGCTTCAACGTCATGCCGCCCTTTTTCCCCGATGGCCTCAGCGACTTCGTGCGCGAGGTCGTGCCGCTGCTACAGGAGCGTGGCCTGTTCCGGACAGAGTATTCGGGCACAACCCTGCGCGCGCATCTCGGCCTGGAGCGTCCGAGGCCCATGGCGCCGGGTTCTGTGTCTTGATCTGCATCCGTGCGCAGAGATCTCGCATGCTCCGGCCTCGCACGCACGGCGAATCCGGCCAGACCTGGGCGCTTCGCTGACTTCTGCTTTCGGGAAGCCGCTGGATACACCTGAGCGGCTGCAACGGGCGCAAAGCCGAAGGTCCGCTTCCGGCCGTCGACCCAACTTCCTCTGCCCACCCTATGCAGCCGTCCGAGCTGGGTGCACCCACAGCTCACCCGTTTGCGGGCGGCACCCTGACCAGCGGTCCCGGTAGAGCCCTGCCCTTATCCGTTTAGGCCGCGCTCTCTGTAGATGGTATCGAACGTGGCCTCGGCCCTGACGAACCGTTCGTGGGCCTGCTGCCGATGTCGAGGCGGGTGCCGGTCCGGATGTAACTGCGAGCGGAAGGCCCGGCGCGCCGCCTCGATGAGGAAATCGGGGCTGTCCGAGTGTAGTCCGACGCGGTGATAGGTCGGATCTGGCACCTGCGCCGGCCGAACTGCGGCCCGCGCCTTGGCCAACTCTCGCTCAAGCTCGGCAATGCGCTGGCAAGCCTCGTCTAGGCCAGTTCCGGCCTCAGCAGCAGCAGCCTTTGCCGCGTGACAGACTTCACGTAGCTCGTCGTGTTCACGAGCGATCCTGATCGCTCGTGGCGCGTAGCGGATCAGGCCAGCCCAGCCCAGCGCCAGTGCAATCCAAACGGGGCAAACGGCGAGAATGGCTGCCGCGCCGATGCCTACGACAAGGCGCAGTCCAACCTCGTCCAGGTGAGATGCCAGACTCCGCTCGACGGTGGTCAGAGCGGCCACTCAGGCGAACTCCGCCGCCCGCCGCAGCGCCACCACGACGCCATCCTGTGCCGGATCGGGCGGATCGTCATCGTCGTCCCCGGCCACCGCCTCGCGCAGCGACTCGCAAGAGCGGTGAAAACGGTGGAGGCCGAGCAGCTCGGCGACATCCCGATCGTAGGTGCTGCTCGGTGTGGGACCGGAGACCTGGATGCCAATCGACATCAGCCGCTGCAGAACCAACCTCAGCACGAGTCGGGGAACGAGCTCGTTGCCGTGACCCAGGATCTGCTCGACCTCCCAAGCGCCGCCGACCATCGGCGTGAGCACGATCGCCAAAGGGATGGTTTCGCCCGACTTATCGACATGCGTGTAGGCGCCGAGAAGCTTGGTGCCCAGGGCGACCTCGCAGACGTACTGGCCGGCGCAGTTCGACATCTCGGTACCGAAGGCACGGATCTCGTCGGCCGTCGTCAGGATGCGGAGGCCGTCGAGATGAGGAAAGTCGGGAACGGGCAGGCGATCGGCCCGCTCCAGAATGCGCCGGCCGAGCCGGCCGAGTGCGTCACCGTGGCCTAGGGACTGACGCAGGGCCGTCGTCAGGGCGGCCTCGTCGAGGGTCGTCACGCACCGCTGTAACAGCGCCAACAGGTTGTTGGCCTGCCGGATCTTGTCGGTCCCGTACATGGTGCGCAGCACTTCCGGAACGACCAGCAATGGATGGAGTTCGTCCACCGCGCGCACGTGCATCGCGCGGAGCGGCCCGCAGTATCGAAGGCCATGAGCGGCCGGGCTGTGCTTCTGGGACGACATGATCTCGTACAAGCGCTTGTAGGCGCTCGGTTCAGCAAGGGGATCGAGGCCAGGGGCGATCGAGCGCGCCTCCTGGACGCGTTGGAGGGCGCGCAGATAGCCGCCGGGCACCATGGTGGGCCGGACACCGTAGACGGCCGCGATCACCTCGCGGGTCCGCTGGAGACGCAGTACGACACCTGCCGCATCAGCTCCGGTCTCGACAAGAGCAAAGGGGGCAATCAGGGCGTCGATCGCTGCTTCGCCACGCTCCAAGATCGCGGCGGCCAGGATGAACGCGCCTTGCCGGGTCAGCGGTCCAGCGACGGCAAGGTCCGAGATAAGTCCGCGAGCGCCGGCCTGATCGAGTCGCATCAGCGGATCGAGAGCCCAGCCGATAATGGGCGCGGGCGCACGGGTGGCCTCGGGATCGTTTACATTGACAGGATCGTTTAAGCGCAAGGCCAAGGGCGAGCTCCAGGAGCATCGCCGTGGTCACGCGAGCCCACGCGTCACCCGTTTCGAAAGCGCCACGATCATAACACAAGGCGCACCGCGTGTAACTATCTCCGCGGATGACACCTGCCGGCATCAAGACTGATTATCGGGACGGTAGCTGCCCCATGGATGAGGTTGCTGTAGTGTGAATTTATGTCTGAGAAATCTCATGAGACTACGCAAGTAGATGCTGCTGCAATCCTGGCTTCGGTCTGGGTACGTAATAGTCTGCGGCGAGAGGCGCAGCTGCCGCAGCTGCCGGTCCGACCCACATTTGAGCGTGAGTTGCACCAAGCGCGCTGGAGTGCCCATGTGAAGCGGCACTATGCAGAAACTCGCGAGCGTGTTCTTGCCGAGCAGCGCGCGAGGCACGGACAGGATTGGGGTCTTAGTGTCGGGGGACGGTGGGGCGCCCACTTGCTCACGATGAAGGTCTTGCAGACGAGCTTCCGCGCACCCACGCGACGGCCTGAGCGCAAAGAACTGTGGAGAGGATCCGTCAGGATCGGTGGGAAGGAACCTGAACTCGAGTCGGCGTCGATTGAAAGCGAGCTCGGTCAGCCCGGTGATCGCCGTTAATGACAAACGGCAGGGCGGCCGAACTGCCGGCTCGGGGCGGACCACAGCGATCGTCGAGCATCTAGCGGAAGGTGCCGGGACGGCGCCACCGTGCAGATTGTGGGAACAAAACCAAAACTGCTTCGGGAGTTTCTTCGGGACTTTTGGTCCCGAAGCGTCCTTATCGGAACGGTTTGTTCCCCTTCCAACCCAGATCTCAGCTGCCTATCAGCTGGTTCAGGCAAAGCCAAGTCATTGACATGGCGAGTAAATTCCTGGCGACCCCGGTAGGGCTCGAACCTACGACCTGCCGCTTAGAAGGCGGCTGCTCTATCCAGCTGAGCTACGGAGTCGGGGCCAGGCGGCCCCAGAAGCCACGGGCTCGCCCGAGGGTCAAGCGCGCGGGGCGAGGACCGGCGCGGCGTCCCGGATCGGGCCGAGGATGGAGAGACTGCCCCGCGGCGATGCGCCGGACGCGCCTTAGCGATCCGGCGCCGGGAGCGGGCCGGGGTTGCGCGCCGCCGCGGATCCGGTCAGGCCGGAGCGCGGTTCATGCCGGGGCGCCGCGCCCCCGTCGGGAGACCGAGCTTGACCGCGCCGAGTCCCACAGCCTCGCCCTCCGGACATGTCCGGCGCCGCCGCCTCGCCGCCGGCCGGGGCAGCCTGAGCCGGCCGGGCGGCGATCTGCGGCGCCTGCCCACGGGCCTCGACCTCCGGAACGTGCGGCTCGTGGAGGGCGTGCGCGCCGCCTTCGCGTTCGGCGTCGTCATCCTCCTCAACATCTGGATCCAGTGGTCGCCGCTGCTGACCATGGCGCTCGCCGCCAACCTCGCCTGCTTCTGCGACAACGGCGGCCCGATGCGGGCGCGCCTGCGCGTCCTCACCGCCTTCTCGTTCCTCGGCGGCCTGCTCTGGGCCGGCCTCGGCCTGATCCAGCCCCTCGGCCTGCCGGTGGTCGTCCCGGTCGCCTGCGCGCTGATCTTCGCCTGCTCGTACGCGCGCGTCTGGAGCGTGCAGGCCCAGTCGGCCGGCAACGTGCTCGTGGTGGTGCTGTGCATCGCTCTCGACCGGCCGCTCGACGTCGCGCAGGCGGCCGTCACCGCGGCGATGTTCGCGGCCGGCGGTCTCTGGGCGACCTTCCTGGCCCTGGTCATCTGGCGGCTGCACCCGTACCGACCGGCCCACCGGGCGGTGGCGGAGGTCTGGCACAATCTCGCCCGGCTCTGCGGCGACCTCGAGCGGCTCGTCGCCCTGCCGGAGCCCGACACGGCCGCCTTCGACGGCCACGCGCGGGGCCACCGCCGCGGCGTGCGGGCGAGCATCGAGACCGCGCGGACCATGATCCTCGACCTCGCCCGCTCCCGCGAGCGGGTCTCGGACCGCACCGCCCAGGCCCTGCTGCGCCTGGAGAGCGCCGAGCAGATCTTCGCCGCGCTGATCGCCGTGGGCGAGTTGATCGACAGCCGGCCCGACGCGCGCCGCCGGGCGCTCGCCAAGGTCTTCCTGCGGCGCCTGCGCCCCCTGCTGGTGACCATCGCCCGGGCGATCCGCGACGACGTCAACCTCGACCTCGGCCGCCTGGAGCACTCCATCGTCCGGGTGGCCGACGGCCTGTCGGAGGACCCGACCCTGGCCCGTCTCGCCGACCGGATCGCCGGGCGCGTGCGGCTCGGCGCCAAGCTGTCGACGCCGGAGGGCTACCGGCCCGGTGGCACGATCACGGAGGGCGGCAGCCTCGACCGCTGGACCCGCTACGTCGGGCCGCTGGCGCAGAACTTCACCCTGGCCTCGCCCAACCTGCGGCACGCCCTGCGGGCGAGCGCGGTCGCGGCGCCGGCGCTCGCCGCCACCCTGACCTACGCGGGCGCCTTCACGCACTGGCTGGTGATGACCGTGGTGCTCACCATGCAGCCCTTCTACGCGGCGACGTGGCAGCGGGCCCTGGAGCGGATCGGCGGCACGGTGCTGGGCGGCCTCGTGGGGGCCGTGCTCGCCTACTACGCCACGAGCCCGCTGGCGGAGGCCGGGCTCATCCTCGTGCTCAGCATCGTCGGCTTCGCGGCGCGCCAGATCTCGTACGGGTTCTTCGTCACCTGCCTGACGCCCCTCGTGGTGCTGCTCGTCGAATTGCTGGAGCCCGGCCACAGCTCCTGGGAGATCGTCGCCATGCGGGGCGGCTTCACGGTGCTGGGCGGCGTGATCGCGGTGGCGAGCTGCCTGGTGCTCTGGCCGATCTGGGAGCCCGATCAGGTCCGGCAGGAGCTGCGCCGAGCGCTGAAGGCCCAGGCCGGGCTCGCCGAGGCGGTGCTCCGCGCGCCGCCCGGCGAGGGCCGCGAGGCCGCGATCGCGGCGCAGAGCCGCGAGGCCGGACTCGCCCTCAACGATCTGGAGGCGGCGCTGTCCCGCGCCCTGCAGCAGCCCCGGGCCGGCAGCCACCCGGAGGTGGAATCCGCCCTGGTGGCCGACGCGACTCTGCGCCGGATCAGCGCCCGGCTGATCGTCCTGCGGCACGCCCCGGAGGCGGCCGCCCCCGAGGCGGAGCCCTGGCGGGCCTGGATCACCGCGACCCTGGCGGCCCTGGGCGCGGACAGGCCCGTGCCCGAGCGGCCGGCGCTGGATCGCGGACAGTCGCTCGTGCGCCTCGTCAGCCAGGTCGATCTTCTGGTGGGAACCCTGCGGCCCGGGGAGATCCGGGCCGCGACGGTTGCGGATGGCGGAGCCCCGGCTTCGAGCAACGGGACCGCGGCGCGGGCCGGTCAGCCCGTCCTGCCGTCCTGACGGACGGCCCCCCGTCAGAACCGCGGCAGGGCGTTGGCCGGGCCGCCGGCATGCGGGCCGCTGTAGCGGTAGGCGGCCGGCCGGGCCGGGCCGGCGGCGTCCCGGTACAGGACGGGGGCGTTGCCGACCCAGCCCGAATAGGCCGAGGCCGGGTAGGGCGAGTGCTTCGAGTCCAGGCCCTGCGCGAGGGCGGGCGTGGCGACCGCGGCGACCAGGGCGGCGGCAGCGAGCATGCGAACGGTCATGATGATCTCCGAGTGTCTTCGTATGACTTCAGCGGGAAGTCATCCGGTCAACCGTGTCGAGTGAGGAAGATCGTCGTCGCGATGCGCTGGGCGGCGGTCTTGATCGCTCCGGCTTTGCTTGGCCGAATGTGACCTCTCAACGGAGATACTCTGCCCCGGGTTCGACCGCCGCCGTGCGCTGGCGCACGGGGAGACGCGGCGCGGGCCGGAAGGCGCGCGACGGGTCCAGGCACGGCCGGGGATGCGTCCCGCGCCGAAGCGTGGCACAGACCGCGGCCTGAGAGGGATGCAGACCATGCGGCTGATCGTCGGCCTCGGAAACCCGGGCGCGCGCTACGCGGGCAACCGCCACAATATCGGCTTCCTCGCCGTCGACGCGATCGCCCGACAGCACCGGGCGAGCCCGTTCCGCCACCGGTTCCAGGGCGAGGCCGCCGAGGTGGTGCTGGGCACCGAGCGGGCGATCCTGCTGAAGCCCTCGACCTTCATGAACGAGTCCGGCCGCGCGGTCTCGGAGGCGCAGCGCTTCTACAAGATCCCGCTCAGCGACGTGATCGTGCTGCACGACGAGCTCGACCTCGCGCCCGCCAAGCTCCGGGTGAAGCTCGGCGGCGGCAATGCCGGCCATAACGGCCTGCGCTCGATCACCGCGCAGTGCGGCAACGATTACCGCCGGGTGCGGCTCGGCATCGGCCATCCCGGCGACAAGGCGCTGGTCCATGCCTACGTGCTCAACGATTTCGGCAAGGCCGAGCTGCCCTGGGTCGAGGATCTCTGCCGGGCGGTGGCCGACCACGCCGCCCTGCTCGCCGCCGGCGAGGACGCGAGCTTCCAGAACAAGGTCCACCTCGCCATGGCCGGCCGCGGCTGGGACGACGTGAAGACGCTGGGCGCCAGAAATTGACACGCCCACACGGGGACGGGATATCGGGGCGGGCGAGAGGGTCCGATGAAGGCGGTGCGCGTCGCGCCCGGCTGTCGGCGGTTCGATTGCCTCCCGGCCGCCGCGGCCCGGCGCGTCGGTGTCGCGCGCGCTCGACCGAGGACGGGGCGCGCGGCGTCGTGTTCGCGGGCCCGATTCTCATCAACCCATTCCGCGCGTCGCCCGACGACGCGCTGCGACGGAACTGACCCATGGGCTTCAAATGCGGCATCGTCGGCCTGCCGAACGTCGGCAAGTCGACCCTCTTCAACGCGCTGACGCAGACGGCGGCCGCCCAGGCGGCGAACTACCCGTTCTGCACCATCGAGCCGAATGTCGGCGAGGTGGCGGTGCCGGATCCGCGGCTGAATGACCTCGCCCGGATCGCCTCCTCGAAGGAGATCATCCCGACGCGGCTGACCTTCGTGGACATCGCCGGCCTCGTGCGCGGCGCCTCCAAGGGCGAGGGCCTGGGCAACCAGTTCCTGGCCAATATCCGCGAGGTCGACGCCATCGCCCACGTGGTCCGCTGCTTCACGGACGGCGACGTCACCCACGTGGAGGGCAAGGTCGATCCGGCCGCCGACATCGAGACCATCGAGACCGAGTTGATGCTCGCCGACCTCGACAGCCTGGAGCGCCGCGCCCAGGCGCTGGAGAAGAAGGCCAAGGGCGCCGACAAGGAGGCCAAGGAGACCCTCGACCTCGTCAACCGCGCCCTGCCGCTGCTGCGCGACGGCAAGCCCGCCCGCCTCGTGGAGCGCAAGCCCGACGAGGAGAAGCTGTTCCAGTCGCTCGGCCTGATGACGGCCAAGCCCGTCCTCTACGTCTGCAACGTCGACGAGGGCGACGCCGACAAGGGCAACGCCTACTCGGACGCGGTCTTCGCCCGCGCCAAGGCGGAGGGCGCCGTGGCGGTGGTGGTCTCGGCCAAGATCGAGAGCGAGATCGCCGTGATGCCGGAGGCCGACCAGGCCGAGTTCCTGGAGGCGGTGGGCCTCGCCGAGCCGGGCCTGAACCGGGTGATCCGCGCCGGCTACGACCTGCTCGGCCTCGTCACCTACTTCACGGTCGGCCCCAAGGAGGCCCGCGCCTGGACGATCACCAAGGGCACCCGAGCGCCGGGCGCGGCCGGGGTGATCCACTCGGATTTCGAGAAGGGCTTCATCCGGGCCGAGACCATCGCGTTCAAGGACTACACGGCGCTCAACGGCGAGGCCGGGGCCCGGGACGCCGGCAAGCTCCGGCTGGAGGGCAAGGATTACGTGGTGCAGGACGGCGACGTGCTGCACTTCCGCTTCGCCAACTGAGGTCGGCCTCACCCCGTCATCGCGCGCGCAGCGACGCGACCCAGGGCAGCGCGACCCCGGTGAGCGCGGCGCCGCCTGGATCGCTTCGCTCCGCTCGCAAAGACGGCGATCCCAATCGCCTGCCCCACTGATCAACGTGACGAGCCCGCCATGCCCGATCCCGCCCTGGAAGACTTCTCCGTCGGCGACGTGATCGTCGGGGAGCCGCTGACGGTGACCCGCGACGACATCGTGGGCTTCGCGAAGGATTTCGACTTTCAGCCCTTTCACCTCGACGAGGCGGCGGCGGAGACGACCTTCGCGGGCCGGCTGATCGGCTCGGGCTGGCACACGGCGGCCCTGGGCATGCGCCTGCTCCAGCAGGGGCCGTTCCGGGGCGGCTCGTCGCTGGGCGCGCCCGGCATCGACGAGCTGCGGTGGCTCGCGCCGGTCCTGCCGGGGGACGCGCTGACGCTGACCTTCCGGGTCGCGGGCCTGCGCGACTCGGCCTCGAAGCCGGGCCTCGGCTTCCTGACCGCCGAGGTCGCCCTCGCCAACCAGCGCGGCGAGACGGTCCTGACCCAGCGCTTCACCTTCATGCTGGCCCGCCGCGGCACCGATCCCCTGCCCCCGCGGCCCGTGGAGATCGGCGTGCCGGGGCCGGTCACCGAGCCGGAGGATGCCGAGATCCTGCCGTTCCTGCGGGACGCCGAGATCGGGGCCGTGCGGGAGCTAGGCGCCTACCCGTTCAGCGCCGAGGCGATCGTGGCCTTCGCGCGGGCCTACGACCCGCAGGCCTTCCACCTCGACCACGACGCGGCCAAGCGCAGCCATTTCGGCGGCCTCTGCGCCTCCGGCTGGCACACGGCGGCCGCCTACATGAACCGGATGCTGACGACCCGCGCCCGGGACGCCGCCTACACGGCCGCCCGGGGGCCGGTCCCGGAGGCGGGCCCCTCCCCCGGGTTCAAGAACCTGCGCTGGCTGAAGCCGGTCTACGCGGGCGACACGGTCCGGTTCAGCGCCAAGCTCACCGACAAGCGCGCCTCGGCGTCGCGGCCGGGCTGGGGCTTGGCCTTCGCGCGCAACACCGGGGTGAACCAGCGCGGCGAGGCGGTCTTCGCCTTCGACAGCGCGGTCTTCCACCAGTGGGAGCCGTGAGCGGGCCTCAGGCCGGCGCCTTGCCGAGCACCGCGAGGGACTGACCCAGATACACGCCCGACGGCCACGGCGCCGCCGTGCCGTCGAGGAACGTCACGCTGTCGAAGCCGATATGGTCGGCCCAGGTCTGCCAGACGCTGCGCTCGATGAACGTGTTGAGGTGCGGCACCGTGCTGGTGCGCTGCTCGCCGACCGTCTTGGTGAAGACACCCCAGTGCGAGGCCATGCCGAACTCGAGGAACGAGGCCACGACGCGGCCCCCGGGCCTGAGGGCGCGGTGCATCTCCTCCAGGTAGATGTAGCACTCCGTGTGCAGGAGATGCGTGAACACGCTGAAGGCCGAGACGAGGTCGACGCTGCCGTCGGCGACCGGCAGCGACAGCGCCGTGTTCCGGGCGAAGCGGTAGTCCCTGGGACAGCGGCGCTTCGCGTAGTCCAGCAGGTCCTGAACGACGTCGAGGCCCAGATACGCGACGCTCGCGGTGCGGGCGAGATGCACCGCCAGGCGCCCGGAGCCGCACCCGAAATCGACCACCGACTGGCCGTCCCGGAGCCCGAAATGCTGGAGGATCTCGCACTCGATCGCGCCGATGCGGTCGTAGTCGCCGCCCACCGCCACGCTCATCGCCTCATCCAGGGGCAAGTCGCGCATCAGTTGGCGGACGTACGCCTCGTAATCCTCGACGAAATGAAATTTCGCCATCGCGGCCACCTCGAAGGTGTCGAGATCGGACTGGGATGATCAGTCCATCCGCCGTCGAGATTTGTTCTTCCCCACGGCGCTCCGGCATCCGTTCTGCCGAACACCGTCGAGCCGCGAAAGCGGCCGCGCGGATACGGGGCGCGAATTGCCCCCGAGGCTGCCTTTTCGGTCACACCGCGTTCGGGAAGACCCGGATACTGCGCCGGGCGGCCGCGGCTGCGGGAGAATCCGCCCTCACGCCGCCCGGCGGCGCTCCGGGTAGAGCTCGTACAGGCCCTCGCGGCTCGCCGCGCAGATGCCGCGCTCGGTGATGATCCCGGTCACGAGGCGCGACGGAGTCACGTCGAAGGCGGGGTTGGCCACCGGGCTGCCGGGGGAGACGACCTCGATCGTGGCGAAGCCGCCGTCGGGCAGCCGGCCGGTCATGTGGGTGACCTCGCGCCCGTCGCGCTCCTCGATCGGGATCTCCTTCACCCCGTCGTCGAGGGTCCAGTCGATGGTCGAGAACGGCAGGGCGGCGTAGAACGGCACGCCGTTGTCGTGGGCCGCCAGCGCCTTCAGGTAGGTGCCGATCTTGTTGCAGACGTCGCCGCTCGCCGTGGTCCGGTCCGAGCCGACGATGCAGAGATCGACGCCGCCGTGCTGCATGAGGTGGCCCCCGGCATTGTCGGCGATGACCGTGTGCGGCACGCCGTGGCCGTTCAGCTCGAAGGCCGTGAGCGCGGCACCCTGGCTGCGCGGCCGGGTCTCGTCGACCAGGACGTGGACCGGCACGCCCCGCTCGTGGGCGGCGTAGATCGGCGCGAGCGCCGTGCCCCAGTCCACCGTCGCCAGCCAGCCGGCATTGCAGTGGGTCAGGACCGTGACCGGCCGGTCGCCGCCCCTTGCCGCGTGGAGGTCGGCGATGATCTGGCCGCCGTGGGCGCCGATCGAGCGGCAGCTCGCCACGTCCTCCTCGGCGATGCGGCCGGCCTCCGCGAAGGCGCGGGCGAAGCGCTCGTCCGGCGCGACCTGGCGCAGGTTGGTGGAGACCCGGTCCAGTGCCCAGCGCAGGTTGATCGCTGTCGGCCGCGTCGCCGAGAGGGTCGCCACCGCCCGGTCGATCCCGTCGTGGGACGCGTCGGCGCGCATGGCGAGCGCCAGCCCGTAGGCGGCCGTGACGCCGATCAGCGGCGCGCCCCGCACGATCATCGTGCGGATCGCCACCGCGGCGTCCTCCAGCGTGGCGAGGCGCTTCAGCTCGAACGCGAAGGGCAGGCGGGTCTGGTCGATCACCTGGACGCTGAGGCCGTCCGGGTCCGGGAAGATCGTGCGGTAGGGCTGGCCGTCGATGTTCATGGCCGCTCCTGTGCCACAGCGGGGCGGATTTTGCACCCGTGGGCGCGGACGGCGACAGCCTGGGGATGCGCGGCCGGGCGCCGGTGAGCCTTCCTCAACCTTAGCAGGTCGTTAAGGGGGTCGTGCCTAGCCTCGGGGGTAAGTCCCCGTCCTGCGTCCGGTCCCGCATGCGCTCGCTTCGCCGTCCCGCATCGCCCTACGAGACTTTCGTCGACAGCGTTCGCCCCTTCCTGGGCAAGCGCCTGACGGAGCTCGGCGGCTTCGTGCTGTTCACCGGCGCGGTCGCGCTGACCGTGGCCCTGGCCACGTGGTCGATCGACGACCCGAGCCTCAACCACGCCACCGACCACGCCGCCCACAACGTCCTCGGCCAGCCGGGCGCCGTCGTGGCCGACCTCGCCATGCAGATCCTGGGCCTGGGTTCCCTGGCCTTCGTGCTGCCGCCGGTGCTCTGGGGCATCCGGCTGATGCGGGAGCGCAACCTGCCCGAGGGCGGGCTGCGCATCGCCCTCTGGATCATCGGCTTCTGCGCCGCGAGCGCGGTGGCGAGCGCGCTCCCGCCGACGACCCGCTGGCCCCTGCCCACCGGCCTCGGCGGCGTGGCCGGCGACGGCCTGCTGTCGATGGCGCGGGTGATCGTCGGCGCGGTCTCGTCGGCGGCGGCCCACCTCGTCGGCTTCGGCTACGCCGCCGTGGCGATCCTCAGCCTGACCGGCGCCTGCCGGTTCGGCGCCGTCGAGGAGGACAGCCTGCACGACGATCCCTACCCCGTCCGGCGCGCGCCGGCGCGGGGCCGGGATTCGGGCCGCGACGAGCGCGAGGATTCCGACGAGCCGAGCCTCGGCCTCGTGGGTGTCGGCGCCCTGGCGCAGGGGCTGATGGGCCTGCGCGGCGCCGCGGCCGACCGGATCGCCGCGTGGCGCGCCGGCCGGGCCGAGCCGATCGACGGCGCGTCGCCCGCCCTCGCAGCCCGCCGCGCCTTCACGGACGCCGACCTTCCCTGGGCCGAGCACCTGCCCGAAGGCCGGCAGGCCGGCGCGAGCCGGCGCGAGCCCGTCTTCGACGCGTCCGAGGACTCCCCCGCGGCACCGGCCCGCCGCGCCGCGCCGCCGCGGGACGACGCGGAGGACGATCCGGAGGCGTTCGAGGCGCCGCAGCGCCCGGTCCCGCCGCGGGCCGAGCCGAACGCGTCCCGGGTGGCGCCGCCGCCCGCAGCGCCCGTGCCGGCACGGCGCGCGCCCGCGCCGCCCGTCCGTCCCGAGGATTACGCCCTGCCCGCCCTCGACCTGCTGGCGGCCCCCCGCGGCCCGTCCCAGGCGAGCCTGATCTCGGCCGATGCCCTGGAGCAGAACGCCACGCTGCTGGAGGCGACCCTCGGCGATTTCGGCGTGCGCGGCGACATCCTGGCGGTGCGGCCGGGCCCGGTCGTCACCCTCTACGAGCTCGAGCCCGCCCCCGGCACCAAGTCCAGCCGCGTGATCGGGCTGTCGGACGACATCGCCCGGTCGATGTCGGCGGTCTCGGCCCGCGTCGCGGTCGTGCCCGGCCGGAACGTTATCGGCATCGAGTTGCCGAACGAGACCCGCGAGACCGTGTTCCTGCGCGAGCTGCTCTCGTCGGCCGACTTCGCCGAGAGCAAGCACAAGCTGGCGCTGTGCTTGGGCAAGAACATCGGCGGCGAGCCGATCATCGCCGACCTCGCGCGCATGCCGCACCTTTTGGTCGCCGGCACCACCGGCTCGGGCAAGTCGGTGGCGATCAACACCATGATCCTGTCGCTGCTCTACCGGCTGAAGCCCGAGGAGTGCCGCCTGATCATGGTCGACCCGAAGATGCTGGAGCTGTCGGTCTACGACGGCATCCCGCACCTGCTCTCCCCGGTCGTCACCGACCCCAAGAAGGCGGTCATCGCCCTCAAGTGGGCCGTGCGCGAGATGGAGGAGCGCTACAAGAAGATGGCCAAGATCGCCGTCCGGAACATCGACGGCTACAACGCCCGGGTCGCCGAGGCGGCGGCGCGCGGCGAGGTGCTGACCCGGACCGTGCAGACCGGCTTCGACCGCCACACCGGCGAGGCGGTGTACGAGGACGAGGCGATGGATCTGGCGCCGCTGCCGTACATCGTGATCGTGGTCGACGAGATGGCCGACCTGATGATGGTGGCCGGCAAGGACATCGAGGGGGCGATCCAGCGCCTGGCGCAGATGGCGCGCGCGGCGGGCATCCACCTGATCATGGCGACGCAGCGCCCGTCGGTGGACGTGATCACCGGGACGATCAAGGCGAACTTCCCGACCCGGATCAGCTTCCAGGTGACGAGCAAGATCGACAGCCGCACGATCCTGGGCGAGATGGGCGCCGAGCAGCTTCTGGGCCAGGGCGACATGCTGTTCATGGCCGGGGGCGGGCGCACGACGCGGGTGCACGGGCCGTTCTGCTCGGACAGCGAGGTCGAGAGCGTGGTCGCCCACCTCAAGCGCCAGGGCCGCCCCAGCTACCTCGACGCCGTCACCGCCGACGACGAGGAGGGGACGCCCGAGAAGGGCGGCGGCAAGGGCAAGGCCGGCGCCGCGGAGCTCGAACTCGACGGCGCGGTGTTCGATCAGGGCTCCTTCGGCGAGGCCGGCGGCGACCTCTACGACCAGGCCGTGCAGGTCGTGCTGCGCGACCAGAAGGCGTCGACGAGCTACATCCAGCGCCGCCTGCAGATCGGCTACAACCGCGCCGCCTCGCTCATGGAGCGGATGGAGATCGAGGGCATCGTCGGCCCGGCCAACCACGCCGGCAAGCGCGAGATCCTGGTCGAGGAGGCGGTCGGCTGAGAGCGCGGGCCTGCCGCGCTCGCGGCACCCCCTCCCCCGTGCGGCCGACGCGTGTTCGCGGTGCGCCCTGCGACGGAGCACGACGCGCCCCCTCTCCCGAGCGGGAGAGTGTTGGGGGGAGGCATGGGAAGTCTCCGGACAGGGCACGCGTTTGACGCGCGGACGGGGCGCGCCGTCTTCTGAAGCTTCGCGTCCCTCACCCCCACCCTCTCCCGCACGGGAGAGGGGACCCGCGCTCTCGATCTCAGGGACAGAGAGACCGCGAGCGCGTGCAGCCGGCAGCTCAGCGGGAGAGGCCGCGCGGATCGGATCACCGTATTCGGCCAGCCCCCGCCCAACCCGAAAAATTTCGCGCGACGCGGAACCGGCCCTTCGCCCGCACGTTACGCGCGTGCGAGGCCTGGAAACGGGCTCGCTCTGAGGGCGCCGGGCACGGTGTCCGGTGCTGCTTGTAGTCACGTTGCTCGTCGGAGGATGTGGTTATGAGGACGTACGACGTTTCGCCCCTGTTCCGGTCGTCCATCGGGTTCGACCGCCTGTTCGAACTGATCAACCAAGCCGACCGCGTCGAGCCGTCGGCCGCCTGGCCGCCCTACAACATCGAGAAGGTGGCCGAGGACCAGTACCGCATCACCATGGCGGTCGCGGGCTTCACGCCGGACGAGATCGAGCTGACCCAGCAGGACACCACGCTCCTCGTCTCGGGTCAGAAGGCCGCCCAGGAGGGTGAGAAGCACTATCTCTACCGCGGCATCGCGGCCCGCACGTTCCGCCAGACGTTCAATCTGGCCGAGCACGTGAAGGTCGTGGGCGCGTCGCTGGAGAACGGCCTGCTCACCGTCGCGCTGAAGCGCGAGGTGCCGGAGGCGCTGAAGCCCCGCCGCATCGCCATCGGCGGCACGACGGCCGCGTCCGGCCAGGACAACGCCCCGGCGCAGATCGCCCGCGAGGCCAAGGCAGCCTGAATGGCAGCCTGAATGGCGGCCTGATCCGGTGCCCCGGGCGGCGCGCCCGGGCACCCCTGTCGACACGGATGACATCCCTCACGGGTCCGCGGACCCGCGGGCCCGTTCCCACGACTGCACCGCATTCGATGGAGCGAGGACCATGAGCGTGAGAGATCTGATTCCCTGGGACCGCAACCCCGCCCCGGCGCCGGCCGCCCTGTCGCAGGAGCCGGCCAACCCCTTCCTGACGCTGCACCGGGAGATGAACCGCCTGTTCGACGACGTGTTCGGCGGGTTCGGCGGGATGCCGAGCCTCGCGGGCCGCGGCTTCGGCTGGCCCCATGTCGAGCTGGCGGAGGCGGACGGCGCGCTCCGCGTCTCCGCCGAGCTTCCCGGCCTCGACGAGAAGGACGTCGAGCTGCTCATCGCGGACGGCGTCCTGACCCTGAAGGGCGAGAAGCGCGCGGAGACCACCGACACGGGCCGCGGCTATTCCGAGCGCAGCTACGGCCGCTTCGAGCGGTCGATCGCCCTGCCCGTGCCGGTGGAGGAGGACAAGGCCGAGGCGACGTTCCGCAACGGCGTCCTCACGGTGACGCTGCCGCGCGCGGCCGAGGCGCCGGAGCGCCGCCGGCGCATCGCCATCAACGGCACCGGCGCGCCGGCCGCCAAGCACTGAGCCGGGCCCTGGGCCGACCCTGGGGGTGACCGCCTGCGCGGTCGCGGACCCGAACGGATGACGCGACGGCCGGCGCGGCCCGATCGGGCGTGCCGGCCACCCCAGCCTTTGCTCACGATGAGGAGGGTCGCATGCAGCCGATCGATACCAACCCCGTCCATCCCGCGTTCCATCCCGAGATCGGGCGCCTCGGTCCGGTGGCGGCCGCCAGCCTGAGGCCGCAGGCGGTCGAGCCGTTCGAGGCCTTCGTGGCGCCGGGCGACGTCTTCCGGCATCCCCGGGAGGTGCTGCGCTATCCCGGCCTGTCGCGGGCCGAGAAGCGGGCGATCCTCGCCTCCTGGGCCTCCGACGCCCGCGCGGTCGAGTCCTGCCCGACGCTGCGCTGCCTGCCGGGCTGCCGGGCCGAGCCCGTGCCGCTGAGCGCGATCCTGGAGGCGCTCCAGGCGCTCGACGAGGGTTCGGCACCGCCCGCAGCCCCGCCGCCCGAGCCCCCCGTCCCCGCGGCGCTCTTCCGGCGCTGGGAGCGCGGTCCGGCCGGACCGGAGCCCCTGCTGAACTGAGCCGGGGAGGCGCGCGATGGCAACCTTCGACCTGCGGGGTGGGCACGGGCTCCTGCCCCGGTCGCGGCGCGGCCGGCGCCGAGGGCCGGCGCGGACCACCGACAGCACGGTGCTCGGCCGCTGGTTCCTGTCCGTGGCCCTGTGCCTCGCCCTGGCGGCGCCCTGCCCGGCGCCCGCCCTGCCCTGGGTGCTGGCGGCCCTGCTGAGCCTGTCGGGCTTCGCGTGGCTCGGCCGGGCGATCACGCGGGCCGGGCCGCCGGCCAACGCCCGGCACCTGACCGCCTGGGACGCGGCCCTGCTGTCCTTCGCGGCGAGCTTCGCCGTCCAATCGGCGGCGCGCCTCGGCCTCTTCGGCGGCTGAGCGCGCCCCTCCAGGGAGGCAACCATGCAAGATGGGACGATCGGAATCCGAAACGCCATCTCGCCCGGCCCGGCGGCCGCGCGCCTGCCCGACATGGAGCGCGCCCTGGTCAACCCGGCCGCGGTGTTCGACACCCCGGCCGCGTTGCGCGATCATCCCCGGCTGCTCCCGAGCTGCAAGCGGGAGATCCTGCGGCGCTGGGCCTGGGACGAGTACCTGAAGGAGGTCGCCGCCGCCGAGGGCATGGCCGAGGGCGAGCCGTCGCGGCTCGACGCCGTGAAGGCTGCCCTCCTGGCGCTCGGCGAGGCGCGGCGTCCCGATCCCGCCGCGCCGGCCGCCGCGATCCCGGCGCCCCGGGCGCTCGATCGCGCGGCGGCCTGAGCGCGCCGCGGCCGTCACACGACCATCACACGACCGAGAACCGGAACTCCGTGGCGGCCGCGAAGGTCTCGCCCGGCCGCAGGACCGCAGAGGGGAAGCCGGGCTGGTTCGGCGCGTCCGGAAAGCCCTGCGTCTCGAAGCAGACGCCGTCGCCCGACCGGTAGATCCGCCCGGACGGGCCGATCAGGCGCCCGTCGAGGGTGTTGCCGCTGTAGAGCTGCAGCGCCGGCTGCGTGGTCCAGACGTCGAGCCGCCGCCCGCTGCCGGGATCGACGCAGGTGGCGGCCGGCCGCAGCGTCCCGGCGGCCCCGCGCAGCGCGAAGGTGTGGTCGTAGCCCTTGGCGTAGATGAGCTGCGTGTCCCCGGCGCGGATCCGCGCCTCCAGGGCCCGCGGCGCGCGGAAATCGAACGGCGTCCCGGCGACCGGCAGCAGCGCGCCGGTGGGGATCTGAGTCGCGTCGGTCGGCGCGAAGGCGTCCGCCTCGACCTGCACGACGTGGCCGAGGACGCCGCCCGCCCCCTCGCCGGCGAGGTTGAAGTAGCTGTGGTTCGTGAGGTTCAGGACCGTGGGCCGGTCGGTCACCGCGGCGTAGTCCACGCGCAGCACGCCCTCCGCGGGCAGGCTGTAGGTGACGCGGACGTCGAGAGTGCCCGGAAACCCCTCCTCCCCGTCCGGCGAGCGGCGGCTCAGGACGAGGCGCGTCGCGTCGCTGAGTTCCGCCCGCCACAGGCGCCGGCCGAAATTCTCCGGGCCGCCGTGGAGGGTGTTGGGGGGCTCGTTCACCGGCAGCCGGTAGTCGTGCCCGTCGAGGCTGAAGCGCCCGCCCGCGATGCGGTTCGCGTAGCGCCCGACGATCGCGCCGAAGCTCGGGCTCACGGTCTCGTAGCCCGCCAGGGTGTCGAGGCCGAGCACGACGTTGGCCGGACGGCCGGTGCGGTCGGGCACCTCGATCGCCGTGACGGCCGCGCCGTACTCGATGACGGCGACGCGCAGGCTGCCCCGGCTCAGGGTGTGGCGGCCGACCGGTCGGCCGTCCGCCGTCGTGCCGAACGGTTCGGCCGGCATCCGGCTAGCGCTTCCAGACCCCGAGCCGCTCGCTCCGGGCGTGGTCCTCGGCCGCGACCAGTTCGGGGCTCGCCTCCGGGGCGGCGCGGCCGCCGCCGTTGAACAGCACCACCTCGGAGAGATCGCGCCCGTCCACGAGGCAGTTCATGTTCGCGCTGCCGGGGGCGGGCTGGCAGGTCACCGACCGGTTGCCGATGTACCGGGCCAGCTCCTCCGCCTGGCCGCCCCGCACCCACTCGACGCCGAACAGATGCACGACCTTGCCGCCGACCTTGAGGGTCGCGGTATCGATCACCTGGGCCTGTCCGGTCACGGCGTTCGGCGGCAGCGGCGCGTCGGGCTCGGGATCGCCGCCTGTCTCGGGGGGCGGCGTCACCGTGTCGGGGGCCGAGGCCGGGGGGGCTGCGGGCCGCGCGTTCGGCGCGGCGCCGCTCGGGGCTTCCGCGCGGGAATCCGTGCGGGAAGCGGTCGGGGCGGCGGGGCGCCCGGATTCCGGCGCGGAGCGGTCCAGCACGAGCCCCGCGGCGAGCACCGCCACCAGGGTGCCGGCGACGGCGCCGAGGAGCAGCCGGCGCTGCCGGCGCCCGCCTTCATCGATCCCGCCCCCGCCGAGGCTGAGGCGGTCGCGCACGTGGCCGAGGCCGTCGCGCAGCGTCTCGCCGAACCGTCCGGGACCGCTGTTCCAGGCCGCCGCCGGATCCGCGCCCGCGGCCGGCCCGGCCTCCGCGTCGACGGGCGGGCGGGCGAAGCGTCCGCGCAGGTTCGTCCGCAGGCTGGCGAACCGGCCGGCGGCGGTCTGCGCCAGCACGCGGCCCTGCTCGGAGGAGCGCTCCGCCAGGGAGCGCGCCCGCTCGGACTGGGTCCCGACGAAGCGGGCGGTCGCGGCCTTCATCTCGTAGGCGCCGCTCAGCAGGGACGAGTCCCGGGCCTCCTCGGCGGTCGCCGGGGCCGGTTCGGGCTCGGGCTCCGGCGGCAGGAACAGGGCGGGATGGCGCGCGCGCAGCTCCGCGACGAGGTCCGCCAAGGTCATCGGCTCGGAGGTGCCCTCCCGCCGCCGCGCGGCCCCGTGGCGGTCGAGGACGCGGAGGCCGGTCCCGGACTCGTCGGGGGCGCAGGCGGCCTCGGCCAGGAGCTCCAGGGTCCGGACCGCGACGGGACGCGGACGCGCGCGCGCGATCTCGGCCCGGATCGTCTCGCGCAGGGCGAGGCGGCCGGGACTGTCGAGAACCGGCCGGGCCGGCTCCGTCTCCTGTTGCTCCACCACCGTTGAAGACGTCATTCACCCGATCCCGGCATCACCGACGCGCGGCGCGAAGGAAGCTCGATCGCGCCTCCCGACGAAGGGCGCCCGCGGGCGCCCCACCCGCAGGACCGATCCCGCAACGCGCCCCGCCGCACGCTCCCTCGCTGGCGCCCTTCCTAGCCGCCCTTGCGGGCATTCTTGTAGGGGCCGCCGCACACCCCGCGCGAGCCCGTGCTCGCCGCGGGGTGGCGGACCGCGACGCGCGGCTCTTACGCCTTGCCGGGCGAGGCGGCCAGGGTCCCGGCCTGGATGCTCCGCCGCAGGACGCGACCGGTCTCGCCGAGGATGTAGGGCCGCGTCCCGGCGAAACCCACCTCCAGGACCAGCTCGGCCTCGCCGCTGGACACGGCGCCCCGGCCCGGATTGGCGGTGCGGAAATCGACGATCGTGCGGATCGTGCAGGTCTCGGTGTCGCAGGCGGCGCGCATCGCCCGCGGCTCGTAGCGCCGCTCGGGCCAGCGCTGGACGAAGCTGCGCTTCTCGGCGACCAGGGCCGCCGTGGTGATCGGCCGCCCGTAGAAGCGTACGCGGGTCGCGTAGTACTGGGTCGCGGCCCCGACCATGGTGTCGCTTGGACCCGAGACGGTGGCGAGGTAGCTCGTCGTCAGCGCCCGGGCGGCGGCCACGCGCTCCGCCGACGCGCCCGGCGCCGGGGCGGTCGCGGCCGGCGTCTCGGCGAGCCGGTGCGGATGGCGCGCGGGGTGGTGCAGGTGTTCCCGGACCGGCGGACGCTCCAGGGCGGCCGCCCGCTTCGGTCCCGGCGCCCGCGTGGCCGCCGCCTTCGGCAGGGCGTCCTCGCCCGGCTCGGGTCTGGCGGCCTGCCGGACCGGCTCGGCGGCGCGTACCGGCGCTTTCGCCGCGTCCTTCGTCGATTCCTTCGCCGCCTCCTGCGCCGATTCCTTTCCCGGACCCTGCGCGGAACCCTGCGCCTGCGCGGCGGCCCGGGGCGGCGGGTCGACCCAGGCGCTCTGGGCGGCGGCACCGCCCGCGAGGGCGAACGGCAGGAGCATGCCGAGGGCGAGGGCCTGGGGACGGACGGGACGTGTGGCGGACATCGGTGCCTTCCTGGCGGCCGGGGCGGGCATCATGGAGAACGCGCCCGCGTGGGTCGGGGGTTCCACGAAGGGCTCGGGCGCGCCCACATCCTGCCGAACTCCGCGACGGCGACCAGCCCGGAATTGCGGGGATGATGGGGTTGCGTTCGTGCGTTTGGGTACCAAGTCGGGGACAGACTTGGCCTTTGGCCGGTCCCGGGTTCCCTACCGCGTTCCAGACTGCCCGCTCCCCCGTGCACCGAGGCTCCCTTGGCCCGACCTGAGACCGAGTCGCCCTCCGGCCCGCTTCCCGGGAGCGCGCGATGAGCACGCAGCCGCGCCGGGCCCTGCTGCTCTGCAACGCCAAGGCGCGCAACGGCGCCCTGGATCTCGACGAGGTGCGGGAAATCCTGCGTGCGGGCGGCATCGAGCCGGAGGAGCCGCCGCCGGAAGCCGATTGCCGCGACGTGATCCGCGACCGGGCCGGCGCGGTCGATCTCGTGATCCTGGGCGGCGGCGACGGCACCATGAACTACGCCGCGCCCGCGCTGGTGGCGAGCGGCCTGCCCTTCGCGATCCTGCCGCTCGGCACGGCGAACGACCTCGCACGCTCCCTCAACCTGCCGCTCGACCCCCTGGCGGCGGCCCGCTTCATCCCGACCGCGCAGGCGCGGCCGGTGGATCTCGGCTGGGTCAACGGCCACTACTACTTCAACGTGGCGAGCATCGGCTTCTCGGCGGAGCTCGCGGGCGAGTTGACGTCCGAATCGAAGAAGACCTGGGGCGTCCTCGGCTACGCGGTGGCGGCCGTCCGGGTCCTGCGCCGGGTCCGGCCCTTCACGGTGACGATCGAGCACGACGGCGTGGTGGAGAAGGTCACCACGATCCAGGTTTCGGTCGGCAACGGGCGCCACTACGGCGGCGGCATGACCGTGGAGGAGAGTGCCGCGGTCGACGACGGCAAGCTCGATTTCTACAGCCTGGAGATCAAGCACTGGTGGCGGCTCCTCGCGCTGCTGCCCGCCCTGCGGCGGGGCACGCATGGACGGGCCGCCGACGTGCGGGCGTTCCACACCCAGGAGATCCGGCTCTCGACCCGCAGGCCCCGGCCGGTGAACACCGACGGCGAGCTGACCACGCGCACGCCCGCCCATTTCAAGGTCTTCCCGAAGATCCTGCAGGTCCTGGCGCCCGAACCGGTGCGCGGACCGGCCCCCTTCGACCTGACGGCCCTCGGGAGCCGCCTGTTCCCGACCAGCGAGGCACCGCGCCCGTGACCGATCTGCTCCAGCTCGCCAGTCAGCCCGCCGTCTGGGCTGCCCTCGCCACGCTCGTGGTGATGGAGGTGGTGCTCGGCATCGACAACCTGATCTTCATCTCGATCCTGACCAACAAGCTGCCGCCCGAGCATCAGACGCGGGCGCGGCGCATCGGGATCGGGCTGGCTCTGATCCTGCGGCTGGGGCTGCTCGGCACGGTGGCGTTCATCGTGCACCTGACCGAGCCGGTCTTCTCGGTGCTGGGCCAGGACTTCTCCTGGCGCGACATGATCCTGATCGGCGGCGGCCTGTTCCTGCTCTGGAAGGCGACCAAGGAGATTCACCACACGGTGGATCCGGAGCCCGAGACCCCGGGCGTGACCGGGGGTACGATCGGCTTCGGCGCGGCGATCGGCCAGATCCTGCTCCTCGACCTCGTCTTCTCCATCGACTCGATTATCACGGCGGTCGGCATGACCGAGCACGTGCCGGTGATGATGGTGGCGGTGGTGGTCGCCGTGGTGGTGATGCTGGTCGCCGCCGAGCCGCTCTCGGCCTTCATCGCCCGAAACCCCACCGTGGTGATGCTGGCCCTCGGCTTCCTGATCATGATCGGCATGACGCTGATCGCCGAGGGGTTCGGCGCGCACGTGCCGAAGGGCTACATCTACACCGCGATGGCCTTCTCGGCCGGCGTCGAGGGCCTCAACATGCTGGCCCGCCGGCGCCGCCGTCCCGCCCGGGACGGCGCCCCCGCGTCGACCGGTCCGGCGCGGCGCGCCTGAGAGGGAGCGACCGTCATGCGGATGCGCGCGGCCCTCCTCCTCCTGCTCCTCCCCGCCGCCGTCCACGCAGAGACGAAACCGATGGCGCCCGATCCGACGGTCCTGCACGACCTCGCCCCCACCGGCACGCTGCGGGCGGCGATCAACCTCGGCAATCCGGTCCTGGCCCAGGCCGGCGCCGACGGCCCCGCGGGGGTGTCGGTCGACCTCGCGCGGGCGCTGGCGGCCCGACTCGGCGTGCCGGTGGCGTTCGTGACCTTCCCGGGGGCCGGCGCGGTCTCGGGCTCGGCGGGCTCCGGGACCTGGGACATCTGCTTCCTGGCGATCGACCCGAAGCGGGCGGAGGGGATCGCCTTCACGGAGCCCTACGTGCTGATCGCCGGCAGCTACCTCGTGCCGGCCGCCTCGCCGATCCGCTCCCCGGAGGCGGTGGACCGCGACGGCGTGCGCGTGTCGGTCGGGCGCGGGAGCGCCTACGACCTGTATCTGACCCGCGCCCTCCAGCACGCGACCCTGGTGCGGGCGCCGACCTCCGCCGAGGCGGTCACGGCCTTCGCCCGGGACGGGCTCGACGTCGCGGCCGGCGTCCACCAGCCCCTCGCCGGCTACGCGGCGGCCCACCCGGAGGTGCGGCTGCTGCCGGGGCACTTCATGGAGATCCCGCAGGCGATGGGAATGCCGGTCGGGCATCCGGCCGGCGCCGCGTATCTCGCGGATTTCGTCGCGCGGGCGAAGCGGGACGGGCTGGTGCGGCGCGGTCTGGAGGCCAGCGGACAGGATCCGGATCTGGCGGCGCCATGAGTTATCGGCGGCCATCGAACCCGCACACCTCGTCCTGAGGTGCGAGCGGAAGGAGCCTCGAAGGAGCCTCGAAGGAGCCTCGAAGGAGCCCTTTCAGGGCTCGTGCGGCCGACTGGATCCCTCATTCGAGGCCTGCCGGGGCAGGCACCTCACGATCGGATCTACGGACGGACAGAGGATCGAGCGGAACGTCACGATCCGGGGTTCTCTCCATGTCCCGAGGAGGCTCTCGGCCGGCGTCACGCGCTCCGTCATCACGAGCGAAGCGAAGTGACCCAGGGTAGCGCGACCTCGGTGGGCGTCGTGCCGCTGGGTTGCTTCGCTCCGCTCGCAAAGACGGTCAGATCGATGCCATCAACCGGACGCCGGATCACACCACCAGGTTCACGATCCGCCCCGGCACCACGATCACCTTCCGCGGCGCCTTGCCCTCCAGCACCTTCTGGACGGCCTCCAGCGCCAGGGTCGCGGCCTCCACGGCCTTGGCGTCGGCGTCCCGCGGCACGGTCACGTCCGCGCGCTTCTTGCCGTTGATCTGGACCGGCAGGGTGATCTCGTCCTCGACCAGGAGCCCCGCCTCGGTCTCGGGCCAGGGCGCCTGGGCGACGAGGCCACCGCGGCCGAGGACGGACCAGCACTCCTCGGCGAGGTGCGGCATCATCGGGGCGATGAGCTGCACCAGGATGCCGGCCGCCTCCTGGGCGGCACCGGCCGAGACCGGCCCGCGCAGGCCGTCCTCCAGGGCGTTGGCCAGGGTGTAGATGTGGGCGACGCAGCGGTTGAAGCGCAGGCGCTCGATATCGTCCTGCACGGAGGCGAGCGCCCGGTGGGCGGCCTTGCGCAGGGTCAGGTCCGCGGCGCCGTCGCCCGCCGCCTGCCCGGCCGCGTTCACCAGCCGCCAGACCTTCTGGACGAACCGGGCCGCGCCCTGCACGCCCTCCTCGGTCCAGATCACGTCGCGCTCGGGCGGCGAGTCGGACAGCATGAACCAGCGCGCCGTGTCGGCCCCGTAGCTCGCGATGATGTCGTCGGGGTCGACCACGTTCTTCTTCGACTTCGACATCTTCTCGATCGGGCCGATCGCGATCGGCGCCTGAGTTTTCACGTGAAACGCGCGGCGCTCGCCCTCCTCGGTGGCGAAGCGGATCTCGGCCGGCGGCACCCAGGCGCCGGCCGCGTCCTTGTAGGTCTCGTGGACGACCATGCCCTGCGTGAACAGGCCGGCGAACGGCTCGGCCACGCCGGCCCAGCCGGTCTCGCGCATCGCCCGCATGAAGAACCGGGCGTAGAGCAGGTGCAGGATCGCGTGCTCGATGCCGCCGATATACTGGTCCACCGCCAGCCAGCGGTCGACCACGGCCCGGTCGGTGGGCGCGTCCGCCAGCCAGGGCGCGGTGAAGCGCGCGTAGTACCAGGACGAGTCGACGAACGTGTCCATCGTGTCGGTCTCGCGCCGGGCCGGCGCGCCGCAATGCGGGCAGGGCACGTTCCGCCACGCCGCGTCGCGCTCCAGCGGGTTGCCGGGCTGATCGAACGACACCTCCTCGGGGAGCTTCACCGGCAGGTCGGCCACCGGCACCGGGACCGGGCCGCAGCTGTCGCAGTGGATGATCGGGATCGGGCAGCCCCAGTAGCGCTGCCGGGAGACGCCCCAGTCGCGCAGGCGGAACTGGACCTTGCGCCGGGCGACCCCCTCCCCTTCGAGGCGCCGGGCCACGGCCTCGAAGGCCTCGTCCGTGCGCATCCCGTCGAGGAAGCGCGAGTTGATCATCCGCCCGTCCTCGACATAGGCGGTGTCGGTGATCACGAAGCTCGCCGGATCCTGCCCTTCCGGGCAGACCACGGGCGTGTTGCCGAGCCCGTACTTGTTGGCGAAATCGAGGTCGCGCTGGTCGTGCGCCGGGCAGCCGAACACCGCGCCGGTGCCGTACTCCATGAGCACGAAGTTCGCCACGTAGACCGGCAGCTCCCAGGACGGGTCCAGGGGATGGCGGACGGTCAGGCCGGTGTCGAAGCCGTGCTTCTCGGCGGTGTCGATGGCGGCCTGGGCGGTGCCGGTGCGACGGCACTCCTCGATGAAGGTCTGCAGCTCCGGCCGTCCCTCGGCCAGCGCGGCGGCCAGGGGATGGTCGGCGGCGATCGCCAGGAACTTGGCGCCGAACAGGGTGTCGGGCCGGGTCGTGTAGACGGTCACCGGATCGGCCGCGCCGGCCACCGGCCGGGCCAGGGCGAACTGAACCTCCAGGCCCTCCGAGCGGCCGATCCAGTTCTTCTGCATCAGCCGGACCTTCTCGGGCCAGCGGTCCAGCCCGTCCAGGGCGGTCAGCAGGTCCTCGGCGAAGTCGGTGATCTTGAAGAACCACTGGGTCAGCTCGCGCTGCTCCACCAGCGCGCCGGAGCGCCAGCCGCGGCCGTCGATCACCTGCTCGTTGGCCAGCACCGTGTGGTCCACCGGGTCCCAGTTCACCTTCGCGGTGCGGCGGGTGACGAGGCCCTTGGCCAGGAAGTCCAGGAACATGCGCTGCTGGTGCTTGTAGTAGTCGGGATCGCAGGTCGCGATCTCCCGGCTCCAGTCGAGCGACAGGCCCATGGCCTTCAGCTGGTCGCGCATCGACGCGATGTTGGCGTAGGTCCAGTCCCGTGGGTTGACCTTGCGCTCCATGGCGGCGTTCTCGGCCGGCAGGCCGAAGGCGTCCCAGCCCATCGGGTGCAGCACGTTGAAGCCGCGGGCGCGCTTGTAGCGGGCGACCACGTCGCCCATCGCGTAGTTGCGGACGTGGCCCATGTGGATGCGCCCCGACGGGTAGGGGAACATCTCGAGCACGTAGTATTTCGGGCGGCCGTCGGCATTGTCGGTCTCGAACAGCCGCTTCTCGGCCCAGGCCTCCTGCCAGCGCGGCTCGGCATCCTTGGCGTTGTAGCGCTCGACGGGCTGGGGGGCGGTGCTGGCGGTCATGGATCCGGCTGCGTCAGGGGCTCGTCGGTCATTCCGAAGGATGACCACGGCACGGTCGCGCCGCGATAGCATATCTGCGCCGCAGCCGGTCAACGCGGCGCGCGATTCGGGCTTGCGCGGGGCGCGCGAACGCATAGGTCGGCGGGGATCAGGCGCGACGACGACGCGCGCCGAGGCTCATACCACGCAGACCGACGCCCGGCAGCGACAGGACAGGCACGCCATGGACGACGCGACGACCGGCACGAACGCCCCTCCGACCGACGGGATGGGACAGAGGACCGACAAGCTCCCCGTCGGTCAGGCCGATGTCGCGGCCGGGCTCGCCGAGGTGCGCGCCGCCATCGCCCGCGCGGCCGAGGATTCGGAGCGCGACCCGGCCGAAGTGCAACTCGTGGCGGTCTCCAAGACCGTACCGGCCGAGGGCATCCTGCCGGCGCTGAAGGCCGGCCATCGCGTCTTCGGCGAGAACTACGTCCAGGAATCCACCGCGAAGTGGCCGGCCCTCCGCCACCGCTTCCCGGACGTGGAGCTGCACCTCGTCGGGCCGCTGCAATCCAACAAGGCCCGGGAGGCGGTGGCGCTGTTCGACGTGATCCACTCCCTCGACCGGCTGTCGCTCGCGGCGGCCCTGGCCAAGGAGATCGAGCGGTCCGGCCGGACCCCGAAGCTGCTCATCCAGGTCAACACCGGCGCGGAACCGCAGAAGGGCGGCGTGCTCCCGGACCAGCTCGCCACCCTCCTGTCGGAGTGCCGGGAGACCCACGGGCTGGCGATCCAGGGCCTGATGTGCATCCCGCCCGCGGACGACCCGCCCTCCGCCCATTTCGCCCTGCTGGCCCGGCTCGCCCACGAGCACAACCTGCCGATCCTCTCCATGGGCATGAGCGCGGACTTCCCGGCGGCGATCCAGCTCGGCGCCACCCATGTCCGGGTCGGGACCGCGATCTTCGGGGCCCGGACCCGGAAGGCCTGACGCTGGGCCCGGGCCTCAACCTGGGCCCGGGCCTCAGCCGATCCGCAGGTGCGTCCGCGGCCCGAGGCGCCCGAGCAGGCGCAGGAGATCGGCCCGGGCCAGGGCGACGCAGCCCTCCGTGGGGCGGTAGCCGTCCCGGGCGATGTGCAGGAAGATCGCCGAGCCCCGCCCCTTCCGGATCGGGGCGCGGTTGTAGTCGAGGTCGATCACCACGTCGTAGAGCCCGTCGCCCCGCCACATCGATTCGGCGCTGACCCCCGGGACCGGCAGGCGGATCGGCCGGTTGTAGCGGCGGTCCCGGCTCTCGTCGCACCAGCCGTCGTCGGGGCGGGTCGCCCGCAGGGGCAGCAGCGTGCGCGGCCGGACCGCGAGGTGGTCGGGCCGGTACGCGCCGCCGCGCAGGCGGAAGCGCCCGCGCGGCGAGCCGCCGTCGCCCTCGCGCTTGTCGCCGACGATCCCGCCCGCCCCGAGGGCGCAGGGAATCACCGCCGGGCCGACGAGGAGCTGCCCGCGCCGCCGGTCCCCGACGAGGGCGCGGACGCGGATCTCCCCCAGGGTCAGGCGGATGGGTCCCCTGCTCGGCCGCCGCATCTCCGTCCTCCCGAATCCGCCCGGTCCCGGGGCCTTATGCCCGGGATCGGTACTTCGAACCGGTGAAAAATTGCGCACAAGGCAACTTCCGGCCACAAAGGATGCTCTATCTCTCGGTTGAACCCGGGCCGCCGAGCCGGGATTCGGGAGCGCGCCAGCCCCCCGCCGCGCCGCGGGGACCGCCGCCGTGATCCCGGAGCGGCGCGCCCCCGATCCCGCAGCCCGTTCGCCGGGGCGCTTGTCACGGCGGCGAAAGGATGCGGAAACACAAGCCTGGGTAGGGTCGTCGCGCGATCCTGCCGAGATCTGACATCATCGCATGCTGCACCCGGCAGGCGGCCCTCGCCCCTCCCGCAGCACGCATTGGGGCCCGGACGATGCCGAATGTCTACCGCCTGCTGATCTGCGACGACGACGCGGTCCTGCGCGATACCCTGACCGAGCAGCTCGATCTCTGCGACGAGTTCACGGTCTTCACCGAGGCCAACGCCACCGACGCGATCCGGCGGGTCGCCGCGGAGCGGATCGACCTCGCCGTCATGGATGTCGGTTTGCCCGACCTCGACGGGCGCGAGGCCGTGCGCCGGATGCGCGCCGCCGGCTTCCGCGGCCCGGTGATCATGCTGACCGCCCAGGATTCCGAGGCCGACCACGTCGAGGGGCTGGAGGCCGGCGCCAACGACTACGTCACCAAGCCGTTCAAGTTCGGCATCCTGCTGGCCCGGATCCGCGCCCACCTGCGCAGCCACGAGGCCTCCGAGGACGCGGTCTTCCAGATCGGCCCGTACACGTTCCGCCCGGGCGCCAAGCTCCTCGTCGGCGAGCGCGGCTCCAAGCTGAAGCTCACCGAGAAGGAGACCGCGATCCTGCGCTTCCTCTACCGGGCGGGCCGGGCCGTGGTGAACCGCGACACCCTGCTGGCCGAGGTCTGGGGCTACAACGCCCAGGTGACCACGCACACGCTGGAGACGCATATCTACCGGCTGCGCCAGAAGATCGAGCCGAACCCCGCCACCGCCGCGATCCTCGTGACCGAGGGCGGCGGATACAAGTTGCTGCCCTGACGAATTGAAGCTTTACGTGTAGGCGATCCGGCGGGTTCGCGTATGCGCAGGGTGGTGAGGCGTTCTTGGGGCTCGACGACGATATCGCGATCCTCGCGGCCGCGCCGCTGTTCGGCTTCCTCGACCGGGACGCCCTGCGCCTGCTGACCTTCGCGGCCGAGCGGCGCGACCTCGCGGACGGCGACCTGCTCTTCGCCCGCGGCGATCCGGCCGACGGCGGCTTCGTGGTGATGGCGGGCACGATCCGCCTGGAGCCCCGGGTTCCGACGGCCGAGCCGGTGCGGGCCGGGCGCTCGGCCCTGATCGGCCAGCTCGCCCTGTTCGTGCGCGGGACGCGCCCGACCGAGGCCCGGGCCGAGGGGAGCGCCGCGGTGATGCGGATCACCCCGATGCTGATGCGCCGCGTGCTGGAGGAGTTCCCCGCCGCCGCGCGGGCCGTCCACGACACCCTGGCGGACGACCTCGCCGGGCTGGTGACCGATCTCGATCAGGTGCGCGAACTGCTCGAGGTCATCGACGGCATCTCCTCAGGTGACAGCTCCGGTGGCCGCTTGTAAGCACGGGCTCCCGCCGCAAGAGTTCTGACCCGTCCCATGTCCCAGGCCGGCAAGCCCCATTCCGATCTCGCCCATTCCGATCTCGCCCAGACCATCGAAGCCGCCTGGGACGACCGCGCCAACGTGTCGACCGCCACCAAGGGCGCGGTGCGCGAGGCGGTCGAAGCGGCCCTGGAGCTGCTCGATTCGGGTAAGGCCCGCGTCGCCGAGAAGTCGGGCAACCACGACTGGGTGGTGAACCAGTGGCTGAAGAAGGCGGTGCTGCTCTCCTTCCGCCTCAACGACATGGCGACGATCGAGGGCGGCCCCGGCGGCGCGCCCTGGTGGGACAAGGTCGCGTCGAAATTCGCCGGCTGGGGCGAGGCCGAGTTCCGCGCCGCGGGCCTGCGCGCCGTGCCGGGCTGCTTCGTCCGCCGAGGCTCCTACATCGCCCCCGGCGCCGTGCTGATGCCGAGCTTCGTCAATCTCGGCGCCCATGTCGGCGAGGGCACGATGGTCGACACCTGGGTGACGATCGGCTCCTGCGCGCAGGTCGGGAAGAACTGCCACATCTCGGGCGGCGCCGGTATCGCGGGCGTCCTGGAGCCGCTCCAGGCCAATCCGGTGATCATCGAGGACGACTGCTTCATCGGCGCCCGCGCCGAGGTGGCGGAGGGCGTCATCGTCGGCCAGGGCAGCGTCCTGTCCATGGGCGTCTATATCGGCGCCTCCACCAAGATCGTCGACCGGACCACCGGCGAGGTCATGTACGGCCGGGTGCCGCCCTACTCGGTGGTCGTCTCGGGCACGATGCCCGGCAAGGCGCTGCCGGACGGCACGCCGGGCCCGGGCCTCTACTGCGCGGTGATCGTCAAGCGCGTCGATGCCGGCACGCGGTCCAAGACCGCCATCAACGAGCTGCTGCGCACCTGATTCATCCGGGACCTGGCGGGAGCGCGATGGAGACGTCCGAGCTGACCCTGACGGTGGCGGGCCGGACGGTGCCGACCCCCTGCGACCGGATCGGGGCGGGGCCGGACGCGCTCCTGCTCCCGGCCCTGTCGACCATCTCGGCGCGGGCCGAGATGCGCGGCCTCGCCGGCCGCCTCGGGACGGAGTACCGCTGCCTCGTCCCCGACTGGCCGGGCTTCGGCGCCCGGCCGCGGGCGCGGGTGCCCCTCGCCCCGGCGACCTTCCACGCCTTCTTGGACGCCCTGCTGGCGGCCGCGCCCGGCCCCTACGCCCTCGGCGTCGCGGCCGGCCACGCCGCCGGCTACCTCGTGGCGGCGGCGCGGCGCCACCCGCGGGCCTTCGGGCGGCTGGTCCTGGTGGCCCCGACCTGGCGGGGACCGCTGCCCACCGCGATGCCGGGGCGGGCGCACTGGTTCCCGCGCATCCGCCGGGCCGTGGAGGCCCCGCTCCTCGGCGAGGCGCTCTACCGGATCAACATCAGCCCGCCGATCATCGGCCGGATGATGCGCGCCCACGTCTACGCCGACGCGGCCCGGGTCACCCCGGCGGTGATCCGCGACAAGCACGCCATCACCCGCCAGCGCAACGGCCGCTTCGGCACCGCCGCCTTCGTCACCGGCGGCCTCGACCCGGTGGGCAGCCGCGACGCCTTCCTGGCCCTGTTCGGCGACGGCCTGCCGCCGACCCTGGTGCTGCGCCCCGCGGGCGCCCCGCGGCGCTCGGGCGCCGAGATGGACGCCCTCGTCGCCGGCGGCCGCGTGACCGGCGCCGCGATCCCCGGCGCTCTCAGCCCGCACGAGGAGCATCCGGACGCCGTGGCCGCCGCGATCCGGGCGGCGTGAGCGCGGCGCGCGGGCCGGCGCGTGTGACAAGCGGCCCGGATCGCCGCCGCCCCGCCCTGGACAGGCGTGTGTGCCTGTGCAGGGACTGAACGGGCCGGCTGAGCCGTTCCTCCGGCAGCGGGCGCGCCCCGCAGATTCCATCCGAGAGAGTCCCGGATCCGATGCTGCGCACGCCGTCCCTGCCCCTCCTCGCCCCGGCCGCCCTCGCCCTCCTCCTGGCCTTCGCGGCCCGCGCCGAGGATTCCCCCCGCCCAGCCCCCTCGGCCCCCCCGGCAACACCGGCGGCCCCGTCCCTCGGCGCCGACACGCTGAAGCCCGGCAAGCCGGCCGTGAAGCCCTATCTGGCCGACGCGGCGGTGCCGGACGCCGTCCAGTTCCTGCCCTCTCCGCCGGCCCACGACGCGCCCCTCGACAAGGCCGACCGGGCGGCCTTCAACAGCACCCGCGCCCTCAAGGGGTCGCCGCGCTGGGAGCTGGCCGCCAACGACGTGTCCGAGGGCGCCGCCGCCGTCCTGGAGAACTTCGCCTGCGTGCTCGGCACCCGGATCGATCAGGCGCGGGTGCCGGCGGTGATCAACCTCCTGGAGCGCGCCCGCCTGGATCTCGCCCGGGCGACGCGGGGACCCAAGGTCCATTACCGGCGCCTCCGCCCGTTCGTCGGCAACGAGGCGCCGATCTGCGTGCAGCGCAGCCAGGCCCTGGCCGACAGCTTCAGCTACCCGTCGGGCCACGCCACGCAGGGCTGGGCCTACGCGCTGATCCTCGCGTCCCTGGTGCCCGAGAAGGCGACCCCGATCCTGGCCCGCGGCCGGGCCTACGGCGAGAGCCGGATCGTCTGCGGCGTGCACTGGCTCAGCGACGTGGCCGCGGGACGCCTGACCGGCACCGCGGTCTTCGCCACCCTGATGGGCGACGCGGCCTTCCGCGCCGATCTCGACAAGGCCCGCGCCGAGCTTCGCGGCGCCCTCGCCAGCCCCGGGACGGTTCCCGATCAGGCCGCCTGCACCCGGGAGGCGACCGCCCTGCGGGAGCCCCCACTCGAGTTCTAGGCGCGAACGATTGTAGATTTGAACGCTTCCAAGTGTGTGATTTACAACACGTTTTCGGCTTGATCGAGCGGCCGTGATCGATGGTACGGGAGCCCCGGGCGCCGTGTAGAGGCGCGTTCGTGGGTTCCCGATGTCGTTTCGTTCCGCTCCGTCCGGTCTGCTCCTCGCCACCACCGCACTGACCACTGTCGCCCTGGTCCCGGCGGCCGCCGCGCAGGGCGCCGCCGTCCAGCTCGACGAGATCTCCGTGGAGGCCGCCCGCCCGGCCGCCGCGGCCCCGACGGGCGTCGGCGGCGGCGGCAATGTCAGCCGCGGCGACGGCGGCGGCGCGGCCACCAGCGGCGGCGGCGGCGGCCCCTCCGGCGTCACCGGCTACGTGGCGCGCGTGAGCCCCGCGGCGACCAAGACCAACACGCCCCTGCTCGAGACCCCGCAATCGGTCTCGGTGGTCACCCGGGAGCAGCTCAACGACCGCAACGTGCAGGATCTGGCCCAGGCGATCGCCTACACGCCGGGCGTGTCGAGCAGCGTGTTCGGCTTCGATCCCCGCTACGATGCCTTCTACATCCGCGGCTTCAGCGCGACCTACAACGGCATCTTCCGCGACGGCCTGCGCCTCAATGCCGTCGGCCTGACGATCCCGCGCAGCGAGCCCTACGGGCTGGACGCGGTCACCATCCTGAGGGGGCCGGCCTCGGGCCTCTACGGTCTCGGCTCGCCCGGCGGCATCGTCGACTCGACCTCGAAGCGCCCGGTCTTCGTACCCTTCGGAGAGGTGCAGTTTCAGGCCGGCAACTACGACCGCTTCCAGGGCAATTTCGACATCGGCGGCCCGGTGGCGGGCACCGACGGGACGATGGCCTACCGCGTGACCGGCGTGAAGCGCCAGTCCAACACCTACCTGCCCGGCGGAGACGACGACCGCACCTTCATCGCCCCGTCCTTCACGTGGCGCCCGGATTCCGACACCAGCTTCACCTTCCTCAGCGAGTATTTCGAGTCGCGCCTGCCGGGAACGTCCTTCTTCTACAACGATCCGGGCTTCCGGGTGACCAATTTCTACTCCGGCGATCCGGCGCTCAACCAGTACAAGCAGCAGCAGTATCGCGTCGGCTACGCCTTCGAGCACAGGTTCTCGCCGGATCTGATCTTCCGTCAGAACTTTCGCTACTATGACGTCCGCGCGGATTACGATTACACCTCGATCACGGGGCTGAACCCGGCCCGGACCCTGGGCGCGCGGACGGCCGGCGCCTACCTGGACACGCTGGGCCAGATCTCCCTCGACAACCAGCTCGAGGGCCGCTTCACCACCGGTCCGATCCAGCACACCCTGATCGGCGGGGTCGATTACGCCCATTACGACTACACGCGCGCCTTCGGTTTCGGGGCCGCGCCGGACCTCAACCTCCTGACCCTGAACTACGGCCAGCAGGTGATCGCCCGGCCGCGCTACACGAACTTCCAGAGCCAGGCGCAGGATCAGATCGGCGCCTACTTGCAGGATCAGGCCAAGCTCGGGCGCTTCGTGCTGACCCTCACCGGCCGGCACGACTGGGTCTTCCAGAACACGAGCGACCGGACGGCCGGCACGGTCGCCGACCAGACCGATCGGGCCTTCTCGGGCCGCATCGGCCTGAATTACCTGCTCACCGACTTCCTGGTGCCCTACGCCAGCTACGCCACGACCTTCACGCCGCAGGTCGGCATCGACGTGAACGGGAACCCGTTCAAGGCCGCGACCGGCGACCAGATCGAGGCCGGCGTGAAGGCGGCCATCCCGAACACCAACATCACGACGTCGTTCTCAGGGTTCGACATCGTGCAATCGTCGCTCCTGCGGCAGGATCCGAACAACATCGCCAATCAGGTCGCGACCGGGTCGGTCGAATCGAAAGGGTTCGAGGCCGAGCTGACGGCGAACTTCGCGCCGGGAACCAACCTGACGCTGTCCTACACCCACCTCAACCTTCGCTATCTGCGCCAGACCTCCCTGGTCACCGGGCGGCCGATCGACGGCAACGCCCTCTCGGGGATCCCGGGCGACAGCTTCACCGCCTTCGGGACCTATCAGTTCGCGCCCGGCTCGCCGCTGGCCGGCCTGCAACTGGGCGGCGGCATCCGCTACGCCGGGACGAGCTTCGCCGACGACGAGAACACCGTCCGCAACCCGACCGTGACCCTGTTCGACGCGCTGGTCGCCTACGATTTCGCGGCCCTCGACCCGAAGTACAGGGGCTTCCGCGCGCAGATCAACGCGTCCAACATCTTCGACCGCAGCTACACGACCTGCCAGGCCGGGTTCTGCTACCGCGGCGCGCCCGCGACGGTCATCGGCAGCCTGATCTACCGCTGGTAATGTCCGGGAGCGGGGGCCGCGGCATGGCAGGTCCCCGCCCCCGGCACTGGAGCCGGGATCGGAAACCGTCCTAAGGCCGGAGCATCGTCCTCCGACCCGGACCCGCCATGCTCTCGACCCTGCTGGTCGTGCTGCCGATCTTCGCGCTGATCTTCGCCGGCTGGCTGGCCCGGCGCGTCGGCGTGCTCGGGGCCGCCGCCACCACCGAACTCAACCGGTTCGTGGTCTTCCTGGCCCTGCCGGCGCTGCTGTTCGACGTGACCGCGCACGCCCACTGGAGCACCATCTGGAAGCCCGGCTTCATCGGCGCCTTCGGACTCAGCAGCCTCGCGATCTTCGCCCTCGCCGTGCTGATCCGCGGCGGGGCGGGGCGGCCGCTGGCCGACGCCGCGGTCGACGGGCTCAACGCCGGCTACGCCAATACCGGCTTCATGGGCTTCCCGCTGGCGCTCGTCGCCTTCGGGCCGGAGGCGCTCGCGCCCACCACGGTGGCGGCGATCCTCACGGTCTGCGGGGTCTTCGCGGTGGCGATCGTGCTCATCGAGACCGGTCTGCGGCGCGAGGCGGCCGCGTCGGGGAGGGGCGGCGGGGCGCGCCGGCCCGTCTGGTGGACGGTCGGCCGCTCGCTGGTGCGCAACCCGCTGCTGGTGGCACCGGCGCTGGGCGCGCTGGTGCCGAGCGCCGGCCTCGCCGTGCCGGACGCGGTGGCCACGTTCCTGAAGCTCCTCGGCGGCGCGGCGGCGCCCTGCGCTCTGGTGGCGCTCGGCCTGTTCCTGGCCCAGCCCCGCCAGACCGGGGGCGGGCAGGGGCGCACCGCCGCGCTGCTCGTCGGCCTGAAGCTGGTGCTCCACCCGCTCCTGGCCTACGGCCTCGGCCGCTACCTGTTCGACCTGCCCCCGCTCCTGCTGCACACCGCGGTGCTCATGGCCGCCCTCCCCACCGGCACCGGGCCGTTCATGCTGGCGGAGTTCTACCGGCGCGAGGCCGACCTAACCGCCACCGTGGTGCTGGTCTCGACCGTGCTGGCCGTCGTGACGGTCTCGGCCTACCTCGCGGCGATCGCCTAGGCGGCCCGGTGATCCCGGGCTCTCCGGACGGCCGCGGCCTCACATTCGGAAACCGGGCGACCACGCTCTTGCCGCAGAGGAATCGTAACGTTTGCCCCGTAGCGTCGTGGCGCGGAACGCCGTATCCGCGCTAGAACGATCCGACAGGCAGGGGCGGAACGACGGCGGATGGTGGGTTCGGGAGTTTCCATCGCGGGGCGGATCGCCCGCCTCGCCTGCGCGACCGGCCTGGCGCTGAGCCTCTCGGCCTGCTTCCGGCCGCTCTACGGGCCGACCGCCTCGGGGGAATCCGTCCAGGCCCTGCTCGCCTCGGTCCAGGTCGACGACGTCGCGATGGCCCAGGGCCAGGAGCGCCTCGGCCACTACCTGCGCAGCGAGCTGGTCTTCGACCTCGACGGGTCCGGCCACCCGGCGACCAAGCGCTACCGGCTGAAGCTCTCGGGCTCCGAGATCGTGCAGACCCCGATCGTCTCCTCCACCACCGGCCGCGCCGAGGCCGGCACCCTGGTGGCCAACATCAAGTACAGCCTCGAGGATATGGGCGGCACCAAGGTCTATACCGAGGGCGTCGCCACCTCGACCGCGACCTACGACCGCTCGGTGCAGCGCTTCGCCAGCCAGCGGGCGGCGCGGGACGCCGAGATCCGTCTGGCCAGCGTGCTGTCCGACCAGATCAAGAGCCGCCTCGCCGCCGTCCTCTCGACGAAGCCGTAATCCGACGTGACGGCGGTCAAGGCCGGCGAGATCGAGGGGCTGATCCGGCGCGGGCCCGATCCGCGCATCCCCGTCATCCTGGTCTTCGGGCCGGATACCGGTCTGGTGACCGAGCGGGCCCGGAAGCTCGCGGAGGATTTCGTCGACGACCCGGCCGACCCGTTCGCGCTGGTGCGGATCGACGGCGACGCCCTCGCCTCCGATCCGGGCCGGCTGTGCGACGAGGCCGGGACGATGGGCGTGTTCGGCGGCCGCCGGTCGATCTGGGTCCGGCCCGGCACCCGCAACTACGCGCCTGCCGTCGAGGCGGTGCTCGGCGCGACCGTCGCCGACGCCCGCATCGTGGTGGAGGCCGGTGACCTCGCCAAGAACAACCCGCTCCGCACCCTCTGCGAGCGCTCGCCGAAGGCGCTCGCGATTCCCTGCTACGCCGACGACGAGCGGACCCTCTCGGACCTGATCGAGCGCACCCTCCAGGAGCGCGGCCTGCGCATCGACCGCGCCGCCCGGGAGGTCCTGGCCCGCAGCCTCGGCGGCGACCGCCGGGCGAGCCTGATGGAGATCGAGAAGCTCGCCCTCTACGCCGCGGGGGAGGGGGACAGGACCGTGACCCTCGAGCACGTGGAGGCCGTCACCAGCGACGTCGCGGCGAGCGTGCTCAACACCCTGATCGACGCCGCCTTCGACGGCCGCCGCGACGCGGTGGAGCGCGACTACCGCCGCTTCCGGCACGAGGGTCTCGACCCGGGGGTGGTGCTGAGCTCGGCGCTGCGGCATGCCCTGACGCTGCTCACCACCCGCCTCGACAATCCCGACAAGACGCCCGCCATGATGGTCGCGACGTGGCGGGGCCTGCATTTCAAGCGCAGGGCCAGCATCGAGGGCCAACTCGGCGCGTGGCCGGCCGGAACGCTCCGTCAGGCCGTGGCGGCCCTGCAGGAGGCGATCCTGGCCTGCCGGCGGGCGCAGCCCGACCTGGCCCACGCGCTGGCCTCGGCGGCCCTCCTGCGGGTCGCCGAGGCGGGGGCGCGGCGGCGCCGCTGAGGCCGCGCCGTCGGCGGCGCGGATTGCCTCTCCCGCACGGAAGAGGGGGGTACGGCGCGACGGTCCCGACCGGAGGGGCCCGCAGGCGAGACGGCTGCGACACGACCCGACGCGGACACTGACGCGCGATGTCGGTGCTCCATCGCCCGGCCCGGACCGCCTGACCTGAGCGAGACACCACGCCCTCTACCACCGCGCGCCGCGGCCTGCTTGCTGACCGCCCTCGTGCCCGGCCCGCGCCGGGCCTGCGCCGGGCTCGCTGAGCCCGGGCCCCCGGGCTGGCCGGGACGGTTCCTCAGGCGTCCGAGACCTTGAA
Source organism: Methylobacterium sp. 190mf (assembly GCF_900107945.1). NCBI lineage: Bacteria > Pseudomonadati > Pseudomonadota > Alphaproteobacteria > Hyphomicrobiales > Methylobacteriaceae > Methylobacterium > Methylobacterium sp. 190mf. The sequence goes on along the minus strand of NZ_FNVI01000016.1, from coordinate 56,095 downwards.
CCGGTTGAGGAGTGCCTGCAGCTCGTCCTGGGTCTCGTAGCGGATGCGGATCTCGCCCGAATCGGCGTCCTTGGGCTTGTAGGAGACCGGGACGCCGAGGGCCCGGTGGATCCGCAGTTCCAGGTCGCGCACCGTCGCGGGACGCTCGGCCGAGAGGCGCGGGCGCCCGGGGCGCGGCGTCTCGGCCGGAGCGGCCTCCGCGGAGGCGATCGCCTCCACGTCCCGGACCGACAGGCTCTCGGCCACGACGCGCCGCGCCGTGGCCTCCGGATCGCGCACGGCCAGCAGCGCGCGCGCGTGGCCGGCGGTCAGCTCGCCCGCGGTGACCCGCTCCTGCACGGACAGCGGCAGGTTGAGCAGCCGGAGCGTGTTGGCGAGGTGGCTGCGACTCTTGCCGAGGATCTCGGCCAGCTCCTTCTGGGTGTACGAGAAATCCTTCATCAGGCGCTCGTAGCCGGACGCCTCCTCGATCGCGTTGAGGTCGGTGCGCTGGACGTTCTCCAGAATGGCGAATTCCAGGGAGCCGCGGTCGTCGATCTCGACCACCACCACCGGCACCTCGTCGAGGCCGGCGCGCTGGGCGGCCCGCCAGCGCCGCTCGCCGGCCACGATCTCGAAGGTCCCGGGCACGTCGCCGATCGGGCGGACCACGATCGGCTGGATGATGCCCCGCTGGCCGATCGAGGCCGCCAGCTCGGACAGCTCCGTCTCGGCGAAGCTCCGGCGCGGGTTGCGCGGGTTGGCGCGCAGGAACTCGATCGGGACCCGGCGCTGCTCCTCGGCCTTGGCCGAGGCCTTGCCGGCCTCGTTGAAGTCACCGATCAGCGCCGCGAGCCCGCGCCCCAGTCGAGGCTTCGCCCCCTCCTCCGCCATGATCGCCACCCGTGTCACGCTCCACACTCGCCCCTCGAATCGGGAGGGGGACTCAAACCCGTCAGGCCGCGGCCGGAACCCGGCCCTCGCGCTGGATCACCTCCGAGGCGAGGCGCAGGTAGGCCTGACTGCCGGCGCATTTCAGGTCGTACAGCAGCGCCGGCTTCCCGTGCGAGGGCGCCTCGGAGATCCGGACGTTGCGGGGGATCACGGTCTCGTAGACCTTGTCGCCCATGAAGCCGCGCACGTCCGCCACGACCTGGGCGGAGAGGTTGTTGCGCGGGTCGAACATCGTCAGCACGATGCCCTGGATCGTCAGCTTCGGGTTCAGGGCGCCGCGGACCTGCTCGACGGTGCGCAGCAGCTGGCTGAGGCCCTCCAGGGCGAAGAACTCGCACTGCAGCGGCACCAGCACCGCGTCGGCGGCCGCCAGCGCGTTGATGGTCAGCAGGTTGAGCGAGGGCGGGCAGTCGATCAGCACGTAGCTGATCCGGCTGAGGCTCGGTGCCTGCGTCAGGCTCTTCAGCACGCCGCGCAGCCGGTGCGCCCGGTCGGGGAGGGTGGCCAGCTCCAGCTCCAGGCCGAGGAGGTCCATGGTCGAGGGCGCCAGCGACAGCCGCGGCACGGCGGTGGGGACCACCGCCTGCGCCAGCGAGGCCTCGCCGGCCATGACCTCGTAGGTCGAGACCCGGCGCTTGGCGCGGTCGATCCCGAGACCCGTGGAGGCGTTGCCCTGCGGGTCGAGATCGACGACCAGCACGTCCTCGCCGATCGCCGCCAGGGCGGTGCCGAGGTTGATCGCCGTCGTGGTCTTGCCGACGCCGCCCTTCTGGTTGGCGAGCGCCAGAACGCGCAGAGGGCGTCGCATGGATGAATCCATGGACCTGTCGGCGGGGTCGCCGAGGATCGCTTCGCTCATCGGTGGCTCGGGGCGGCGAGGGCAGTGACGCGCACGATCCGGGCTTCGGAATCGGTCCGGCTCGGCACGAGGTCGTTAACGACTCTCCACTGCGCGCCGGCCTGGGTCAATTCTGCTTGTACGTCCCGCCCCTTCGGAAACAGGCCGGTGGTGCCCGTTTTCAACAGAGGCTCCGTCCAGGCGAGGAGCTGCGCCATCGGGGCGAGGGCGCGGGCGCAGACCACGTCGGTCCCGACGTACTCGCCGATCACCGCCTCGATGCGGGCGTTGCGCACCCGGGCCGGCGCCCCGGTGAGCCGGGCGGTCTCGGTGAGGAACGCGCACTTGCGCGCGTTGCTCTCCACGAGATCGACCCGGACGCCGCGCTCCCGGCCGGCGATGGCGAGGATCAGGCCCGGGATGCCCGCCCCGGAGCCGAGATCGAGCCACGTGCGGGCCTCCGGCGCGAGGTCGAGGAGCTGCAGCGCGTCGTCGATGTGGCGGCTCCAGACCTCCGCCAGCGTCGCGGGGCCGACAAGGTTCTTGATCGGCTGCCAGCGCCGCAGCTGCGCCACGTAGAGGTCGAGCCGCTCGGCTGTTTCACGTGAAACACCGGCCGCCGCGAGAACCCGGGCGCGATCCGGATCGCTCATGCCGGGAGCCGGTCCGCGGGGGCCGACGCCGCGCGCGCGCCGCGCCGCGCGTGGGCGGCCAGCAGGGTGAGGGCGGCCGGGGTCACGCCCTCGATCCGCGCCGCCTGTCCGAGGGTCCCGGGGCGCACCGTCTCGAGCTTCACCCGCATCTCATTCGAGAGGCCGCTGATCGCCGCGTAGTCCAGCCCCGCCGGCAGGCGCACGGCCTCGTCACGGCGGAAGGCCGCGATGTCGGCGTCCTGCCGGTCGAGATAGACCGCGTAGGTCGCGTCGGTCTTCATCCGGTCGGCGATCCGCGGGGCGACCTCGGCGAGGTCCGGCCACACCGCCGCCAGGTCGGACCAGCCGATCTCCGGGTAGGCGAGGAGCTGGAAGCCGGTGCGGCGGATGCCGTCGCGGTTCAGGACGATCCCGTGGGCCGCGGCCTGGCTCGGCGTCAGGCTCACCGCGTCGAGGCGGGCGCGCGCCGCGTCGAGGGCCGCCTGCCCGGCCGCGAAATGGCCCGCCCTGTGTGCCCCGACGCAGCCCAGCGCGATCCCGCGCGGCGTCAGCCGGGCGTCGGCGTTGTCGACCCGCAGGGACAGCCGGTACTCCGAGCGCGAGGTGAACATCCGGTACGGCTCGCTGACTCCCTGGGTCACGAGGTCGTCGATCATCACGCCGAGATACGACTCGGCCCGGTCGAAGCCCGCGATGCCGAGGCCGCCCGCGTGCCGGGCGGCGTTGAGGCCGGCCACCAGCCCCTGGCCGGCGGCCTCCTCGTAGCCGGTGGTGCCGTTGATCTGGCCGGCCAGGAACAGGCCCGGCAGGCTCTTCACCTGGAGGCCGACGTCGAGCTCCCGGGGGTCCACGTAATCGTACTCGATGGCGTAGCCCGGCCGCAGGATCGCGGCCCGCTCCAGCCCGGGGATCAGGCGGACGAGATCGTGCTGCACCGCTTCGGGCAGCGCCGTGGAGATGCCGTTCGGGTAGATCGTCGGGTCGTCGAGACCCTCGGGCTCCAGGAAGATCTGGTGGCCCTCGCGGTCGCCGAAGCGCACGACCTTGTCCTCGATCGACGGGCAGTAGCGCGGGCCCCGGCTGGCGATGCCGCCGGAATACATCGGCGAGCGGTGCAGGTTGGCGCGGATCAGGTCGTGGACGGCCCGGCTCGTCCGGGTGATGCCGCAGCGGATCTGCGGCGTCGTGATCCGCTCGGTCAGCGTCGAGAACGGCACTGGCTCGGCGTCGGCCTCCTGCATCTCCAGGCCGGACCAGTCGATGGTCCGCCCGTCGAGGCGCGGGGGCGTGCCGGTCTTCAGGCGCCCGAGGCGGAGGCCGATCCGGTCGAGGGTCCGCGCCAGACCGACCGCCGGCGCCTCGCCGACGCGGCCCGCCGGGATCTGCCGCTCGCCGATATGGATCAGGCCGCGCAGGAAGGTGCCGGTGGTCAGCACCACCGCGCCGCAGGCGAGGATCCGGCCGTCGGCCAGGACGAGGCCGCGGAGACGGCCCTCGGCGTCGAAGGCCAGGTCCTCGCAGGCGCCGGCGACGACCGTCAGCCCCTCGGTCCCGGCCACGGCCGCCTGCATGGCGGCCGCGTAGAGCTTGCGGTCGGCCTGGGTCCGGGGGCCGCGCACCGCCGGTCCCTTGCGGCGGTTGAGCAGGCGGAACTGGATGCCGGCCGCGTCGGCGACCCGGCCCATCAGCCCGTCCAGGGCATCGACCTCGCGGACGAGGTGGCCCTTGCCGAGGCCGCCGATCGCCGGGTTGCAGGACATCGCCCCGATCGTCGCCGGATCGTGGGTGACCAGCGCGGTGCGCGCGCCGCAGCGCGCCGCGGCGGCGGCGGCCTCGACGCCGGCATGGCCGCCGCCGACGACCGCGACGTCGAATCGGGCGGAGGAGGGGGTGAGCATCGGGTACCGAGCAGCCTTTCGCGGACATCCCGCCGCGGGTGCGAGGAGCGCCCCGGGCCGTGCACGGCGGGTGGGCGCGGGGACCGGCGGATCTGCCGGGAGGTCTAAGCGCGCGCGGGCGCGCCGGTCAACGCATCCCGCCCGCCGGAACGACGCCCTCTCCGCCGGCGCCGGCGGATCCTCTGAATGCGGTATTCAGAACGCCCGCCGCGCGAAGATCTGTCGTTCCCGCGCGCATTGCTGTCGCCGAGCCCGCGAGGACTTGGGCGTCGCGCCTTGTCAGTCGCTGCGGACCGTGCAAATCTTGCGCCGTGACGCGATCCTGTGCGGACAACGCCGTCCGGCAGGCCCACGAGAGGGACCATTTTCGCCGCGCCGCCGAGCGACGCGCGAGGAGGAGACTCGAGATGTCGTCGCTGACAATCGGCCTGGGCGCCGCCTGTTGCGCGGCCGGCGCCGCCGCCCATTTCCTCGACCGCACCCGGCGCAAGGAAGGCCTGTTCGGCCTCGCGGGCTTCGCCCTGCTCCTGACCGGGATGTTCCTGAGCCGCTCCTGAGAAGGGGTTCCCGGGGGCATGTCGTCTCGGGCCAAGCTGCCCGCAAGGCTTCCCGGCCGAGCGTCGCGTCGGCCGGGATGACCGCACCGCACGGCCCGCGAACGCGGGACGCCGATCCGGCTCAGCCGGTCATGGCCGTCGCGGTGTAGCCGGCCTTGGTCAGGGCCTCGGCGATGGTCAGCGCCTGCGCGTCCGTGCGGATCGCCACGCGCGCGGCGTCCCGGTCGACCTGCACGTCGGCCGCGGGATCGATCCGTTTCACCGTGCGGGTCACCGCGGCGGCGCAGCCGTCGCAGGTCATGCCCTCGACCCGCATCAGCAGGTCGGCGCGCGTCTCGTCCATCGGGGCCTCCATAACCGCCTCCCCGGGATGTCGGGACCCGGCGGGGCCGGCGCAAGCCGGGTGTCGGCTCAGAACAGCGCCGGCATGCGGAAGGCGTAATCGATGCGCAGGCCGAACTGATACTGGTTGGGGTTGCCGAACGGGCGCCGCACCAGCGGGCTGTTGCCGGAGGCGCCCAGGATCCGGGTGTAGCCGGCATAGGCCGTGTAGGCCCAGGTCTCGCTCTGCGTGTAGGTCACGCCGCCGAGCACGCCGGCCGAGTAGAAGCTGCGCGGGTCGTAGGGGGTGACGCGCCCGTTCAGCGCCGCCTCGATCGGCGAGACGCCGAAGTATTTCCGGGCGTAGCTGGCATCGCCGACATTGAGGCGCGGCCCGATGGAGAACAGGAACTTCTCCGCCGGGATCAGGTAGTCGGCCGCCACCGAGCCGACCGTTCCGTGGTGCCCGTAGACGCCCTGGCGCAGCTCGACGCGGGTCCGGATGAACGAGACCGGGTAGAACTCCGCGAACACGCCGGGCTCCACGGCGAAGCGGGCGTCGCGGAAACCGTACAGGTGGCGCCGGTCGTCGCCGTAGTAGCGCCCCGGCACGAAGCGCGCGGTCGGGCCGATGCGGAACGACTCGGTGTCGAAGAGCGAGAAGCTGAACCCGTCATCCGGCGTCGAGAAGCGGCGCGGCTCGCCGACCCGGCGGATGTCGATCGACGGGTAGCCGACGGCCGTGTAGTCGCTCGCGCCCGGATAGCGCGGCACGGCCTGGATCGAGCCGCTCAGCGTGACGATCCAAGTGTTGGGATCGACCATCGCGAAGGTCGGCGTGGTGCGCGGAAGATCCGCGCCGAGATCCGCGGCCCGCGGCGCCGTCGTGCCGAGGGTCGCGAGCAGCGCGCCGGCGCCGAGAACGGCGCGAAATCGGAGAGTACGCGGGGGGGCGGGCGTCATGGCCACGCTTTATGATCCTTTTTCATCCAGTCCGCATTCGCAAGCCGCGCAACCCTCCCCGGATCGCCCCGCAATCGGGTCCGCCGTGATGAATCCGCAACGTTCCAGCGGGCGCGGGCGTCACACCGCCCGGAATTAACAGGCGGCGACGCGCCATCGCGGTCCCCGAGCCTTGCCGGGCGGGGTGCGGGCGGCCAATGATCCTGCGATTCGGTTCGCGCCCGGTGGGGATCGCTCGGGATGTCCCCCGGCGACCGGCGCGCGTTCCCGGCAGGTGTTCAGACGATGGTCCCGGTCCTCGGCCGGTACGCGGGGCTGCTGACGGTCGGCCTTCTCGGGCTCGTCGTTCTCGGGCCGCTCGCGGTGTTCCTGCCGCTCTGGAGTGCCCTGACGCTCGGCGCCGCGGCCGCCCTCGCGGGCGGTCTCGCCCTGACCCGTATCGCCACCCTCAAGGCGCGCTGCGAGAAGCTGTCCGGCGAGGTCGATCTGCTGTCCCGGCGCCTGCTCAAGGTCGAGACGGCGGCCGCGACCGCGGCGGCCCAGCCGCGGCCCGAGACCGCCGAGGCCGCCCTGCGCGCCCAGATCGAGGAACTGACCGTCGAGTTCGGACTCCTCAGCGGGATCGTCCGCGACCTCACCACGGTCGTGAGCGCCCAGGATGCCGAGATCGCGGGCCTCAAGGCCCGGCCGGAGATCGCGCCCGAGATCAGGCCCGCGATCACACCCGCGATCGGGCCAGCGATCGCACCCGCCGAGGCGCCCCGGCCGCTGCCCGCGGTGCCCGGCGCAGCCCTTCCGGATCCCGCGGTGGCCCCGTCGCCGCAGCCCGTGCCGGTACCGCCTCCGCAGGTTCAGGCCGCCCCGCTCGAGCAAGTCCCGCCCCGGCCTCAACTCGCCCCGGCCCCGTCCGTCCCGGCGCGGCCGATTCCGCCGCGGCCGATCCCGCCCCGCCCCGCAATCCCCTCCGCGGACGAGGGCGCGATCGTCGCGGCCTTCGAGGGGGACGGTCTGGAGATCCACCTGCAGCCGGTGGTCACCCTGCCGCAGCGCAAGGTGGTGGCTTACGAGGCGCTGGCCCGGCTGCGGATCGGCGGCCCCGGCGCGCCTCCGGCCGAGCCCGACATCTTCCTGCCGGTGCTGGAGCGCTACGGGCGCACCACCGAACTCGACCGCCGCATGCTGCAGCGGGCCACGATCGTGGCCCGCCACCTCGCCCGGCGCGGCAGCGAGACCCTGCTGACCTACGGGCTGTCGCCGCTGTCGCTGTTCGAGCCCGGCCTCCTGCGCGAGCTGGCCCGCACGGCCGCCGACGACCCGGCCCTGGCCGGCCTGACCATCGCGCTGCCGCAGGAGAGCTGGCGCCGTCTCGATGCCGGCCAGCGGGGCCTGCTCGCGCCCCTGCAGGGCCGGATCGGGTTCAGCCTCGACCGCCCGGACGACCTCCGCTTCGACGCGGCCGAACTCGCGGCGCTCGGCATCGGGCAGGTCAAGGTGCCGGCGGAGATGCTGCTCCGGCCCGGCGCGGGCCGCGGCAGCCTGTCGGACATCGCCCTGGAGGACACCGCGCCGGCCCTGGCCCGGGCCGGGATCCGCGTCGTCGCCACGGGCGTCGCCGACGAGGCCGACGTCCCGGACCTGATCGACCTCGACGTGCCGTTCGCGCAGGGGACGGCCTTCGCGGCCCCGCGCCCGGTGCGCGCGGAGGTCCTGGCGACCCCGCCCGCCGAGGAGCCGACGCCCCCGCCGGAGCCGGAGCGGCGCCCGTTCCGGTCGGTGCTGCGCAGGGCCGTGTGAGGGCCCGTGTGAGGGGCCACGCACGGGCACGCTGCCGGCCCGGCCCACCCCGTCACCAGTAGATCTGCAGGCGCGCGATCACCGTGTCGACCGTGAACGGGCGGGTGCCCAGCGTCTCGGACTGGGCCTCACCCGGCCGCACGCGCCCGTGGACGACGTTCCCGATTAGCCGCAGGTTGGGCTCGGGATACCAGCTCAGACCGAGAGTCACGTCCTGCTCCATGCCCCCGCGGAAGCCCCGGGCGTCCAGGTCGACGGCGCTGTAGCGCACCGCCAGCTCGAACACGCCGATCCCGCCCCGGGAGAGCCGCTGCGCCTCCGGAACCGTCACGCCCCGGAAGGTCGCGTAGGTGGTGCCGCTCTGCGGCGTCAGCGCGTAGGCGCGGCCCTCGCCGTTGAGCACCAGGGCCGCCTCGACGTAGCCGCTCTGGAAATCGAGCGCGGTGCCGGGCTGGCCGGGACCGCGGAACGGCTGCAACGCGGCCCGGATGTACTCGGCCTGCAGCAGGAACGGGCCGCGGCGATAGGCCAGCTCGGCGCCGAGGCGCGACACGCTGGCGGCGTCGGGGAGGTCGCCCGTATCCACCAGGGGGCGCTCGAACAGGAAGGCGCCGGCGGGGCTGGAGAAGCTGAAGGCCCCGTCCGACCGGGACCGGCTGCGGAAGACCCCGGCGAGACCGAGATGCAGGGTCTCGTCCCCTTCCATGATCGGCGCGACGGTGGCGCGGGCCGCCACCGCGACACCGTCCCCGTCGATGCCGCTGCTGGCGGCGTTGCCGAAGACGCCGGCCACCGCGGTCCAGGCCGCCCTGTGGTGCCCGGCGGCGAAGCCGAACCGGCGCTCCGGCACGAGGGCGTTGGCCACCGAGCGCTCGGCGAACAGCGTGTCGTTGTTGCTCTGCAGCCATTCCAGGCTGAAGGGCTCCTTCATGTTGCCGAGCGTCAGGATCGTGTCCGGCAGCCCCTTCCAGGCGACCAGCGCGTCGTTGATCGGCAGCATCGGGTCGGCGAAATCGTACTGGAAGGCGATCACCCAGTCGCGGCCGATCGTGAGCGTCGGCTCGATCCAGGCCCGGCGCACGGCGACGTTGTCGGGGAAGGCCTCGGGCAGGTCCGGCCGGCTGAAACCCGCCGCGCCACCGTCGATGTGCAGCCGCCCGCCGATCCGGAGCTTCACGTCGGGCTCGGGGAAGGTGAGCGTCAACCCCTTCGCGTCGTAGCGCAGGCGCTCGCCGTAGGGGCCGGCCATCCCCTCGAACGCGTCCTCGCCGTAGGCGCCGGCGGGGCCCGCCAGGGCGAGGGACACGGCCAGGATGGCCGGTGCGGTGCGCGTTCCGATCACGCGACCAGCAGAGAGCAGGTCGGCAGGGCGGCGCCAATCACCTGGCGCAGTGAAACCCGGAAATCCGCGCGTCGTGGCCCGGCGGCCACGACCGTCGGCGGTCGGACCGGCGCCGGCCTAGACGGCGCGATTGTCGATCAGCCGGGTCCGGCCCAGGAAGGCCGCGGCGATGACGCGGGCCGGGCCGTCGACCCGCTCCACCGGCACCAGGGTCCGGGCGTCGCAGACCGCGAGGTACTGGACGCGGAACCCCGCCGCCTCCAGCGCCGCCCGCCCGGCGGCGATCCGGCCGGCCACTGGGGTGCCGTTGCGGGAGGCGGAGGCGATCTCGGCCAGGACGGCCTGGAGCTTCGGGGCGACGGCGCGCTCCTCGGCCGAGAGGTAGCGGTTGCGCGACGACAGCGCGAGGCCGTCGGGCTCGCGCACGGTCGGCACGCCGCGGATCTCCACCGCGAGGTCGAGATCCGCCGCTACCTGCTGGAGCACGCGGAGCTGCTGGAAGTCCTTCTCGCCGAACAGGGCGACGTCCGGCCGGACCTGGTTGAGGAGCTTGGTCACCACCGTGGCGACGCCGGCGAAATGGCCGGGCCGGAACGGCCCGCACAGCCCCTCGGTCAGGCCCGCGACCTCGATCCGGGTGGCGAAGCCCGGCGGGTACATGGTCTCGACGCCGGGCGTCCAGGCGGCGTCCGCGCCGGCCCCCGCCAGCAGGGCCAGATCCGCGTCGAGGTCGCGGGGGTAGCGGGCGAAATCCTCGTTCGGGCCGAACTGAGTGGGATTGACGAAGATGCTGGCGACGGTCCGGCGGCCGATCCGCCGCGCCTCGGCAACGAGGGCGAGGTGCCCGTCGTGCAGGGCGCCCATGGTCGGGATCAGGACGACGCGCTCGCCCGCCGCGCGCCACGCGGCCACGCATCCGCGCAGGGCTGCGAGGTCGCGGAAGGACTGGAAGGTCGACTCGGACACGGCACGGGCTCCGGGGGAGGGCAGGGCCGGTCTAGAGCATGATGGGGAGCGGTGGAATCCAGCAGTCGACGCCGGATCCCGTCGTCGCGGTCGGCGTCAGGGGCAGTAGGGCAGGAGGGAGCGCCCGAAGGGGTCGTCCACGCCCAGCGGCGGCGTGAAGCCGTAATAGCTCGGATGCCCCAGGCCGTACTCGGAGCCGACGTAGCTCGGATCGTCCGGGGCGTTGGTCGGCACGGGCACCCGCCGGGGCGTGCAGCCCACCGGCACGCGACGGGACCGGACCGCGTAGACCGGCCGACGGTCGAGGCCGTCGTTGCGCGGGAAGAAGCGGGGGCTGCCGCCCACGCCCGCCTCGGCGCCGTAGCGGACGTCGAGATCGGCCGCCCGGCCCGGTACCGCGAGCAGCAGGACGAGTCCGAGCGCCGTCACCGCCCTGCGTGCCGTCTCCCGCATGCCGCCCCTGCGCCGCCTTCGTCTCTGTCGGAAGGCGACACCGTGCGACGGCAGGGTAAACGAGTGATTACCGCGGGATCACGTCAGCGGCACGACGAGGGCGTCCAGGACGGCGGCCAGATCGCCCTCGGTCAGCCGGATCTGCAAGCCGCGGCCGCCGCCGTTGACGTGGATCTCGGCCGCCGGCTCGGTCAAGGATCCGGCGTCGATCGCGGTCGGGAAGGACCGCTTCTGTCCGAGCGGGCTGATCCCGCCGACATGGTAGCCGGTCAGCCGCTCGGCGTCGGCCGGCTTGAGCATGGACGCGGCCTTGCCCGAGAAGGCGGCGGCGACCCGCTTCATCGACACCTCCCTGTCGGAGGTCACGAGCAGGCAGACCGTCCGTCCGTCGACCGACGCCATCAGGGTCTTCAGCACGCGTCCCGGGTCCACCCCGAGCGCCTCCGCGGCCTGCAGGCCGATGCGCGGCGCGTCCGGATCGTACGCGTAGACGTGGAGGCTGTACCGGATGCCGGCCTTGTCGAGGGCGAGCGTCGCGCGGGTCGTCTTGGAAAGTGTCTTGTTGGGCGTCTTGGCGGCTGTCTTCATGGTTCGTCCGGTCAGGTCGAATGGGCGCGCGCGGCGATGAGGCGGCCGATCTCCGCGTAGGCCGCCGCGCAGGTGTCGGGGGAGGCGGTCGATTCCGTGACGTAGACCGCCGCGAGGATCGGCGCGCGCCCCGGCGGCCGGAGGATCGCCACGTCGTTGACGGTGCCGTTGTCGCCGCTCCCGGTCTTGTCGCCCGCGATCCAGCCGGGCGGGAGGCCGGCCCGCAGGCGCTTCCGGCCGGTCTCGCAGGCGACCATCCAGGCCTCCAGCCGGGCGCGCGAGGCCGGCGACAGGACGGTTCCGAGGAGGACACGGCCTAGGGTCGCCCGCATGGCGTCCGGCGTGGTCGTGTCGCGCGGGTCGCCGGGCAACGCGGTGTTAAGGGTCGGCTCGGTCCGGTCGAGGCGGGTGACGGGATCGCCGGTGGTCCGCAGCCACGCGGTCAGCGCCTCGGGCCCGCCGAGATCCGCTAGGAGCAGGTTGGCGGCCGTGTTGTCGCTCCAGATCAGCGTGGCCGCGCACAGGTCCGCGACGCTCATCCGCCCGGTCCCGGCGCAGGCCTCCAGCGCATTCCGGGTCACGGGCGCGTAGCTCAGGAGGTCCCCGGCCCCGTAGCTGACGACCCGGTCGAGGGTCTCGCGGCCGGCATCGACCCGCGCCAGGACCGCCGCCACCGCCAGCGCCTTGAAGGTGCTGCACATCGGGAAGCGCGCGTCGGCGCGGTAGGCGGCGAGGACGCGGTCCGCCGAGGCGGCCGCGATCCCGAGGCGGCCGCCGAGCCGGCGCTCGATGGCGGCCCAGTCCGGCTCGGCCTCCGCGGCGCGCGCGGACAGGACCGGGGACGCGGGGAGGGCGGCGGCGAGGGGCGCGGCGAGCAGGCCGAGGCCGACGGCGCGGCGGGTCCAGACGATCATGGCGGATCCCCGTTCGAGATCGCGACGGCGCAAGCGGGCGCGGCGCGTCGGCGCCGGGATGGTATAGGGCGGCCGCGATTGTTTCACGTGAAACTCCGCCCCTCGCGCGGCCCTGTGGGAACATGATCGATACCGACACCCTCTTCGCGCCGGCCAGCGGCTTCGGCCGGGCCGCCGTCGCGGTGATCCGCATCAGCGGCCCGGCCGCGCGCGACGCGCTCGTCGCCCTGGGCGGACGCCTGCCGCCGCCCCGCCGGCTGTCGCTGCGGAGCCTCCGGGATCCCCACGACGGCACCGAGCTCGACCGGGCGCTGGTGGCCTGGTTTCCCGGGCCGAACACCTACAGCGGCGAGGATATGGGCGAGCTGCACCTGCACGGTGGCGCGGCCGTGCGGATGCGCGTCCTCGCCACCCTCGCCCGCCTCCCGGGCTGCCGGGCCGCCGAGCCCGGGGCTTTCACCCGGCGGGCCGTCCTCAACGGGCGGATGGATCTCGCCGAGGCGGAGGCCGTCGCCGACCTGATCGACGCGGAGACCGAGGGCCAGCGCCGGCAGGCCCTGCGCCAGCTCGACGGCGCGCTCAGCCGGCAGGTGGCCGCGTGGCGCGCGGAGGCGATCGACTGCCTCGCCGCCGCGGAGGCCGCGCTGGACTTCGCCGACGAGGGGGACGTGGACGATGCCGGGCTCGACGCGGCGCTGCTCGACCGCGCCGCCCGCCTGCGCGACGCGATCGCCGCGGCGCTGCGCGACGGCCAGCGCGGCGAGCGCCTGCGTGACGGGTTCACGGTGGTGCTGGCGGGGTCTCCCAACAGCGGGAAATCGACCCTGCTGAACGCGCTGAGCCGACGGGACGTAGCCATCGTGTCGGACAGCCCGGGGACGACCCGCGACGCCATCGAGGTGCGGCTCGACCTCGGCGGCCTCCCGGTCCTGCTGGTCGACACAGCCGGGCTCCGCGAGACCGCGGAGCCGATCGAGGCGGCGGGGATCGTGCGGACGCGGGCGCGGATCGACACGGCCGATCTCGTGGTCGCCCTCAAGCCCCCCGGCGGCGCGGTCCCGGATCTCGGGCCGGCGCGGGGCCCGGTCCTGACCGTGCGTACCAAAGCCGATCTTTTTGCCGGCTCAGAACAGGGGGGTGATCCGGCGGACGTGACGGTCTCGGCCCATACCGGCGCCGGCATGGACGCCCTACTCGATGCGATCCAGGCCGCGGCCGAAGACGGTCTCGGCACCGGCGACGCGCTGATCACCCGCGCCCGGCACAGGGCCGCGCTGGAGGCCTGCATCGGCCATCTCGATCGCGTCTCAGGGAGTGCCGGCGGTCTCCCGGAGCTGGCTGCGGAGGATCTGCGGCTCGCGGTGCGGGCGCTCGGCGCGGTCGCGGGCCATGTCGGCGTCGAGGACGTCCTCGACCGGCTGTTCAGCGGGTTCTGTATCGGGAAATAGATTTAAAGCCGGCAATCAATCGGGCTGGGATCGGGCCCGACGCGGCTTCGCTACTGGGGGATCCGCAGGATCCGCGGCCGCCAGATCCCGAGCGCCACGTTCGCGGTCGCGACCGCCAGCAGGACCCAGAGGGTGCCGCGCTCGCCGGTCAGCGAGACGGCCAGCACCGCGGGATCGACGAGGCCCGCCAGCGCGCGGGCGCTCTGCTCCGCCTCCTGCTTCATCGGGCCCTGGACGTAGACCAGCCCGCCCTCGAACATCAGGACGCCGGTGGCGAGCTTCACCCACGCCCAGCCGGCGTTGAGGAAGGCGCGGTTCAGCGCCATCGCCAGCAGGCCCGACATCAGCGTCACCGCCAGGGCGGGCAGGAAGATCCAGGTGGCGACCGCGCCCATCGCGCCCCGCGTCGCCGCGTAGCCCGCTAGGGCGGACGGCGCGGGCGACAGGCTCAGCATGACGACCAGGGACGCCATGGCCCCTAGCAGCCCCGCGGACCCCATCGTGTGGAGGAACTTCAGCAGGCGTCGCACGGCGTCTCACCCGGGCCGTTTCGGCGCAGCCTAGCGCGGGGCGCCGGGGGGCGATAGCGGCGCGCCGGTCGCAGGGCTTCCGGCCGGAACCCTCCGCCGTCCTCGGGAGCGCGGCGAAGCGATCCAGCAGCGCCGGGCCTCGCCGGGACGCGCTGTCCTCGGTCGCTTCGCTGCGCCCGCGAGGACGGAGCGGACCGTCAGCTCCGGAGGCCCGGCGCCTCCTGGCCGGTGCGGGCCACGTACTCGGTGTAGCCGCCGCCGTACTGGTGGATGCCCTCCGGCGTGACCTCGAGCACCCGGTTCGAGAGGGCGGCCAGGAAGTGCCGGTCGTGGGACACGAACAGCATCGTCCCCTCGTAATTGGCCAGCGCCTCGATCAGCATCTCCTTGGTGCCCATGTCGAGGTGGTTGGTCGGCTCGTCGAGCACCAGGAAATTCGGCGGGTCGTAGAGCATCAGCGCCATGACCAGCCGGGCCTTCTCGCCGCCCGAGAGCACCCGGCAGCGCTTCTCGACGTCGTCGCCCGAGAAGCCGAAGCAGCCGGCCAGCGCCCGCAGCGACCCCTGGCCGGCCTGCGGGAAGGAATCCTCCAGGGTCTGGAACACCGTGCGGTCGCCGTCGAGCAGGTCCATGGCGTGCTGGGCGAAGTAGCCGAGCTTGACGCTGCCGCCGACCGTGACCGAGCCGTCGTCGGGCGCGGTGGTGCCGGTGACGAGCTTGAGCAGCGTCGACTTGCCGGCGCCGTTGATGCCCATCACGCACCAGCGCTCCTTGCGCCGCACCGAGAAGTCGAGTCCCTCGTAGATCGTGCGGCTGCCGTAGCGCTTGTTCACGCCCTTGAGCATCACGACGTCGTCGCCCGAGCGCGGTGCCGGCTGGAACTCGAAGGCCACCGATTGCCGCCGCCGGGGCGGCTCGACGCGCTCGATCTTGTCGAGCTTCTTCACCCGGCTCTGCACCTGGGCGGCGTGGGAGGCCCGCGCCTTGAACCGCTCGATGAAGGCGATCTCCTTCGCCAGCATCGCCTGCTGGCGCTCGTACTGCGCCTGGGCCTGCGCCTCGTTGAGCTTCCGCTGGCCCTCGTAGAAGGCGTAGTCGCCCGAGTAGGTAGTGAGCGCGCCGGCGTCGATCTCGATGATCTTGGTGACGATGCGGTTCATGAACTCGCGGTCGTGCGAGGTCATCAGCAGGGCGCCGTCGTAGCCCTTCAGGAACGATTCGAGCCAGATCAGGCTCTCGATGTCGAGGTGGTTGGACGGCTCGTCGAGGAGCATCACGTCCGGGCGCATCAGCAGGATGCGGGCGAGCGCGACGCGCATCTTCCAGCCGCCCGAGAGGGCGCCGACGTCGCCGTCCATCATCTCCTGGCTGAAGCTCAGCCCGTCGAGCACCTCGCGGGCCCGGCCCTCCAGGGCGTAGCCGTCGAGCTCCTCGAACCGGGCCTGGACCTCGCCGTAGCGCTCGACCAGGGCGTCCATCTCGTCGGCGCGGTCCGGGTCGGCGAGCGCCGCGCCGAGCTCGGCGAGCTCGGCCGCGACCGCGCTCACCGGGCCGGCGCCGTCCATCACCTCGGTGACGACGCTGCGGCCGGACATCTCGCCGACGTCCTGGCTGAAATAGCCGATGGTGATGCCCCGGTCGGCCGCGACCTGGCCCTCGTCGGGCTGCTCCTGGCCGATGATCATCCGGAACAGGGTGGTCTTGCCGGCCCCGTTCGGGCCGACCAGGCCGACCTTCTCGCCCCGCTGGAGGGCGGCCGAGGCCTCGATGAAGACGAGCTGCCGCCCGTTCTGCTTGGTGATCTTGTCCAGGCGTATCATGGCGGCGGGCGCTGTCCGGGAGGTCGCTGTCCGGAAGGTGTCCGGGAGTATCCCGGCCGCTTACGGCATCGGCCGACGCGGCGCAAAGGCAGGGTGCCGCAGTGCGGGATAACGCTTGCGTCCGGCGCAGGCCTGGGCGCATCCCGGGACCCAGGATGAGGCTCGGCCGTTGCCCTGGGCAACATGAGGATCGCGATGCTGTTCGGTTGGTGGATGACGGGCATGGACATGGCCATGCTGGGGCTGGAGGCGCAGGGCGTCATCGCCCAGCGCATGGCGATGTTCGCCCTCGGCGGCCCCGCGGCCCAGGCCGAGGCGCAGCTCATGGTGACGGAGAAGATGCTGGCCGCCGGCGAGGCGGCCCTCATGCTCGCCGCAGGCGCCTCGAACGGCAAGGTGATCCGCAGCTACCGGCGGAAGGTCCAGGCGAACGCGCGGCGGCTGAGCCGGGGGTGAGGCCCGTGCCCGCCGGGTCTCGGCGCGCCGTCATCGCGGGCGCAGCGAAGCAATCCAGCGGCGCCACATCCGGCGACGTCACGTTACCCTGGGTCGCTTCGCTGCGCTCGCGATGACGGGGGCGGCTCGTGAAGCCGCGATCCGCCTTCAGTTATTGGCCGTCCGGAACGTGTCGCAGGACTTGGTCTGGCCGCTCTTGTAGCCGGCCATGAACCAGCGCTGGCGCTGGGCCGAGGAGCCGTGGGTGAAGGAATCCGGCACCACGTAGCCCCGCGAGCGCTGCTGGAGCGCGTCGTCGCCGATCTGCGCGGCGGCGTTCAGCGCTTCGTCGATGTCGCCCTGCTCGAGCTCGGCGTACTTGTCGTTGGAGTTCTTGGCCCAGACGCCGGCGAGGCAGTCGGCCATCAGCTCGATCCGCACCGAGAGGGCATTCGCCTCGGTCTTGCTGGAGGCCTGCTGCTGGCGCTGCTGGACCTTGCCGAGGATGCCGAGCACGTCCTGGACGTGGTGGCCGACCTCGTGGGCGATCACGTACGCGTAGGCGAAGTCGCCCTTCACGCCGAACTTCGAGGCCATCTCCTTGAAGAAGCCGGTGTCGAGATAGACCTTCTTGTCGAGCGGGCAGTAGAACGGGCCCATCGCGGCCTGGGCCGAGCCGCAGCCGGAGCGCGTGCCGCCGGTGTAGAGCACCAGCGTCGTCGGAGTGTACTGCTTGCCGGTCTGCTGCGGCAGGATCTGACTCCACACGTCCTCGGTGTTGCCGAGGATCTTGGAGGCGAACCGGCCGCTCTCGTCGGTCGGGGCCTGGCGCCGCTTGGCCTGGGTCTGCGGGTCGACCTGCTCCTGCTGGCTGCGGCCGCCGCCGCCGATCTGCTGAGCCCCGCCGATCAGGATCGCCGGGTTGATGCCCGTGAAGTAGCTGATGATCAGCAGCACCACGATGGTGCCGATGCCGAGCCCGCCGGCGCCGCCGCCGGGAAAGCCCATGCCGCCACCGCCGCCGCCCTCGCCCCGGCGATCCTCGACGTTGTCGGAGCTGCGTAGATCTTCCCAGCGCATGGTTGGGTCCCGCCATCAGTGCTGCGCCGGCCGCCTCGGGCGGGCCGGGATTGGCTGTGCGTCGTCGTGTCCGGCCGATGGCGCGCCAGCAGCGGGAACGAAGCTCTAATGGCGGGAGGGGAGAGCCGGTTCCGTCA
Source organism: Methylobacterium sp. 190mf (assembly GCF_900107945.1). Lineage (NCBI taxonomy): Bacteria > Pseudomonadati > Pseudomonadota > Alphaproteobacteria > Hyphomicrobiales > Methylobacteriaceae > Methylobacterium > Methylobacterium sp. 190mf. The sequence continues at coordinate 38,425 of NZ_FNVI01000016.1, read as the reverse complement.
CTCCGGTCAAGCTCGCGGTCACGCTTTCCCGTCGAGGAGGGCGCGCAGGGACCGGAAGTCCCGCCACGCGAGGCGCTTCTGGACCGGCTGGCGCAGCAGGAAGGCTGGGTGGAGCGTGGCGAGCAGCTTCACCTCGCGGCTCGGCAACTTGTACGGGAAGAGGCGGCCTCGGGTCCGCAGGATGCCGTCCTTGGTGCCGGTCAGCGTCTGGGTCGCGGGCGCGCCGAGGCAGACGATGATGTCCGGGTCGACGAGTTCGATCTGGCGCTCCACGAAGGGCCGGCACACGGCCACCTCCTGGGGGGTCGGGTTGCGGTTGCCCGGCGGCCGCCAGGGCACGATGTTGCCGATATAGGCGCTCGTCCGGTCGAGCCCGACCGCCTTCATCATCTTGTCGAGGAGCTGGCCTGAGCGGCCCATGAACGGCTTGCCGATCCGGTCCTCGTCGGCGCCGGGCGCCTCGCCGAGAAACATCACCCGCGCCTCGGGATTGCCGTCGGCGAAGACGAGGTTCTTCGCCGTGAAGCGCAGCGGGCAGGCGTCGAAATCCGCGAGAATCCGTTCGAGCTCGTCGAGGGACTTGGCCTGCCGCGCCCTAGCGCGGGCGTCGCTCGCGGCCTCGTCGGGCTGGGCGCTGGCGGCGCGGCCGAAGGTGCGCGGCGCCGCGATGGGCGCGGCCGTGCCCGGGGGCGCCGATCCGGGGGGCGGCACGAGCGTGTTGGCGACCGGGCTGACCGGCTGCTCGGCGGCCCGGGGGGGCGCCCGGCGCGGCGTGCGCAGGGTAGGCGCGGGCGTGTCGGCCTCGTTGAAGCGGTCGTGCGGCTGCTCGTCGAGCGCCGCGTCGGCCCCGGCCTCCACGTGGAAGTCGAGATAGGCGATCAGGTCGGCTTGCGCGTCGGTGGGGCTCGGCATGGGACTCAGCATGTGGGATCGCCGGGGCCTGTGGACAACTCGCCGAATCGGTCCGGGTGGCAAGGACTTGCGTGACCGAACAGCGCGGCGCGGCGCAGCGCTGTGACGCCGTCCCCTGCGGCAAAGGGAACTTTGCCTTGAGCTTGAGCGTCGGCAACTTGCCTTTCTAGCTTGGAATCGCTTGAGACGGCATCAGGAAGGCCGGCCCGGCGACGAACCGGGCGCCGGAACAAGAAAAGGAACCCGAGGATGGCGCTGCCCGAACGCGAGAGCATGGATTTCGACGTGGTCGTGGTGGGCGCCGGCCCGGCCGGCCTCGCCACCGCGATCCGCCTGAAGCAGCGCGCCGCCGAGATCGGCGAGGAGATCTCGGTCGTCGTCGTCGAGAAGGGCTCGGAGGTCGGCGCCCACATCCTGTCGGGGGCGGTGATCGACCCGATCGGCCTCGACCGGCTCCTGCCGGAGTGGCGCCAGGACCCGGAGCGGCCGCTCAAGACGGAGGTGCAGCGCGACGAGTTCATGATGCTCACCAAGAACAGCGGCATCACCCTGCCGAACGTGTTCTTCCCCAAGCTCATGTCGAACCACGGCAACTTCGTCGGCTCGCTCTCGAACGTCTGCAAGTACCTCGGCGCCCAGGCCGAGGCGCTCGGCGTCGAGATCTACCCGGGTTTCCCGGCCTCCGAGGTGCTGTTCGACGGCAACGGCGCCGTGGCGGGCGTAGCCACGGGCGATCTCGGCATCGGCCGGTCCGGCGAGCCGCGCGAGGACTACACCCGCGGCATGGAGCTGCGCGCCAAGTACACGGTGTTCGGCGAGGGCGCCCGCGGCAACCTGACCAAGGGTCTGATCCAGCGGTTCGAACTCAACCGGCACAGCGACCACTTCAAGTACGGGCTCGGCGTGAAGGAGCTCTGGCAGCTCGCGCCCGGCAAGTTCGAGCCCGGGTTGGTGCAGCACACGATGGGCTGGCCGCTGCCCAACAAGGCCGGCGGCGGCTCCTGGCTCTACCACTTCGATGACCACCTGCTCTCGGTCGGCTTCGTCACGCACCTGAACTACGAGAACCCGACCCTGTCGCCGTTCGAGGAGTTCCAGCGCTTCAAGACCCACCCGATGATCGCCGAGACCTTCGAGGGCGCCAAGCGCATCGGCTACGGCGCGCGCGCCATCATGGAGGGCGGCTGGCAGTCGGTGCCCAAGCTGGTCTTCCCCGGTGGGTGCCTCGTCGGATGCTCGGCCGGCTTCGTGAACGTGCCGCGGATCAAGGGCTCGCACAACGCGGTGCTGTCCGGCATGCAGGCGGCCGACGCCATCGCGGACGCCCTGAAGGCGGGCCGCGCCGGCGACGAGCTCACCGCCTACGAGGCCGGATGGCGCAACAGCCCGATCGGGCAGGACCTGAAGGCGGTGCGCAACGTCAAGCCGCTCTGGTCCAAGTACGGCACGCTGGTCGGCGTCGGGCTCGGCGGGATCGACATGTGGGCGACCAGCATCCTCGGCGCCTCGCCGTTCGGCACGCTGTCCCACGGCAAGCCGGATCACGCCTGCCTCAAGCCGCTCTCGGAGGTGACGCCGATCGTCTATCCGAAGCCGGACGGCAAGCTGACCTTCGACCGGCTGTCCTCGGTCTACCTCTCGAACACCAACCACGAGGAGGACCAGCCGCCGCACCTCAAGGTCCGCGACCTGGAGCTGCAGAAGCGCTCCGAGCACGACGTCTACGGCGGCCCGTCCGGCCGCTACTGCCCGGCCGGCGTCTACGAGTGGGTGGAGGATTCTTCAGCCAGCGACGGCGTGCGCTACCAGATCAACGCGCAGAACTGCGTCCACTGCAAGACCTGCGACATCAAGGATCCGAACCAGAACATCGACTGGGTGACGCCGGAGGGTCCGGGCGGGCCGAACTACCCGAACATGTGAGGTCAGCCCTCGGCCGAGGGGCCGAGGCTCACGTCTTTGCGAGCGCAGCGAAGCAATCCAGTGAACCGCTCCGTGGGCAGACGTCCCGCCGCCCTGGGTCGCTTCGCTGCGCTCGCGATGACGGGACGGCCGACCAACCCGGCCACAACCCCCGCGCCATCCTTTCGCCTTGCGGGGCTGGCGGGATGGGTTCAGTGTCCCCAACGTTTTTTCGGGGATGCCCCGCCATTCTCGCGCCCGGCCCCCGACGGGCCGGCGCCCAGGAGCCGCGATCGGTTCATGATGATGACACGCGCCCGCCGGAGCGTTTCGGCGCTCGCCCTGCTGCTCGCCGCCGGGCTCCCGCAGACCGTGCTCGCCGCGCAGCCGAAGGAATCGACCCCGGTGCTCGACTACGAGCCCGCGGACTCGCTCGAGGGCAACTTCCTCTCCGCCTACATCGCGGGCGCGTCGCGGGACACGGCGGCGGCGGCGACCTTCTACCGCGAGGCGGTGAAGGCCGACCCGCGCAACGCGGAACTCGTCGAGCGCGCCTTCATCTCGCTGCTGGCCGACGGCGCCCTGCCGGACGCGTTCCGCACCGCCGAGAAGCTGATCGCCCGCGATCCGACCAACGGCCTCGCCAACCTCTCCCTCGGGGTGCGCCAGATCAAGGCCGGCCAGTGGGCCGCCGCCCGCCAGAACTTTTCCCGGAGCGGCCGGGGCGCCGCCACGGACCTGACCGCGACGCTGCTCACCGCCTGGTCCTACGCGGGCGCCGGCGACAGCAAGAAGGCGCTGGAGACGGTCAACAAGCTCCGGGGCGAGCGCTACTACAACACCTTCCGGGACTACCATGCCGGCCTGATCGCCTCGGTGACCGGCGACAACGCCGAGGCCGAGCGCCGCCTCAAGGCCGCCTACGACGCCGACCACAACACCCTGCGCATCGTCGACGCCTACGCCCGCATGGAGGCCAGCCTCGGCCGCACCGACCTGGCGATCCAGGCCTATTCCGACTTCGACCAGCTCTCGCCGCGCCACCCGCTGGTGCGCGACGCCCTCGAGAAGCTGAAGGACGGCAAGCCGCTCACGCGGCTGATCGGCACCGCCCAGGAGGGCGCCGCCGAGGTGCTGTACGGGCTGGGCTCCGCCGGCTCGACCCAGGGCGACGAGCTGCCCGCGGTGATCTACCTGCGGCTCGCCCTCTACCTCGCCCCCGACCACGCGCTGGCCCGGCTGACGCTCGCCGACACGCTCGACCGGATGAAGCAGCCCGAGCGCGCCAACGAGGCCTACGCGCAGATCCCGGCCAATTCCCCGCTCAAGCTCAACGCCGACATCCAGATCGGCCTGAACCTGGAGCAGATGGGCAAGGGCGACGAGGCGCTGGCCCATCTCGACGCGGCGATGAAGGCCCACCCGGACGACATCGACGTCATCACCGCGCTGGGCAACGTGCAGCGCGCCCGCAAGAAGTACGAGGAGGCGGCGGCCACCTACACCCGCGCCATCGACCTGATCGGGAACCGGCCGCAATCCAACTACTGGACGACCTACTATTTCCGCGGCACCGCCTACGAGCGCGCCAAGCAGTGGCCGAAGGCCGAGGCCGACCTGAAGAAGGCCCTGTCCCTGGTGCCGGCCAACCAGCCGGCCGCCAAGGCCCAGGTGATGAACTACCTCGGCTATTCCTGGGTCGACCAGAACATCAACATCGACGAGGCGTTCAAGCTGCTGCAGCAGGCCGCCGACGCGAGCCCGCGGGACGGCATGATCGTCGACAGCCTCGGCTGGGCCTATTACCGCCTCGGCCGCTGGGACGACGCGGTGCGCGAGCTGGAGAAGGCGGTCGAGCTGAAGCCCGGCGATCCGACCATTAACGACCACCTCGGCGACGCCTACTGGCGCTCGGGCCGGCGCCTCGAGGGCAAGTTCCAGTGGCAGCACGCCAAGGACCTGAACCCCGAGCCGGACGACCTCACCCAGATCAACGCGAAGTTGAAGGACGGGCTGCCCGACATCGAGAAGCCCACCGCCACCGCCGAGACGGTGCCGGCCCCGGTCGCCGCCCCGCACAATCCCGACAACCCGGAACTCCCGAAGGGCGCTCCCCAGCCGCACGAGGCGCCGGGCTCCGCCGACAAGGCCAAGAAGTCGGGGGGCTAGGCCTCCCGCCAAGTCCCGCCTCGGGGCGGTGCGGCTGCCGCGCCGTCCCGACGATGCGCGGGCCATTTCGGGACGCGAGGCCGCGAGATCCGGCCCGCGCCCGCCGCCCTGTCGCGGCTTCGGGCGCCCGCGCTGCGGCTCGGAGGCCGTAGGTCGAGCGACCTAATTGCCCACCGATCCGCGCCCGCTATCGTCGCGCCTCCGCAACGTTCCGGAGTGCGACGTGAGAGCGCTGAAGCCTGTCTGTGTCCTGCTGGTCCTCGCCTGCGCGGCGTCCGGGATCGGGGCCGATCCCGCGCGGGCGCAGGACGCGGCGGCGGCGCCGAAGGCCTTCGCGCTCGATTCCGTTCCCGTCTCGGACGCGCCGCTCGGCCGCTTTCCCTACTTCGCGCTGCCCGACGGCTACCAGCCGGTGAACCCGCCCGAGACGCGGGAATTCGGGCATTTCCTGTTCTGGACCGGCGCAGCGCTTCACGAGGTCGAAGGCAAGGTCTTCCAGTCCCTGATCGGTCCCAAGGACGGCAAGACCTACTCCGCCTACGAGCTGAAGAAGAACATCGAGGCCGTGCTGACGCAGGCCGGCGGCCGGAAGATCGCCGACGGCCGGATCCCCAACTCCGTGACGGAGACGCTGCCGGAGGAGATCCGGATCGGGATGTATGAGGGCCTGGGCGACGTCTACAACGCGCCCGCCCAGACCTGGGTGATCCGCCGGCCGGACCGGCAGATCTGGGTGCATTTCGTGCCCGACAGCTTCACCGCGGCCTGGACGATCCTCGAGACGAAGCCGTTCGTGCAGACCGCCGCCCTCCTGCCCGCCGAGCGGCTGAAGCAGGATCTCGACAAGACCGGGAAGGCGGTGATCCAGGTCAACTTCGCCACCGACAGGACCGAGATCCTGCCGGCCTCCGCCCCGCAGATCGACGCGGTGGCGGCCCTGCTGCGGACGGATCCCGGCCTGCGGCTCGCGATCAACGGCTACACGGACGGGACCGGGGCCGCTTCGCACAACCAGGCCCTGTCCGACGGCCGTGCCAGAGCGGTCATGGCGAGGCTCGTCGGCGCCGGCATCGCGAAGGACCGGTTGAGGGCCAAGGGCTTCGGTTCTGCCAGCCCGGTCGCCGCCGATGACAGCGAGGCGGGGCGGGCGCAGAACCGGCGCGTCGAGCTGGTCAAGTTCTGAGCGGCGCGGGCACGCGAAGACCCCCGGCGGCCGGGCTCGGACGGACCATCCGGGAGCGCGCCGGCGTCGGAGCGGGGGACAGCGCGATCGACAAGAGTATTTTGTCCGCCAGCTCATAAAAATCGACGCGCATTTTCGCGAGCTTTGACGCACAGTGCGTGGCCGTTCGCGGGCGGCCACGCCGCGTCCCGCCCGGCAGGAGATTCGCACGGCAAGAGCCGGCGGGCGGGCACGTGCCCGCGACCCAGGGAGGAAGGCCCATGCCGTCAGACATCGAGATCGCCCGCGCCGCGACCCTGAAGCCGATCGCGCAGGTCGCCGAGAAGCTCGGCATCCCGGATGACGCGCTCCACAATTACGGCAAGCACATTGCCAAGATCGACCACGGCTACATCGCCGGGCTGGAGAGCCGGAAGCCCGGCAAGCTCGTGCTGGTCACCGCGATCTCCCCGACGCCCGCGGGCGAGGGCAAGACCACCACCACGGTGGGCCTGGGCGACGCCCTGAACCGCATCGGTGAGAAGACCATGATCTGCCTGCGCGAGCCCTCGCTCGGGCCGTGCTTCGGCATGAAGGGCGGCGCGGCCGGCGGCGGCAAGGCGCAGGTCGTGCCGATGGAGCAGATCAACCTGCACTTCACCGGCGACTTCCACGCCATCACGTCGGCCCACAGCCTCGCGGCCGCGCTGATCGACAACCACGTCTACTGGGCGAACGAGCTCAACATCGACGTCCGCCGCATCCACTGGCGCCGGGTCGTCGACATGAACGACCGGGCCCTGCGCGCGATCAACCAGTCGCTCGGCGGCGTCGCCAACGGCTTCCCCCGCGAGGACGGGTTCGACATCACGGTGGCCTCCGAGGTGATGGCGGTGTTCTGCCTCGCGCGTGACCTCGCCGACCTGGAGGAGCGCCTCGGCCGGATCGTCATCGCCGAGACCCGCGACCGCAAGCTCGTCACCCTCAAGGACGTGAAGGCCACCGGCGCCATGACGGTGCTGCTCAAGGACGCCCTGCAGCCGAACCTCGTGCAGACCCTCGAGGGCAACCCGGCGCTGATCCACGGCGGCCCCTTCGCCAACATCGCCCACGGCTGCAACTCGGTGATCGCCACGCGGGCCGGCCTGCGGCTCGCCGACTACACGGTGACGGAGGCCGGCTTCGGCGCCGATCTCGGCGCCGAGAAGTTCCTGGACATCAAGTGCCGGCAGGCGGGCCTGACCCCCTCGGCGGTGGTGGTGGTGGCGACGATCCGCGCCCTCAAGATGCATGGCGGCGTCGACAAGAAGAACCTCGGGGGCGAGAACATCGACGCCCTGGAGAAGGGGTTTGCCAACCTCGCCCGTCACGTCACCAACCTGCGCGGCTTCGGCCTGCCGGTCGTGGTCGGCGTCAACCACTTCCACGCCGACACCGACGCCGAGCACGCCAAGCTCAAGGACCTGTGCCGCGAGCGGCTCGACGTCGAGGCGATCACCTGCCGCCACTGGGCCGAGGGCGGCGCCGGTGCCGAGGAGCTGGCCCGCGCGGTGGTGAGGCTCAGCCAGGCCGAGCCGGCGCCGATCCGCCACGCCTACGAGACCGAGAGCCGCCTCACCGACAAGATCCGGGCGATCGCCACCAAGCTCTACGGCGCCGCCGACATCCAGATCGAGACCAAGGCCGCCGGCAAGCTCGCCACCTTCGAGAAGGACGGCTACGGCCACCTGCCGATCTGCATGGCCAAGACCCAGTACTCCTTCTCCACCGACCCGACCCTGATGGGCGCCCCCGAGGGCCACATCGTCGGCGTGCGCGACGTCCGGCTCTCGGCCGGCGCGGGCTTCGTGGTGGCGATCTGCGGGGAGATCATGACCATGCCGGGCCTGCCCCGGGTGCCGGCCGCCGACACGATCCGGCTCGACGCCAACGGGCAGATCGACGGGCTGTTCTGAGAAACGTCGCGCGGGGCTCGCCCACGGGCGGGCCCCGCCGTTCGTCGTTGCGAGCGGAGCGAAGCAATCCAGGGACACACCGCATCCGGAGATCGCGCGCTGCCCTGGGTCGCTGCGCTCGCGATGACGGAGCGGGTCGGATCAGGGGCCGCCCCTACGCGTCCCCGAACAAGTCCACCGCCAGCCGGGAATGCGCCTCGCGCAGCATCCCGGTATCGACCCCGAGCGGCTGCCCGTCGATCACCCGCCAGCGCCCCGCGACCATCACCCGGTCGGCCCGGGTGGCGCCGCACAGGACGAGCGCCGCCAGCGGGTCGTGGGCTCCGGAGAAGCGCAGCTCGTCCAGGGTGAACAGGGCGAGATCCGCCTCGCGGCCCGGCGCGATCCGGCCGATATCGGAGCGGCCGAGGCAGGCGGCCGAGCCCTCGGTCGCCCAGCGCAGGGCGTCGAGATGCGTCACGGCCTCCGCCCCGTAGGTGAGCCGGTTGATCATGAGGGCGTGGCGCACCCCCTCCATCAGGTTCGAGCTGTCGTTCGAGGCCGAGCCGTCGACGCCGAGGCCCACGGGCGAGCCCGCCGCCTCCAGCTCGCAGGTGCGGCAGCGGCCCGAGGCCAGGGTCATGTTCGAGGTCGGGCAGTGGCAGACACCGACGCCGGCCGCGCCGAGCCGCGCGACCTCGGCATCGGTGAAGTGGATGCCGTGCGCGAGCCAGACCCGGTCGCTCAGCCAGCCGACCTCTTCGAGGTACTCCACCGGGCGGCAGCCGAACATCTGCTGGCAATAGGCCTCCTCGTCGCGCGTCTCGCCGAGATGGGTGTGCAGCCGGCACCCGCTGCGGGCGGCGAGCTCCGCGCTCGCGCGCATCAGGCGCTCGGTCACCGAGAAGGGCGAGCAGGGGGCGAGGGCGATCTGCACCATCGCCCCGGGGGCGGGATCGTGGAACAGGTTCAGCACCCGCTCGCAGTCCGAGAGGATCGCGTCGTCGTCCTGGGTCAGGGCCGCGGGCGACAGGCCGCCCGCCCGGTCGGACAAGCTCAGGGAGCCGCGGGTGAGCGCGGCCCGGATCCCGAGGTCGCGGGCCTCCGCGACCTGGATGTCCATCGACGCCTCGAGGCCTTTCGGGAACAGGTAGTGGTGGTCGCCCGCCGTGGTGCAGCCCGAGAGCAGCAGTTCGGTGAAGGCGACCCGCGTGGCGAGCCGGAACGCCTCCGGGGTGATCCGCCCTCAGACCGTGTAGAGCGCCTCCAGCCAGGGGAAGAGCGGCTTGTTGAGCGCCAGCGGATGGGCGCGGGTCAGCGTCTGGAAGGCGTGGTGGTGCGTGTTGATCAGCCCCGGGATGACCACGTGGCGCGACGCGTCGAAGGTCGCGTCCACGGGCGCGGCGGGGCGCGCGCCCGCCGCCACGCACTCGACGATCCGGGTGCCCGCCACCACGATCCCGCCGCCGGCGGCCTCGGCCAGGACGGCGCGCGGGTCGCGGATCCAGAGGCGTCCCGATCCCGGTTCCCCTGCCTCGGCCATGCGCGTCCGCTCCCGTCGCCCGAGAGCCTGCCTAGCGGAGGCGTCGGACCGGGGGCAATCCCGCGGGTACACGCTTGAGGATCCGGGGCGGTCGGCGCCCCGGCCGCCCCGGCCAGGGTTGACGGGCCTCGGCCGCCTTGAGAAACGTCATGGGGACTGACCTATCACCCGTTGGGAGCGGCCGCGCCGTGACACGGACAGCCCCGCGCGAGGAGATGTTCGCGCCGAAACCCGTCCCGGGCGCCGCGCCGGCCGCCCTCGGCAGCGACGACCTGATCGAGCTCCTGTTCTTCGCCTACCGGGATTTCGTCGGCGATCCGGACAGGATCCTGGCCGATTACGGGTTCGGCCGCGCCCACCACCGGGTGCTGCACTTCGTCGACCGGTACCCGGGCCTGACGATCGCCGAGCTCCTCGACATCCTGCGCATCACCAAGCAGAGCCTGAACCGGGTGCTCAAGGACCTGATCGGGCAGGGCTACGTCGCGCAGAAGCCCGGTTCCAGCGACCGGCGCCAGCGCCTCCTGTACTGCACCGAGGCCGGCGCCGGGCTCGCGGCCGACCTGACGCGGGTCCAGGCCCGCCGCCTCGCCCGGGCACTCGCGGCGCCGGATGCCCGGGGCTCCCCGGAGGACTTCCTGATGGCGATGATCGAGCCGGAGGACCGGCCGGCGGTCCAGCGCCTGATGGCGCGGCGCGGGGGCGGGGCCGAGGGGCAGGTCGACGCGGAGGAGCCCGCGTGAGCCACGCCGCCCGGTCCGACCTGCCCGACGAGGCGCCCCACGTCCTCGTGGTCGACGACGACCGCCGCCTGCGCGAATTGCTCGCCCGCTACCTCACCGACCAGGGCTTCCGGGTCACCGCGGCGGCGAGCGCCGCGGAGGCGCGCGCCCGGGCCCAGAGCGTCGTGTTCGACGCCATGGTGCTCGACGTGATGATGCCCGGCGAGAACGGCTTCGACTACGCGCGCAGCGTCCGCGAGACCTCGCGCATGCCGATCCTGATGCTCACGGCCCGCTCCAACCCGAACGACCGGGTGATGGGGCTGGAGATCGGCGCGGACGATTACCTGCCGAAGCCGTTCGAGCCGCGGGAGCTGACGCTGCGGCTCAACAACATCATCAAGCGCAGCGTGCGGCCCCGCGCGGCCTCCGCCGAGGCCGTGACCTTCGGGCCCTTCGCGTTCCGGATCGACCGGGGCGAGCTGCGCCGGGACGACGAGCTGATCCGCATCACCGAGCGCGAGCGCGAGATCCTGACGATCCTGGCGACGGCGGGCGGCGCCAATGTCGAGCGCGAGCAGCTCGCCGGTCCGGGCGGCGCGGCGGCGGAGCGCACCGTCGACGTGCAGATCAACCGCCTGCGTCGCAAGACTGAGGTCGATCCCGCCAACCCGGTCTTCCTGCAGACTGTGCGGGGCGTCGGCTACCGGCTCGCGGTGGATTGAGCCGCCTGCGGGCCGCCGGGCGGCTCAGACCACCCGCGGCGTGTCGGGTTTCAGCTTGAGGGCCTTGGCGATCCGGGTGGACAGGCTCCCCACGATCGCGAGGCTGGCCGACGGGCCGGCGAGGGCGCGGACGGCCTCCACCGCCTCCTCGGCGCTGGGCTTCATCACTGCGTAGACCGTGGCGCCGGGCGCCGCGCCGGCGCCCTCCGCGGTCACGGAGACGAGGAAGGTCGTGTGGCGTCGCCGCAGGCGTCCAGGCATGGTCCAGCATTTGGCATGTCGGCTAACCATCACCAATGCCTGAGACCCGGAGCCGGCCGGGAAACCGCACGCACCCGGCACGATAACCCGTGCCGGGTCTCTCAGATCAGGGCAAGGTCGATGCCGGGAAGCCGCAGCCCGTCGAGGCGCGTGCGCCAGCGCTGCCCGGAGGCGACGGGCAGCGCGTCCGTCAGCGTGCCCGTCGTGACGACAGTCCCGGCGTCGAGCGGTGGGGCCACCGGATCGTTAGCCAGCGCATCGACGAGGTGGGCCAGGGCCGCGAGCGGCCCCGTCCCGAGCACGCAGCCGCCACCGCCCCGGTCCGCGACGGCCCCGTCCCGCAGTAGCTCGACGGTGAAGCCGGCGAGTTCGCCGAGCCAGGCCGATCGCGCGTCCGCGGTGATCCGCACCCGCTCGCCCACCACCAGCAGCCCGTGCAGCCCGAAGGCCGCGACGGTGTCGGGCGCCGCGAAGCGCCAGCCCGGATAGAGCGACTGCACGATCTCGAAGCCGCTCGCCGCCCAGTCGAGGCAGGCGATCAGCGCCGCGGCATCCATGCCGGGCTCGGGCGCGCGCGCCAGCCCGAACACGATCTCCGGCTCGATCCGCGGCTCGACGAAGGCGGCGAGCGGCACCGGCCCCGACAGGGCGGCCCGGTCGCGCAGGGTCGTGTCGTAGACGTGCCCCCAGATCGGCGCGCGGACGCCGTAGCGCTCCCACAGGGTCGTGTTGGTGAAGCCGATCTTGTAGCCGACCGGCCGCTCGCCGCGCCCCCCGCGCAGGACCCGGACCGCCTCGGCCACCCGGTAGGCCGCCGGCAGGTCGAGGGCCGGATCCCAGTCGGTCAGCGGCGCGATCGGGCGGCGATGCTCGTGCGCGGAGAGGATCGTGCGGGCATGGGCCGCGGCGGAGATCGGCTCGGTCATCGGCGCACGGCGTGAGGGCCGACGGGGCGGCACCCGCGCCGGGCCGCCTCCAGCGCGGCCGGCCGATCTTACCCGAGGTGACCGTCGCCGGGAACGCGCGCTCTGTCGCTGCGCCGCCGACGCTCGCCGGCCCGTCCCCCGCGCGGAGCGCGCTCCCGGGGCGTTCGCTCCCGGCCCCGCCGCCCGCAGCATATTTTCATTAGAGGAATACCAAAATACGTTTCTTAAAGATGTGTCATCGGAGGCACATACTGCTCACGGATCCGTGATAGCTGGGCATCGGCGCGTATCTTCGCCCAGTAATTCTTGTTTAGAGTCGGTACAATGTCGAGATATGTCAGTGACCGGGCCGGGTCGCGCGCGTTCGATCGTGCGGAGAGGCTGCTCCGAATCGGGTTTGTATCGTCGACATCTATACTCACGCTCGGGGCGGCCGCGCTCGCCCAGCCCGCGCCCGCCACGGACATCGAGCTGTCCGAACTCAGCGTGACGGGCGAGGCGCGCGGGCGCAGCCTGAACAGCGACCTGTACGGGCGCGGCGGGGCCACCGGGCCGGTGCCCGGCTACGTTGCCAGCCGCAGTACGGTCGGCACGAAGACCGACACGCCGATCCTGGAGACCGCGCAGTCGGTGTCGGTCATCGGGCGCCAGCAGATCGAGGATCAGAACGCCCTGACCATCAACCAGGCGCTGCGCTTCACGCCGAGCGTCACCACCGAGCAGCGGGGCGGCGCCGGCTCGACGCGCCTGGAGCAGTTCTACATCCGCGGCTTCACCGCGCCGATCTTCCTCGACAACATGGCGCTGCCCGGTAACCGCGACGCCTTCCCCAGCGTCGATCCCTACCGCCTGGAGCGGGTCGACATCATCAAGGGGCCGGCCTCGGTCCTCTACGGGCAGTCCGGTCCGGGCGGCCTCGTCAACCTCGTCTCGAAGGTCCCGCAATTCGTCCGCCACGGCGAGATCTTCGTCCAGGGCGGCGGCTTCAGCGAGGTCCGCGGCGGCTTCGACGTCGGCGGCCCGATCGCGTCCGACATCCCGGGTCTCGCCGACCAGTTCGCCTACCGGGTCATCGGCCTCGGCTGGAACGGCGACGGCCCGGCCGTGACCACCAAGGTCGAGCGCGCCTTCATCAACCCGAGCCTCACGTGGCGGCCCTCCGCCGACACCTCGCTCACGATCATCGCCAACTACCAGCGCGACCCGTTCTCGGGCTTCTACGGCGGCTTCCCGGCCGTCGGCACGGTGTTCCCGCGCAATTTCGGCAGCGGCGTCTTCGGCCGGCTGCCGGTGAACTTCTACGACGGCGACCGCACCATCGAGCGCTCCGACCGCACCCAGGCCTCCGTCGAGTACCTGTTCGACCACCGGATCACCGAAAACCTGCGCTTCCACTCGGCCGGCCGCTACCTGCGCTCGAACGGCGACTACCGCAGCGTGTTCACGACCTTCGGCGACGTCAACGGCCCGTACACGAGCGGGCCGACCATCGGTCGCTCGGTCGGCGGCACCCAGGTCGACATCGAAGCCTACACGATGGACAACAACTTCATCGCCGATTTCGACACCGGCCCGATCGCCCACACGGCGCTGCTCGGCGTCGACCACCGGACCTTCAGCACGCGGTCCGTCACCGGCCCGTTCCCGGCGACGACGAGCCTGAACGCCCTCGCCCCCGACCACGACCTGCCGATCCGGTTCCCCGCCTTCACGTCGACCTCGCGGATCGACGCGCAGCAGACCGGCGTGTACTTCCAGGATCAGGCGAAGTTCGACCGCTTCATCCTGACGCTCGGCGGCCGCTACGACACCGCCCGGCAGACCGGCCCGACCCGCACCTTCGCGCCGAACGGGCTGACCATCCAGGACGTCCCGGCCGAGGCCTTCACCGGCCGCGCCAGCCTGCTCTACCTGTTCGACAGCGGCGTCGCCCCGTACGTCTCCTACAGCGAGGCGTTCGAGCCGATCGTCAACGGGCGGATCTTCGACGCGGCCTTCGGCTCGGCCGGGCGCATCCCCGTCCCGATCGCCAGCAACCAGTACGAGGCCGGCATCAAGTACCAGCCGCCCGGCACCGACATCCTGCTGACCACCGCGTTCTTCGACATCCGCCGCTCGAACGCCACCACCACCGACCCGGTCAATCCCGGCTTCGTCGTGCAGACCGGCGAGGTCGGCGTGCAGGGTGTCGAGTTCGAGGCGCGGGCCACCCTCGCCGAGGGCCTCAGCCTGATCGGCGGCTTCTCGCTCCTCGACATCCGCAACGTCCGCGACACCGGCCTCACCACGAACGACCTGACCCGCCGGCAGGTGCCGCTCCAGGGGCTGCGGCCGGTGCAGGTGCCGGACACGACGGCCTCGCTGTTCGTCGACTACCGCTTCACCGACGGCCCGCTCATCGGCCTCGGCCTCGGCGGCGGCGTGCGCTACCTCGGCCCGTCCTGGGGCGATCCCGCCAACACGTTCCAGGTGCCCGAGAGCGTGCTGGTCGACGCCGTCGCCTCCTACGACATGAAGCACCTCGACCCGCGGCTCGCCGGCCTCAGCGCGCAGATCAACGTGCAGAACCTGCTCGACGAGCGCTACGTGACCGGCTGCTTCACCTACTCGGGCTGCTATTACGGCCTGCCGCGCACGGTCTACGCGACCCTGCGCTACCGCTGGTGAGGCGGCCGCCGTGGGCAAGACCTTCCGGCAGTCGATGGCGTGGCTCCACGCCTGGTCGGGCCTCGTCGTCGGCTGGGTGCTGTTCGCCGTCTTCGTGACGGGCACGGCGAGCTACTACCGGCCCGAGATCTCGCAGTGGATGCGGCCCGAGCTCCGCACCGACCGGACCTTCGGGCCGGCGGAGCTCGCGGCGGCGGCCGAGCGCGGCGTCGCCCACCTGCAGGCTAATGCGGGCGGCGCGCGGACGTGGTTCCTCGCGCTGCCGCGGCCGGACCGGCCGGTGCTGGAGCTGTTCTGGCGGACCGGCCCGGGCCGGCCGCCCGGCCACGTCCTCCTGGATCCCGACAGCGGCGCGCCGGCGGCGGTGCGGGCGACGCGCGGCGGCGACTTCCTCTACCGCTTCCACTTCGAGCTGAACCTGCCGCCGCTCTGGGGCCGCTGGATCGTCGGCGCCTGCGCGATGATCATGCTGGTGGCGCTGATCTCGGGGATCGTCACCCACCGGCGCATCTTCGCCGACTTCTTCACCTTCCGGCGGGACAAGTCCGCCCAGCGGGGCTGGCTCGACGCGCACAACGTCACGGGCGTGCTCGCCCTGCCGTTCCACCTGATGATCACCTATACCGGGCTCGCCACCCTCATGGTGATGTACGTGCCCTGGGGCCTGAACACGGCCTATCGCGGCGACAGCCAGCGCTACTTCGCCGAGTCCGGCCAGATCACCGCGCCGCGCTCGCCCGCCGGCCAGCCCGGCACGCTCGTGCCGGTCGGGCCGCTGGTGCTCCGCGCCCTGGCGATGCGGCCGGAACCCCTGGAGCGGATCACGGTGGTCAACCCGGCGGACGCGCGCGCCACCGTGGTGGCGGTGTTCGAGGAGCCGCACGGCCTCTCCCACGAGCACCCGCAGATCGCCTTCGACGGCGTGACGGGCGCGGTCCTGGAGGTGCGCGCGGGCGGCCTGCGGCCGGCGACCAAGACGTTCACCGCGATGGTCGGCCTGCACGAGGCGCACTTCGCCGGCCCGGCCCTGCGGGTGCTGTTCTTCCTGTGCGGCCTCGCCGGCAGCGCCATGGTGGCGACCGGGCTGCTGCTCTGGGCGGTGGCGCGCCTGCCCAAGGGGGACGCGCCCCGGGGCTTCGGCCTGCGCCTCGTCCAGGGCCTGAACGTCGCGACGATCGCCGGCCTGCCCGCGGCCGTCGCCGCCTATTTCCTGGCCAACCGGCTACTCCCCGCCGCGCTGCCCGCGCGGGCGGAGTGGGAGGTCGGGGCCTTCTTCGCCGTCTGGCTGCTCGTCGCCGTGGCGGCGCTCCTACGCCCGGCCGGGCGGGTCTGGCCGGAGACGCTGACGGCGGCGGCCGCGTTGTACGGCGCCGTCGCGGCCGCGGATGTCGGGCGCCTCGTCGCGCTCCGGTTCGGTGGCGCCGCGCCGGTCGAGCCGGTCTTCCTCGCCTTCGACGGCGCGATGCTGGCCCTAGCCGCCCTCATCCTGCTCGCGGTCCGCACGATCGCGCGGCGCGGCGGAGCGTCCCGCGGCCCCGCGAAGGCCGCGGGGCTCTCGATCGCGGGGCACGCGCGGCGGGAGCAGGCCCGGCCCGGCATGCCGGTACCGGGAGATCGGGAGCCGATATGATAAAATTGAACTGGTATATTGAACCCAGTGCGGCGAATTAATTCAAAATAACTCCCGAAGTCTGACATATATCGGATGCGCGTCGACTGTATCTGTGCAGAATGGTTCGGCCGGCATGCCAGCCGGTCGCGCCTGTGTCGTCGATTTTCACGCCCTTGATCCTTCGGCCCAGGCGTTCCAGCGCGGTCCATCCCAAGCGCACGCTGGACATGTCCCCGAGACCCAGAACTTGAGCCTCGAGGCGCGGCCCTCGGGGCTCTTTTTCTGCCGCGCCGGGCGATGCGGGCCCGGCGGCTGTTCACGGGCCCCGCGTCCCCGTACCAGAAGGCCACGGGAGCGGCAGGACGGGCATGCAGCGCATCACCATCACCATCGACGACGCCCTGCTGACGGCGGTCGACGACCTCTGCGCGCGGCGCGGCTACGGCAGCCGCTCGGAGGCGGTGCGCGACATCGTCCGCGACGCCCTGGCGCCGGCCCGCGCCGCGGAGACCGGCGGATCGGCGGCCTGCTACGGGGCCCTGAGCTACGTCTACAGCCACGGCACCCGCGACCTGGCCCGTCGGCTGACCGGCGAGGGGCATGAGCACGGCGTCTCGATCGCCAGCCTGCACGTGCACCTGACCCACGACGCGTGCCTCGAGGTGGCGGTCCTGCGCGGGCCGGTGGCCCGGATGCAGAGCTACGCCGACGCCGTCGTCACGCAGCGCGGCGTCCGCTACGGTCACCTGCACCTCATCCCGGAGGGTGACGACGCCCGCACCCATCCGGGCCACGGCGACGACGGCCCGGGGTGAGGGCGCCCCCCGCCCGCGATCCGGCGCCCCATCGACTGCGCCCCACGCGCAACACGGCCGGCCTAATCCGCCCGTATGATTTTTTCGTATGTTTATCATACGGGCGGCGTGCGAGAGTCCGGGGATCGCCACGCCTCGCCCGGTCTGCCGGTGTCCCGCCCGACTTCCCGCTCGACTTCCCGTCCTGTCTGCTGCCACCGGCCTGCCGCCCCCGGCTTCCGCGCCGTGACCCGGCTGCTCGCCGCGGGCGGCCTCGTCGTCGCGACCGCCGGGCGCGGCTGGGCGGCGCCGGGTGAGGGCGCCCCGACACCGTCGGCCGTCACCCTGTCCGAGATCTCGGTGGTCCCCGCGGCGCCTCCAGTCATCCCCGCGACGGACGGGCCCGGCGCCAGCGCGGGCTATGTCGGCGGCGTCACCGGGATCGGCGGCGCCCTGCTGAGCGTCGACGCGGCCAGCGCCGGCCTCATCGGCGGGGCGGTCCTCAACGCCCGCCCGGTCACGCGGCCCGGCGAGGTGCTGGAGGCAGTGCCGGGCCTGATCGTCACCCAGCACAGCGGGGAGGGGAAGGCCAACCAGTACTTCCTGCGCGGCTTCAACCTCGACCACGGGACCGACATCGCCATCAGCGTCGACGGCATGCCGGTCAACATGCGCACCCACGCCCACGGCCAGGGCTACGCCGACCTCAACTTCCTCATCCCCGAACTCGTCGGCGCGGTGGAGTACCACAAGGGGCCGTACTTCGTGCGCGACGGCGACTTCGCCTCCGCGGGCTCGGTGCGCATCGACTATCTCGACACCGTGCGGGAGAATCTCGCGCTGACCTCGATCGGCAGCTTCGGCTACAAGCGGGCCCTGTCGATCGCCTCGGCCCCGCTGGGCGAGGGCACCCTGCTGGTGGCCGGCGAGGCGCAGGTCTACGACGGGCCGTGGACCGTCCCGGACGCGCTGCGCAAGCTCAACGGCGTCGCCCGCTACAGCCAGGGCACGGCGCTGGACGGGTTCGCGGTCACCGGCATGGCCTACGCGTCCCGCTGGACGGCCACCAACCAGATCCCGGAGCGGGCCGTCGGCGCGGGCCTGATCGGCCGCTACGGCACCCTCAACCCCACGGATGGCGGCGACACCGCCCGCTTCTCCCTGTCGGGGCGGTTCAGCGCGACGGACGACACCGGCATCACCCGGGCCTCGGCCTACGTGATCCGCTACCAGATGAACCTGTTCAACGACTTCACCTACTTCCTCAACGATCCCGTCGGCGGCGACCAGTTCCACCAGCTCGACCAGCGCGTCCTCGGCGGCGGCGAGGTGCTGCACAACTTCCAGGGCGACCTGTTCGGCCGGCCGCTGGAGGTCGAGGTCGGCGCCCAGACGCGGACGGACTCGATCCGCGTCGGCCTGTTCAACACCGCCTTCCGCCAGTACCGCTCGACCGTGCTCGACGACCGCGTGCTGGAATCGAGCGGCGCCCTCTACCTCGACACGCGGGTGCGCTGGACCGAGTGGCTGCGCACGAGCGTCGGCGTGCGGGCGGACGGCTACTACGCCGACGTCCGCTCGGACACGCCGGCGAACTCGGGACGGGCCACCGACGGCATCGTCAACCCGAAGCTCGGCCTCGTGCTCGGACCGTGGTCCGACACCGAGATCTACGTGAATTACGGCGGCGGCTTCCACTCGAACGACGCGCGCGGCGTCACCGCCACGGTCGATCCCGCGAGCCCCCTGTTCAACATCACCCGGTCGCCCTTCCTGGTGCCCTCCACGGGCTACGAGCTCGGCCTGCGCAACCGGTCGATCGCCGGGCTGGAGACGAGCCTCGCGCTGTTCCGGCTCGACTTCGCCTCGGAGAACATCTTCCAGGGCGACACCGGCACCACGGAGCCGAGCCGCCCGACCCGCCGGTTCGGCGTCGAGTGGACGAACCGCTACGCGGTGACGCCGTGGCTGTCCCTGGACGGGGATCTGACGATCACCAAAGCCCGGTTCTCCAGCTACGACCCGGCGGGCAACCGGGTGCCGGAGGCCCCCACGACCATCGCGTCGGCGGGCGTGACCTTCGGCGAGCCCCTCGGCTGGTTCGGGAGCCTGCGGGTCCGCTATTTCGGGCCGCGCCCGCTCATCGAGGACAACGCGATCCGCTCCCGGGCGACCGCCCTGCTCAACGGCCGCATCGGCTACCTGTTCGACACCGGGGTGAGCGTCTCGCTGGACGTGCTCAATCTGACGAACAGCAAGGCCGACCAGATCACCTACGCCTACGTCTCGCGCCTTCCGGGCGAGCCCGCCGAGGGGCTGATCGACCGCGTCTTCCACCCGGTGGAGCCCACGGCCGTGCGCCTGACGATCGCCGGGCGGTTCTGACCGCCAGCGCCACGACGACACGCGGGTCCCGACTCCCTCGCGGCAGACCCACGCCGCGACGGACTTCGTCCCGGCGTCCCGGTCGCGTCAGCCGCCGCTGCGCGAGACCCGGTAGTCGCGCGGGGTCAGGCCGTAGGTCTCCCGGAACGCGCGACTGAGCTGGGCGCCGCTCCCGAAGCCGTAGGCCTCCCCGATCGCGCCGATCGACCGCGGCTCCAGCGGATTGTCGAGGGCGGCCCGCACGGCCGCGAGGCGCTGCCGCGCGCGGTAACGCGCCACCCCACCTTCCGGCTCGAACAGGCGGTAGAGCTGGGAGCGCGATATGCCGAGCGCCCGCGCGATCGCGTCGATCCGGGGCGGCGTGTCGAGCTGGCCGCGGATGAACCGCTTCGCGGCCCTGAGCCGGGCGGCCTCGAGCGGCGCGGCCGCGCGGGCCGCTCCCTCCAGGCTCGGGCGCGCGCAGGCCGCGACCATGTGGAGCGTGGCCTGCGCGATCGGGGCGGCGTCGGTCGCGGTGATCGCGCCGCTATGCGCGGCCAGGCTCCGGATATGGTCGGCGAGCAGGCGGCCCGCGCCGCCGGTCAGGATCAGTCCGTGCATCGCGTCCTCGTCCGGCAGCACGGTGGCGATGGAGGCGCGCGGGACGGCCAGGATCAGCGAGTCCGTCTCCGGCACCCGGCTGCGGCGGTACGGCTGCGACAGGTCGTTGAGGCTGACCGCGCCCGCCGGAACCTCCGCCACGCCCCGTTCGGTCTCGACGCTGTAGGCGTGCCGGCTGAGGTGCAGGACGAACCCGTCCTGACCGTCGCGCCGGATCCGGGAGCGGGATCGGGCCGGCCCCTGCGGTGCGGCGCTCATGACGCGCAGGGCCATCGGGCCGATCAGCGTCGTCTCGATCCGGCCCGAGAAGCCGTGCGGATCGGCATCGAGGTCGTGGGCTGCGAACAGCGCGCGCCACGCGGCGAAGCGGTCGCGCTCCGGCAGGGCATCCGTCGTGAAGAGGGAACGGGGTACGACGTTCACGGCGGGACCGATGAGCGAGGGTTGAGTGATTTTACCTTACGTTGCGCGATCGACCAGTGCGCACGGGACACAATCTACGATCTGACGCGACCCGCTCCCGCGGGGTGACAGTCTGTACCCCGGGGCCATCGTCCCATCGCGGCAGTGCCGCGATGGGACGACCTTCGGGCCACCAGGGCTTGCGAGAAACATAACGCGTTATATAATTGATGTCGGGAGAACCGACATGCCGGCAGACATCCTCGACGAACTCGGGCCGCTGTTCCTGGGCAGCCGCCTCAAGCGCCTCGCCGACCGCTTCCAGGCCGACGCCGCCCGGATCCTGCGGGACGAGGGGCTCGGCATCCAGCCGGCCCAGTTCCCGCTCCTCGCCGCCATCGACCGCTACGGACCGCTGACCATCGGCGACGCCGCCGCCGCCCTCGGCGTCAGCCAGCCGGCGGCCACGCGCACGGCGGCGAGCCTCGTCGCGCTCGGCTTGCTCGAAGAGGCGCGGTCGGACGCGGACCTTCGCCAGAAGGCGCTGTCGCTCAGCGGTGCGGGCAAGGCCCTGATGGCGCGCGCCAAGGACGCGCTCTGGCCGCGCGTCGACAGGGCCGTCGCGAGCCTGTGTGCCGGCCTGTCGGGCCCCCTACTGGACCAGGTCGCCGCCCTGGAGCGCAGGCTCGACGCCGTCCCGTTCGCGGCCCGCATCCGCCAGGACGGCGCGGCCGGCGACGCCGCGACGGGCCTGACGATCCGGGACTACACGGACGCGCTGGCGGACCGCTTCCGCGACATCAACGCCGAGTGGATCGAGGCGATGTTCGCGCTGGAGGAGAACGACCGCCGGATCCTGTCCGATCCCCGCGGCGAGATCCTGGACCGCGGCGGGCTCATCCTGTTCGTTGAGTCGGCGGATCTCGGGATCGTCGGCACCTGCGCGCTGATGCGGACGGAGGCGGGCTGCTACGAGCTGACCAAGATGGCCGTGTCCGCGCGGGCCCGGGGCCGCAAGGCCGGCGAGCACCTGCTGCGGGCGGTGCTGGCCCGCGCCGCGGCCATGGAGATCGAGACGCTCTACCTGCTGACCAACACCAAGTGCGCGGCCGCCGTGCACCTGTACGAGAAGGTCGGGTTCCGGCACGACCCGGAGATCATGGACCGGTTCGGCCGGCGCTATGCCCGCTGCAACGTGGCCATGCGCTATCCCCTGTGACGCCGCGCGCCCGACGCGCCGAGGGCGACCCGTTCCCGGCCGTGCGCGGGCCCGCGCGGCGCCGCAGCGAGCCGCTCCCATCCGCGGAGGACAGCCGCGCACTCTGCGTCAGATCTCGTTCAGCAGTGACGATGCGCGGACAGACAAAATGATGGGCGCGAAGATTTCAACTGAAAATTGATTTGGGCGATCTGTTTGTGAGAGCATCAGCAACAGATCCCGTAACGGAATCTTATCGTCACGCTTCCATCTTGGCGGTCTCGCTCTGGAGCTGCGCTCGGACAATGAAAGCTTGGTTCGCGAAACTCTCGATCCAGCACCGGCTGGTCGGAGCACTCGGGCTGCTCATCGTCTGTCTGCTCCTCGTCGGCGGCGTGGGCCTGCACGCCGTCGGCGATCTCG
Organism: Methylobacterium sp. 190mf; assembly: GCF_900107945.1. Classification (NCBI taxonomy): domain Bacteria; kingdom Pseudomonadati; phylum Pseudomonadota; class Alphaproteobacteria; order Hyphomicrobiales; family Methylobacteriaceae; genus Methylobacterium; species Methylobacterium sp. 190mf. Next base: position 16,088 of record NZ_FNVI01000016.1, on the reverse strand, counting down.
CCGAGGACCAGATCCGCCTCGGCAACGGCACCCTGCCCAGCGTGCGCTACGCCGGCGAGCTGCGCGGCAACGTGATCGACGTGCGCGTCAGCGTCGTGAACCACATCCTCTATCCCGAGGCCGCCCACATGCGGGCCGAGGAGGCGGCCCTGGCGAAGAAGACGGAGGCGGTGGCCGCCGCGATGCGCAACTACGCGCCGCTGATCGACGGTCCGAAGGAGCGCGCGCTCTTCGACGTGTTCGACCGGGAATGGAAGAGCTACCTAGCGGCGATCCCGGCCGTGCTGGAATACTCGCGGACGGGCCGCAAGGATCTGGCGCTGCGCGAGAGCTTGGTCGGCGTCCGCCCCCACATCAAGGCGGCCTCCCAGGCGCTCGAGGAGATCGTGGCGCTCAACAACGCCAGCGGCGAGACGGCGATCGCCCAGGGAGCGGCCGCCGCCTCCGGCGCGAAGCGGCTCATGCTGGCGATCGGCGCCATCGCCCTCGTGCTCGCGACCGCGCTCGGCGCGCTGATCGTGCGGAGCATCGCCGCCAGTGTCCGCGCCGTGCTGGAACCGATGCGGCGGCTGGCGGCCGGGGACCTCGCGGTCGCGATCCCGCACCAGGGGGAGCGGAACGAGATCGGCCAGATCGCCGACGCCGTGCAGGTCTTCAAGGATTCGGGGATCGAGGCGCGGCGGCTGGCCGCCCTTCAGGCCGAGGCCGACGCCGCCAAGATGCGCCGCGCCGAGCTGCTCGACCGCATCACCCGCGGTTTCGAGCGGGAGGCCGGGGCGCTCACGGACGAGCTCACCGCCGCCGCCACCGAGATGGAGGCGACCGCCGCCTCGATGACCGAGATCGCCGCGCAGACCAACACCCTCGCGGCGAGCGTCTCGGTCGCCGCCGAGCAGACCTCCGGTAACGTCCAGCAGGTCGCGAGCGCGACCGAGGAGATGGCGGCCTCCGTGCAGGAGATCAGCGGGCAGGTGACCCATTCGGTGGAGATCGCCGCCTCGGCCATCGCCCGCGCGCAGGAGACCGGCACCATCATCCGGGAGCTGTCCGACAGCGCCAACCGGATCGGCGCGGCCGCCGGCCTGATCTCGGGCGTGGCGAGCCAGACCAACCTCCTCGCCCTCAACGCCACCATCGAGGCGGCGCGCGCCGGCGAGGCCGGCCGCGGCTTCGCGGTGGTGGCCGCCGAGGTCAAGACGCTGGCCGAGCAGACGGCCCGGGCGACCCAGGAGATCTCCGCCCGGATCGGCGCGATCCAGTCCGCCACGCGGGGCGCGGTGGAGGCGGTCCACGGCGTGAGCCGCACGATCGACGACATGTCGGGCATCGCCACCCACATCGCCTCGGCGATCGAGGAGCAGGGCGCGGCCACGCGCGAGATCGCGCGGAACGTCCAGGCGGCCGCGCACGGGACCCGGCAGGTCACGGGCCATATCGGATCGGTGCGCGAGGGGGCCGGCGAGACCGGATCGGCCGCGACGCAGGTTCTTGACGCCGCGCGCACCCTCGCGGTCCGGTCCGACGGGCTCAGCCGGGCCGTCCGCAGCTTCCTGGACGAGGTCCGGGCCGCCTAGAGCTGCGCCCGATCGAGGCGCGACGGGGCGATCGCCGAGCCCGTGCCGTCCGCGGTGCGGGCCGCTCTCCCGCACGGCAGAGGGGGCATGGCGAGGCTGCCCCGCCGGAGCGTCTGTCTCCCGGATCTATAATCCGGAACGGTGCACAACGACCGGGACCGCCGCCCGCGTGGGGCCTCGGCGCGCCGGTCGGCCCGGGGATCGGGCCGCCACGCCCGCGCTCAGTTGCAGCCGTCGCAGATGCTGCGCTCGATCTTGTTGAGCCGGGCGCGCTCGTGCTCCTGCACGGCGCGCGGCGGCACCTCGCCCGGGCCGAGGGACGTGCCGGGGGGTTTGGTCACGCCGAGGCTGTTGGTGTTCGGCGCCGTGATCGTCGTGGCCGGGCCGCCGCCCGTCCCGGTCTGGTCGGGCGCCAGGCCCTGGGCCGCGAGGGTGGCCGGGACGGCCAGGCTCAGCAGGGCCAGGCCCGCGGAGCGGAAGAGGGTTCGGGTCATCGTACCTCCCGTCGTCGAGCGCGCGTGAAACAGCTTGGCAGTATCCGTCGCCTCCCGAAACCGCCTTCGTCCAGTCGTGAGCCGGATGGCTCCACTATCCACCGTAATCCGACTGGCCGATAGAGTCCCGACTGCGCTCGGAGCGATCGCTTGGCGGACCGGTTCGGCTGCCGGCCCGGTCAGTCCGATCCGATCGCGCGATCATCGGGCGAAATCTATCCGGTCAGATCTTAGTCGATCGCTAATAAATATTAGCTAAGTATTTACAAGAGCGGGATCGGGTCCCGTCGGGAGCGGATCCGGGAACAGGGAGCCTCGCATGTGCGTCGCGTGTGACTGGGCGCCCCATTTCCAGGCCTTCGGGGGCGGGCGCGCCGTCAATCGGCGCGCGGTGCTGCGGTCGGGCGCGGCCATCACCGCGACGGCGCTCGCGCTGGACCTCGTCCCGACGGGCGCCCGCGCCGAACCGGGGAGCGGCCGCGCGGCCGCCGCGGGGCCCGCCGACGTCGTGTTCCACAACGGCCCCGTCTACACGGTGGCGGGGCCGGCCCCCTGGGCCGAGGCGGTCGCGGTGCGCGGCAACACCATCGTCCATGTCGGTGACGCGGCCGGCGCGCTGGCGCTGGCCGGCCCGGCCACGCAGGTGGTGGATCTCCAGGGCCGGCTGCTGATGCCCGGCTTCGTCGAGGGCCACACCCACCCCTTCCTCGGCGCGTTCCTGACGTCCGGGGTCGACCTGCAGCGCGAGAACCTCGCCCAGGTCCTCGCGGCCATCGAGTCCTACGCGAAGGCGCATCCGACCGGGCCGATCCGCGGCTTCGGGTGGCGCGTCGACATGTTTCCCCCGGAGGGCCCCAACCGGGCCGAACTCGACGCCATCCTGCCGGACCGGCCGGCCTTCTTCTTCGCCATCGACGGGCACAGCCTGTGGGCCAATTCCAAGGCGCTGGCGATGGCCGGCGTCGACCGGGACACGCCCGACCCGATCCCGCGCTTCAGCTACTACGCGCGCGACCAGAAGGGCGACCCCACCGGCTACGTGCTCGAGGTCAACGCGGTCCTCGGGCTGGTCAACGCCGTGGAACCCATCAGCGTCGCCGCCATGGGCAGCCTGCTGGAGGGCTGGCTGCCCAAGGCCGCGGCCGCCGGCATCACCACGGTCTTCGACGCGGGCGTCCCGCCCGTCGGCAGCGATCAGGCCGCCATCATCGCGCTCTACGTGGAGGCCGAGAAGCGCGGCACGCTGCCGTTCCGCGTCTCCGCCTCCTACTCGGTGAAGTCGCTGCCGATCGACGACACGGTCGAGCAGTTCAACGCCGTGCGTCGGCAGGTCTCCGGCGAGCTCGTGCACGTCGACATCGTGAAGATCGTCGGCGACGGCTCGCAGGGCGGCTACACGGCGTGGCTGATCGAGCCCTACGCCGACATGCCCGACTCGACCGGAGGGTCGCCCTTCACCGAGGCGCAGTGGCACGACCTCGTCGGCGCGGTCGACGCGGCGGGCTTCGACGTCCACGTCCACGCCTGCGGCGAGCGGACCGCCCGCGTCGCCCTCGACGCCATCGAGAAGGCCGTGGCGAACAACCCGGCCCGCGACCGGCGGCACGCCATCGCCCACTTGGTCTATGTCGAGGACAGCGACGCGCCCCGCTTCGCCCGGCTCGGCGTGACCGCGCAGTTCTCGGCCAACTGGTCTTCGGCCGATCCCGACACGCTGCAGAACATGATGGCGCGCTACGGCGCGCGTCGCGCCAGCCGGATGTACCGGACCAGGACGATCCTGAAGCAGGGCGGGCGGGTCTCCTTCGGCACGGACTGGCCGGCGGCCGGCTACGTCTCGACCTACGAGCCCCTCACGTCGATCCAGGTCGGCGTGACGCGGCAGCTGGTCGGCCGGCCGGACGCGCCCGTGCTGAGCCCCGCCGACGAGCGCCTGACGGTCGCGGAGGCGATCCACGCCAACACGATGGGCGCCGCCTACCAGCTCCGCATGGACGACAGGATCGGGTCGGTGGAGGTGGGCAAGCGCGCCGACCTGATCGTCCTCGACCGCAACATCCTGACGATCGATCCGCACGAGATCCACCGGACCAAGGTCGCCCTGACCATGATGGACGGCGTCGTGCGGCACCGGGCCTGAGGAGCTGGCCGACCGGTCAGGGGCCCGGCGCGGCGCCGGCGGCCGTCCCGCCCGGATCCGCGAGCCGGTCCGCCACCAACCGGCAGAACGCCTCGGCCGCAGGCGGCATCGTCCGCCCGGCCTTCTTGATCAGGCAGACCGGACGCTCGAACAGCGGGTCGTCGATCGGCCGCGAACGGAGCAGGGGCTCGGCCCGGATCTCCCGCGCCGCGCCCGGGAGGATCGTCAGGCCGAGGCCGGCCCGGACCATGCTGACAGCGGTCATCATGTAGGTGGCCTCGCAGGCCACGCGGGGCAGGCGGCCCGAGCCGACGAAGGCGCGGTCGACCACCGCCCGCACGCTCGTGGCCGGGTCCATCAGGATCAGGGGGTGCTCGGCGAGCGCCGCGATCGTGACCCGGGGCAGCGCGCCGATCGGGTGATCGGCGGGATAGATCACGTGCAGGGCGTCGCGCGTCCGGTGCAGGACGCCGATCTCCGGATCGCGGACGTCGCCGCCGACGATGCCGAGATCCGCCTCCTCGTCGCGCACGAGGTCGAGCACCCGCTGCGCGATGACGTCCTTGATCCGAAACGTCACGGCGGGGTGCTCGGCGCGGAAGCGGACAATCGCGTCGGACAGCACGCTCGCCGCGAAGGACGGCAGCGTCGCGACGCGCACGACCCCGTGGCGCCGTGCCGCGAGGTCGCGGGTGTCGACCACCACGGCGTCGAGGTCGCGCAGCACCCGCTCGAACACGGGCAGCAGCTCGCGGCCGAGCCGCGTCGGCGCGACGGTGCGGCTGGTCCGGTCGAGGAGCCGCCCGTCGAGCATCTCCTCCAGGCGCTGGACCTGAACCGTCAGGGCGGGCTGCGACAGGTTCAGCAGGGCGGCCGCGCGGGTGAAGCTGCCGACCTGGACGACGGACACGAAGGCCCGGACTTGCCGCAGGCTGAGATCCATAATCTCAGGCTATCGCTGCGATCCGATCTTTTCAATTGTATCATGAAGCCGTCCGCCGTTTCCTGACCCGATACAGGCGCGGATCCGAACCACGCCGGCGCCAACGGGAGGAACGGATGCTGGCCCTGCTCGGCCTGTGCACGATCGCGCTGCTGCTCGCCGCCATCCTGACCAAGCGGATGTCGCCCCTCGTGGCGCTGATCGTCATCCCGGTCGCGGCCGCCCTGATCGGCGGGTTCGGATTCGACACCGGCAAGTTCGTCCTCGCCGGCCTGCAGAGCCTCGCGGGCGTCGTCGGCATGTTCGTGTTCGCGATCCTGTTCTTCGGCATCGTCAGCGATGCCGGGATGCTCGACCCGATCATCGACCGGATCCTCGCCCGGGTCGGCACCCGCCCCACCCGGATCGTGCCCGGCACCACCCTGCTGGCGCTGCTGATCCACCTCGACGGGTCGGGCGCGGTGACGTTCCTGATCACCATCCCGGCGATGCTGCCGCTCTACGACCGCGTCGGCATCGACCGGCGCGTCCTGGCCTGCGCCGCCTCGATGGCGGCGGGGGTGAATTTCCTGCCCTGGACCGGGCCGATGATCCGTGCCTCCGCGGCCCTCAAGCTGCCGATCCCCGAGATCTTCTCGCCCCTCGTGCCGGTACAGGCGGTCGGGCTCGTCTTCATCTTCGCCGCCTCGTACTGGCTCGGCCTGCGGGAGGAGCGCCGTCTGGCCCTCGTCCCCGGGGCGACGGGGTCCGCGGGGGCCGCGCCCGGCCCGGCCACGACCGCCCGGACCCTCAGCGACGCGGAGCGGGCCCTGCGCCGGCCCGACCGCTTCTGGATCAACATCGTCCTCACGGCCGCGGTCCTCGGGACGATGGTGTTCCTGGCCGAGAAGGTGCCGCCGGCGCTGATGTTCATGCTCGGCACGGCGCTCGCGCTGGTCATCAACTACCCGCAGGTCGACGCCCAGCGGCAGCGCGTCGACGCGCACGCCAGGGCCGCGATCCTGATGGCCTCGATCCTCCTCGCCGCCGGCGTGTTCACCGGGATCATGCAGGGCACCGGCATGCTCAGGGCCATGGCCCAGACGGCCGTCACCTTCGTGCCTCCCGAGATGGGGCGCCACATCCCGTTCGGGCTCGGCCTCGTGTCGATGCCCCTGTCGATGCTGTTCGACCCGGACTCGTTCTACTTCGGCGTCCTGCCGGTGGTGGCGGAGGTGGCCCACCAGCTCGGCGTCCCGCCGGTCCAGGTCGCCCAGGGGGCGCTGCTCGGCCAGATGACGACGGGCTTCCCCGTCAGCCCGCTGACGCCCGCGACCTTCCTGGTCTGCGGCCTGACCGGGATCGACCTCGCCGACCACCAGAGATTCACCTTCCCGTTCCTGCTGGCGGCCTCGGTGGTGATGACCCTCGCCTGCGTCGTCTTCGGCGTCTTCCCCATCTGAACCCCTCTGACAGCGGAGAGCGCGCCATGAGAACCGTCCGCCTCGGCGCCGGCGCCGGCTATGCCGGAGACCGCATCGAGCCCGCCGTCGAACTCGCCGAGCGCGGCGACCTCGACTACCTCGTGTTCGAGTGCCTCGCCGAGCGCACCATCGCGCTGGCGCAGCAGGCGAAGCTGCGCGACCCCGAGGGCGGCTACGATCCGCTGCTGGAGGCGCGCCTGCGGGCCGTGCTCGGGCCGTGCCGGGCCCGCGGCATCCGCATCGTCACCAACATGGGCGCCGCCAACCCGGTCGCCGCCGCCCGGAAGGCCGGGGCGCTCGCGCGGGAGATGGGCCTCGCCGGCCTGCGGATCGCCGCGGTGACCGGCGACGACCTGCTCGACGCGGTGCGGGCGGGCGACTTCGTCCTGGAGGAGAGCGGCGAGCCGGTCGCCGGCCTCGGCAACCGCGTCGTCTCGGCGAACGCCTATCTCGGCGCGGCGCCGATCGTGGCCGCCCTCGCGGACGGCGCCGACGTGGTCATCACCGGCCGCGTCGGCGACCCGGCCCTGTTCCTGGCCCCCCTGGTGCACGCCTTCGGCTGGGCGATGAACGACTGGGAGCGCCTGGGCCGCGGCACCCTCGCGGGCCACCTCCTCGAATGCGCCGGCCAGATCACCGGCGGCTACTTCGCCGATCCGGGCTGCAAGGACGTACCGGACCTCGCGCGCCTCGGCTTCCCCATCGGGATCGTGGCCGAGGACGGCACGGTCGAGATCACGAAGGTCGCGGGCTCGGGCGGCCGGATCAGCCTCGCCACCTGCAAGGAGCAGCTGCTCTACGAGGTGCACGACCCGGCGCGCTACATCCAGCCGGACGTGGTCGGCGACTTCTCCGATGTCGAGATGGAGCAGGTCGGCCCCGACCGCGTCCGGGTGCGCGGCGCGACGGGCGCGCCGGCGACGGGCCTCCTGAAGGTCTCGGTCGGGTACGTGGACTCCTATATCGGTGAGGGGCAGATCTCCTACGCCGGGCCCGGCGCCCTGGCCCGCGGCCGGCTCGCCCTGTCGGTGGTGCGCGAGCGCCTCGCCCTCACCGGCGTGGCGACGACCGAGCTGCGCTGCGACCTGATCGGCGTCGACGCGCTCCACGGCGCGGCGCTGTCGGGCGGGGGGGAGCCCTATGAGGTCCGCCTGCGCGTCGCCGGGCGGACCGAGACCCACGCCGAGGCCGTGCGGATCGGCAACGAGGTCGAGACGCTCTACACCAACGGCCCGGCCGGCGGCGGCGGCGCCTGGAAATCGGCCCGCGAGGTGGTGGCGGTGCAGTCGGTCCTCGTCCCGGCCGCCCTCGTCCGGCCGCGCGTGCACGTCGTCGAAGCCTGAGAGCCGGGAGTCCCGAGGATGAAGCTGCGCGCGCTCGCCCATGCCCGCACGGGCGACAAGGGCAACACGTCGAACATCGCGCTGGTCGCCTACGACGCGGCCGATTACGAGCACCTCGCGGCGCACGTCACGGCCGAGCGGGTGCGGGCGCATTTCCGCGGGATCGTGACCGGCGACGTGACCCGCTACGCGCTGCCGAAGCTCGGGGCGCTGAACTTCGTGCTCTCGGGCGCGCTCGGCGGCGGCGTCACCCGCTCCCTGGCCCTCGACGCGCACGGCAAGGGCCTCGGCGCCGCGCTCCTCGATCTGGACATCCCGGACCGCAGCGCCGGCCGAGCCGCGCGGGGAAGCCCGAGACGGTGAGGGTCGAGGCCGCCGGGGCGAGAGCGAGCGTATCCATGCCCACCGACCAGCGCCCGGCCGCCGCGGCATGATCGCGAGGCGGGTTCGAACCAGAGGCCGCCCATGACCGTTGACGGTCGTTCAGCGTGACCGTTCGAAGAGCCCAGATGGACCGCCCCCGCCGCGTCGGACTGCCCTGGTACACCCCGGAGCAGTACCCAGCCCTGCGCACCAGCCTCGCGGACGGCGCCAAGCTGCCCCCCGATTACGAGACCTGGCGCGTCGCCACGGAGCAGATGGAACGGGAGGTGCAGCGCAGCGGCGTCGAGGTCGTGCGCGTGCCGGTCGAGCCGGAGATCTTCGCGGCGTGGTGCGAGCGCGCCGGGCTCCCGCGCGACGCCGCGGCGCGCGCCCGGTACGCGGCCGCCGCGCTGGCGGCGGACTGGGCCGTCTGAGAGCGGGCCCCAAGCCGGGCGTCGTTCGACGGGCCCCCGCGCCCGCGTCACGGATCACGTCGATCCCGCCATCCCTGCCGGGTTGTTCTGCGAGGACTAGCACATCGCAGTAGAGCGCTTGCGCGCAACTCTTTTCCGCCGATCTCACGCGACTCGTCCCGACGGGTCGGTCCGGGTAAATCTCGCAAATTAGAATTATTACATGTTGATTTTGTCTCTGATCTGCAACTGAACTGCCGTTATAGGCTCACAGGCGGGCTTGACCTATTGCGTTCCTGTACGGCGGCCGCGCAGATGGAGGTCTCGCAGCCGAATCCGACCGCGGCGGCTGCAGCGCCTAAGAGTTGCCTGCATGTGCGTCGATTTCGCCCCCGCTCCGTCCGATCGACCACAGAAGCGCCTCCCGTATTGGGGGCCGCTCCTGCTGTCGGCGGCTGTCGGTATCTCGTTGCCCGCCGACGAGTTGGCCGCGCAGCCGGTGAGCGGCGGGCAGACTGCTGTCACCCTCGACGAGATCCAGGTTGTCGGACAGGGAGGATTGTCGCCCAACACGGCGACCGGGCCGGTCAACGGTTACGTTGCCAAGGCGAGCGCGTCCGGCACGAAGACGGACACGCCGATCATCGAGACGCCGCAGACGATCAACGTCGTGGGGGCCCGTCAGATACGCGACGAGGGGGCCTCGACGCTGGCCGAGGCCCTGGCCTACACGCCCGGCCTGAGCAGCCAGGCCGTGGGCGGCTTCGCCAAGGTCTCCGACGGTTTCACGATCCGCGGCTTCACCGTCGAGGCGGGCAACTCGGGACTGCTGCGCGATGGTCTGAAGCTGCAATCGGGCGTCTATGACGGGACGCAGGAGCCGTACGGGCTGGAGCGCCTGGAGGTCCTCAAGGGCGCGGCGTCGATCCTGTACGGCCAGCTCTCCCCCGGCGGCATCGTCAACGCCGTCAGCAAGCATCCGCTCCAGACGCCGTTCAACGAGATGAACGTCAGCTTCGGCCAGTACAATCGCAAGGAAGTGTCGGGCGATTTCACCGGACCGCTCACCGACGACGGCGCGTGGTCGTACCGGCTGACCGGGCTGATCCGCAACAGCGACAGCTATCTCGCGTACACGCCCGACGACAAGCGCTACATCGCGCCCGCGATCACGTGGCGGCCGTCGACGGCGACCTCCGTCACGCTGCTCGGCTACTACCAGGAGATCCACACGCGCTTCCAGCCGCCGCTCTCGGCGGTCGGCACGCTGCTGCCCAACGGGCAATTCCCCCGCTTCGCCATCGACCGGTTCTACGGCGAGCCCGCCTTCGACCGCTACGATTCCCGATCGGGCGCGATCGGCTACCAGATCGATCACGCCTTCTCGGACTCGGTCCGGCTGCGCCACGCCCTGCGCTACTACCAGTCGGGGGTCGACTGGGACTACCTGCTCCCGAACGGGCTGCTGGCGAACCGGCAGGTCGCGACGCGCGGCATCAGCATGCGCAACGAGAACGCGACCGGCGTGGCGTCGGACACCTCGCTCGAGACGAAGTTCGTCATCGGCCCGACCGCCCACACGCTGCTGACCGGCATCGACTACTACCGCAGCTTCCTGAACTCGGAGCGCTACACCAGCGGCACTGTCGGCAATCTCAACGTCTATGCCCCGGTCTACGGCCTGACCTACCCGCGGATCAACTACGCGATCAACACCGGCTCGAAGAGCCTGCTCGACCAGGTCGGCATCTACGTCCAGGATCAGGTCAGGTTCGACCGCTTCGTCTTCCTGGCCGGCGGCCGCCAGGACTTCGCGCGCACGCAGGTCCTCACCTACCGCACCGGCGCGCAGCTCGATCAGAACGACAGCGCCTTCAGCGGGCGGCTCGGCCTGCTCTATCTCGGCGATTACGGGCTGGCGCCCTACGTCTCCTACAGCCAGTCCTTCCAGACCTTCGCGGTCACTGACCGGAACGGCAACCCGTTCCAGCCCTCGCTCGGCGAGCAGTACGAGGGCGGCCTGCGCTGGGAGGTGCCGGGCGCCGACACCCTGCTCAGCGCCGCGGTCTACCGGATCAACCAGACGAACGCGCTGGTGGCCGACCCGGTCAACCCGGTCTTCAGCACGCAGGCCGGGCAGGTCCGCTCGCAGGGCTTCGAGGCCGAGGCGCGGACGAATTTCGGCCCGCTGGAGGCCGTCGCCTCCTACTCGTACACCGATGCCCGGCAGACGCGGACCACGGTCGCGGCGAACTTCAACCAGCGCCTCGACCTCGTGCCCTACAACCAGGCCGGCGTGTTCGGCACCTACGACATGGGCATGTTCGGGATCCCGGGCCTGCGGCTCGGCGGCGGCGTGCGCTACGTCGGCAGCTCGAACATCTCGGGCGCGACCTTCGACTCGCGCGCGGCGACCCTGTTCGACCTCGTGGCGCTCTACGATTTCGGCGTCGCCGACCCGAGCCTCAAGGGGTGGCGCGCCCAGATCAACGCCCGCAACGTCCTCGACCATTCCTACGTCACCTGCGTCACGGTGAATGGCTGCCGGTACAGCGAGCCGCGCAACGTGTTCGGGACGCTCACATACCGGTGGTGAGTCTCTCGCCGGCGGCCGCCCCCACGCGGGGCGGCGGGTCCGGACGCGGCGGGACCGCGCCCGGGCATCCGCGTCGGACGGCCGCCGTGACCCCGCCAGCGTCGGCCCCGGCCGGATCGGCGCGCGGTCCCTGATCCGACGCGCCCCTGCGCCCGCCGCAGACCGGGAGCGCCGCGCGCTCCGGGTCCCCGCGGCCCCTCGTCCCGCGCGCGGGAGAAGAGGCCCGCGCCGAACGCGGCGCCGGAGCCGCCGTCCCGTCGGGATCGACGCGGGCCCTCGCGGAAGGGCCCGCGCCCGGATCAGGCTTCGGCCGCGTCGAGGGCCTCGGCGAACGCGTCCTGGAACGCGGTGCTCCGGAGGATGTCCAGGTGCCGCGCGCCGGGAACGATCCTCAGGTCCGCGACGGGCGCCAGCGCGCTCCAGTCGCGCAGGCGCTCCGGTCGCGTCAGCGAATCCGCGGCCTGGAAGACGTGCACGGGCCGCGACAGCGGCGCGAAGGCGTGGCGCTTGGCCCGCACGCGCTTGTCCAAGAGGGCCCACAGCTCGAACTCGCGCGCCGTCAAGTCGGGCCCGTCCGCGGGCAGTTCCGGGTTGTCGACGAGGTAGGCGTCGAGCGCCTCCCGCTCGTCCGCGTCCATGCGGGCGATCAGCCCGCGCCACTGCTCGGCCATCCGCGAGCCGTCCAGCCAGTCCGCGCGGCGCCGCGCGGCCAGCGCCCGCGTGTCCGCGTCCAGGGTCCGCGGCGCCGCGAAGGGCACCGACTCGAACACGTCCACGAGGCCCAGGAAGTCGACGCGCACGCGCCCGTCGAGACGGCGCGCGGTCTCGTAGGCGAGGTCGCCGCCGGACGACCAGCCGACCAGCGCGCACCGGCCGCCCGGCGCGTGCGCGGCGATGCACTCCGCGTAGGCGCCGCTCAGCGCGGGCACGTCGTACCCCTGCCAGCGCGCCTCCGTGTAGACGTGGCTGACGAAGCCGTGGACCGGCCGCTCCGGCCCGAGCCGTGCGGCCAGCGCGGCGAACTCGGTCGCGTTGGCGATCAAGCCGGGGACGCAGAAGAGCGGGATCCGTCCGCCCTCGCGGCGGAGATGGACGATCTCCGGCCCGCGCGGAGCCGCCGGCGCGACGCGTTCGGCGAGGTCGGCGAGGCTCTTCGCGCCGAGGATCTGCGCGAGGGTGAGGGTCTTGCCCCCCGCGACGCCCTCCCGGCGGATGCGCGCGAGCATCTTCAGGCTCAGGATCGAGTCGCCGCCGAGGTCGGCGAAGGCGTCGTGGCGGCCGATCGCGGACGGATCCAGGCCGAGGAGGTCGGCCCAGAGGGCGGCGAGCGCCCGCTCCGTCCCGTCCCGGGGCGGATCCTTCCCGTCCGTCCCGCGCGCCGCCTCCAGCGACGCCAGGGCGCGCCGGTCGAGCTTGCCGTTGGGGGTCAGGGGCAGCGCGTCGAGCCGGGTCAGGCTCGTCGGCACGAGGGCCGGCGGCAGGCGCTCGGCGAGCCGGGCGCCCAGCGCGGCGAGGTCGAGGTCCGGATCGGCCACGACGTAGCCGGCGAGGCGCGGGCCCTCCACCCCGTCGGCCTCCGGTTCGGCGAGCGCGATGACGGCGGCGTCGCGGATTCCCGGAAGCTCGCGCAGGGCCGCGGTCGCCTCGCCGGGCTCGACCCGGTGGCCCCGGATCTTCACTTGGTCGTCGGCCCGGCCCACGAAGGCGAGGCTGCCGTCGCGGAGAAGCCGGACGCGGTCGCCGGTCCGATAGAGGCGCGCCCCGGGGCCGGCGTGCGGGTCCGGGACGAACCGCTCGGCGGTGAGGCCCGGCCGGTCGAGATAGCCCCGCGCGACCTGCGGCCCGCCGAGGTAGAGCTCCCCCGTCGCGCCCGGCGGCACCGGTGCGAGGAATCCGTCGAGCACGCGCGCGCGGACGCCCGGGAGCGGCGTCCCGATGGGCGCGCCGCCGGCCCAGCGTCCGGCCCCGTCCTCCGGGCCGAGCGCACCGCCACGGTGCTCCGCCCCCGCGCGGACCTCCTGGCACAGCGCGCCGACCGTCGCCTCGGTCGGCCCGTAATGGTTGACCACCCGGCAGCCGGGCTTCAGCGCGGCGATCCGGTCGACGAGGGGCCAGCGCAGCGCCTCGCCGCCGAGGATGAGGAGCCGTTCGGGCAGCGCGGCGGCGGGGTCGGCCGCCTGGAGCAGGGCGCCGAGGTGGCTCGGCGCGATCTTCAGGGCGTCGACCTTCCGGCCCCCGGCCGCGTCCCCCCCGACCGCCGCGGCGAAGCGGTCGGGGTCGAGGGCGGTCTCGTGGTCGAGGAGGTCGAGTTCCGAGCCGCCGGCCAGCGCGCCGAACAGCACGGTGTTGCCCAGGTCGGCCGCCACGGTCGAGGCCATGGCGACGCGGCCGCCGGCGGGCAGGCCGACGCGCGCGAGCATCCCGGCCACGTACTGCGCGAGGCCGCCGCGGGTCACGACGACCCCCTTAGGCCGGCCCGTGGAACCCGAGGTGTAGAGGATGTAGGCCGCCGCGTCGGGATGCGGCGGCGCGGCCGCGAAGGGCGGGGCCGCCGCGTCCTCGGCCGGGTCGAAGCGCGCCGCGATCACCGGCCGGTCGGGCCGGTCGCCCGGAACAGGGTCGCCCAGGACGAGGCAGGCCCCGCACTCGGCCACGAGGTCGGCCCGGCGGGCGGCCGGCAGGCCGGGATCGATCGGCACGTAAGCGGCGCCGGTCTTGAGGATCGCCAGGAGGCCGAGCACCCATTCGGGGCCGCGGCCGAGATGGAGGGCGACCCGCGTCTCCGGCCCCGCCCCGTCCGCGGCCAGCCGCGCGGCGAGGCGGTCCGAGGCGGCATCCAGCTCGGCCCGGCTGTGGGAGCGCCGGCCCTGCCGCAGGGCGGGCGCCTCCGGCGCCTCGGCCGCGCGGGCGCGCCAGGCCGCGACCACGTCGAGCGCGACCCCGTCGAGCGCGGCCGGGGCGGGGGCGGGGCTCGCCAGCGCGTAGAGCGGGCGATCGGGTTCGGCGACGGCCGCGGCGAGCAGCGTCGCGAAGGCCTCGGCCAGGCCCGCGACGGTCTCGGGGTCGAACAGGTCGCGGGCGAAGGCCAGGCGGCCGCACAGGCCCTCGGTGGAATCGACGAGATCGAGGCTGAGATCGAAGTGGACGTCGCCCCCGTCGAGGCCGCGCAGCCGCATCGGCCGGCCGGCGAACCGGGCGTCGGGCGGGGGCGCGGCCTGCTCGGTGACCTTGACCTGGAACAGCGGGTGGAGTCCGGGCCGACGCTCCGTCGCCGACGCTGCGACGATCCGGTCGAACGGCAGGTCGGCGTGCGCCTGGGCGGCCAGCAGCCGATCGCGGACCTGCCGGAGATGGGCGCGGAAACCGTCGCGCGGGTCGACGCGGGCCCGCAGGACCCCGATGCCCGTCAGGTGGCCGACCATGCCGCGCGTCTCGGGCCGCGCGCGGTCGGCGAGCGGCAGGCCGACGCGCACGTCCGCGCCGTCGCCGTAGCGCGCCAGCGTCAGGGCGAACCCCGCGAGGGCGGCCATGAACGGCGTCGCGCCCTCGCGGCGGGCGAGGCTTCGCAGGGGCTCGCTCACTTCGGGCGGGATCCGGAACGCGTGGATCCCGCCCGAAGCGGCGCGCTCCGCGCGGCGGGGCCGGTCGAGGGGCAGCGGCGTCTCGGCCGGGGACGCGCCCAGTTCCGAGCGCCAGTACGCGGCCTGGCGCTCGGCCTCCCCGGCCTCGAGCCGGCCGTGCTGCCAGAGGGCGTAATCCGCGTACTGCACGGGCAGCGGCGGCAGACCGTCGGCCCCCGCCTCCCGCGACCGGGCCGCGTACAGGGCATCGAGGTCGCGCAGCAGCAGGGGGATCGACTGCCCGTCGGCGGCGATGTGGTGCAGGCCGAGCAGGATCCGGTCGGTGCCGTACCCGAGGCGGTGCAACTCGACGCGGAGCAGGGGGCCGGCCTCCAGATCGAACGGCGTGCGGGCCAGGGCCTCCGCGAGGGCGTCGCTGGCGGCGGCGTCGAGCCCCTCGCGGACCCGGATCGGGACCGGGGCGGCCGGGTGGACGCGCTGGCACGGCTCGCCCTGCGGATCCAGTCCGAAGGTGGTGCGCAGCGGCTCGTGGCGCCGCACGAGGTCGTCGACGGCGGCCTGGAGCCGCGCCGGATCGAGGGTCCCGGCGATCTCGACGATGCCGGTCAGGTTGTAGGCCGGGCTCAGTGGCTCGCGTTGCCAGGTCAGCCACAGGCCGCGCTGCGCCGCCGAGAGCGGCAGCGCCGTCCTGTCTCCGTCCGCCGGGACGATCGGCAGGGTGGCGAAGTCGATCCCGTTCTCGGCGAGCTTGGCGAGGAAGGCCCGGCGCTGCTCCGGCGCGAGCCGGGCGAAGCGTCGCGCGATCTGCGTGGCCTGAAGGGTCATGTCCGCGTCGCTCCTGCCGCCGTCTCGATCGCGTCGAGCCAGCTCTCCATGTCGGTGAGGTCGGCCGCCCCGGCCCCGCCGGTGCTGCCGTCCGCGTCGATCCGGGCGGCCAGATCCGCCAGAGTCGGGTGATCGAAGACCGCGCGCAGCGGCAGGCGCGGTCCCAGGCTCTCCTGGACGGCGGCGACGAGCTTCATCACGAGGATGGAATCGCCGCCGCGCTCGAAGAAGGTGTCGGAGCGGGCGACGGCGTCGGGGCCGGGCAGGCCGAGCACCGCGGCCCAGAGATCGGCGAGGCGCCGCTCGGTCGCCGTGCGCGGCGGGTCGGCGTCCCGGGCGGGCACGTCCGCGTC
>NZ_FNVI01000011.1:0-223113 GCF_900107945.1 Methylobacterium sp. 190mf | reverse complement strand
GGCGCCACGACGCGGGCGGGGCTGCTGACGACGCCGCTGCGCGACCGGTTCGGCATCCCGATCCGGCTGGAGTTCTACGAGATCGACGAGCTGGAGCAGATCGTGGCGCGCGGCGCGCGGGTGCTGGGCCTGGGCATGTCGGCGGAGGGCGCCAACGAGATCGCCCGTCGGGCGCGGGGCACGCCGCGGATCGCCGGTCGGCTCTTGCGGCGGGTGCGGGACTTCGCGGTGGTGGCGGAGGCCGAGACGGTGACGCGGGCGATCGCCGACCGGGCGCTGCAGCTCTTGGACGTGGACGGGGCGGGTCTCGACGTGATGGACCGCAAGTACCTGAGCCTGATCGCGCGCTCGTTCGGGGGCGGGCCGGTGGGGATCGAGACGATCGGGGCGGCGCTGTCGGAGCCGCGGGACGCGATCGAGGACATCATCGAGCCCTACCTGATCCAGCGCGGCTTCGTGCAGCGCACACCCCGCGGACGCGTCCTCACCCGACACGCCTACCGGCACATGCAGATGCCGGAACCGAAGCGCGAGACGCCCGGGCAGTTCGGCTTCTTCGGTGACGGAGAGCCCTGAGGACCGATCAACGCGTCTCCATGCATTGAATTCGGACCAGCATTTCACCGGGCACATGCGCGGATCGCGCGATGCTGCGCGCGGCAGACGGGTGAGTTCCGCGTCGCGATCTCGACAAGTCGCTGCCGTAACAGCCATTTTGTCGATCGTCTCGGAACAATATTGCCAAGCTTAGGCGGGGGTCTCGCCGATCACGTACGTGTAAAAACTCCCGGAGCGCGTGGAACAGCGCTGAAACGCGACAGTTGGGGAGGCGACCGCGCCGGGTCCGCTCGGCGCCGGCAAGGCTGTCCCGATCAGGGTCCTGCCCTCCGATCGCGGCAGATCTTCGCGATCTCAAGAACAACGTCAGGGATAAACTTCCGCCATGAAGAAACTCACGCTCGCCGTGCTCGGCCTGTCCGTCGCCGCCATCTCGGCGCCCGCCTTCGCGCAGGACGCCCTGCCGATCCGCGTGCTGCCCTTCGCCAATCAGGACGGCGTCGGCGCCGCCGCGACCGAGACGCCCGCCTTCCGGGCCGAGGCGCTGCGTTCGGACGCCGCCAGCATCGAGGCGAGCCGGATCGCCCTCCAGCGGTCGCGCAACCCCCGGGTCCGCAACTACGCCAACCGCGTCCTCGTCGAGCGCAAGGCGACCACCGACGCGCTGCTGCCGCCGAACACCTCCCTCACCCGCAACGGCTCGGTGGTCTCCGACAACCAGGGCATCCGCACCGACCTGAGCAACCCGGTCGGCCTGGTGCTGGCGCCGGTGACGGTGGCCGCCAACATCGGCACCGGCATCGTCGGCGGCGCCCTCGGCGCGGTCGGCATCGTCGACAACAGCCCGGCCGAGCCGGGCCGCCGCGTGGCCCTCGGCGAGCGCGGACAAGCGCGTCTGGCGCAGCTCCAGGCGGCCCCGAACGGCCGGGCCTTCGACCGGACCTACATCGACCAGCAGGCCCGCTCGGACGCCCGCACCCTGGCACTCTACGACGCCTACGCCAAGCAGGGCGACAACGCCCAGGGCCGCAAGTTCGCCACCGAGGCCCTGCCCTACATCGCCGACGAGCACGCCCACTCGGCGAGCCTCGCGGCCCGCATCGGCGGCTGAGCGCCGCGCATGGCGTGATCTGCGCGAGGGCCGCCCCAGGGCGGCCCTCGTCGTGTTGCGCCGTCGCACCGCCCGTCGCTAAAGGGGCGCATGAGCGCGATCGAGCCCGCCAGTGACGGACCCGCGGAGGACGGTGCCCCGCCCCACCGGATGGGCGTGCGCGTCTACTACGAGGACACAGACTTCTCCGGCTTCGTCTACCACGCCAGCTACCTGCGCTTCCTCGAGCGCGGCCGCACCGAATTGCTGCGGGAACTCGCCGGCGACCAGTCGGACCTGCACCGCGACGCACGCGGCCTCGTCTTCGTGGTGCGGCGCATGAGCCTCGATTTCCTCCGGCCGGCCCGGATGGACGACCTGCTCACCGTCGTGACCCGCACGCGCGCCCTGCGCGGCGCGTCGATGCAGCTCGCCCAGGACGTCCGACGGGGCGACGAAGTGCTGGTCTCCGCGGAGGTCACGGTTGCCTGCGTGCGGGACGGCCGCGCCGTCCGCCTCCCGGACGCGCTGCGGCGGCGGCTCGCGCCCGGCGAGGCCGCCTAGACCTCAGCCGGCCCGCGCCGGGTCAGCCTCGCAGAGCACCCGCGCGAAGGCGTTGACGATGGTCAGCGCGTCGTACTCGACCGAGACCAGCTGGTAGCCCATCCCGACCATCTCCTGGGCGCGCGCCGGCGACGGCGCGAAGGCGCAGGGAATCTTGCCCGCCGCCCGGGTCTTGCGCGCGATCTCCCCGAGGGCCGCCGTGACCGCCGATCCCAGCGGGTCGATGGCCGCCCCCTTGGACAGGGCGATCGACAGGTCGGCGGGGCCGACCAGGACGCCGTCGATGCCCGGCACGGCGAGGATCGCCTCCAGGTCGGCGATCCCCGCCTCGGTCTCGCACATGGCGATCGTGAGCGCCCGATCGTTGGCGCCCGCGAGGTAGTCCGCGCCGTTCCGGAGCCCCGAGAGCCACATGGCCCGGTCCGGTCCCCAGCTCCGCTGCCCGACCGGCGGGAATTTCGCGGCCGCGGCCAGGGCCTCGGCATCCGCGACGGTGTTGATCATCGGCGCCACGACGCCGGCGGCGCCCGCGTCGAGCATCCGCGAGACCATGGCGAAGTCGCCCACCGGCACGCGCACCAGGGTCGATTTGCCGGCCAGGGCGACCTCGGTGATCGCCGCACACGACGTCTTGTAGTCGTAGGTGCCGTGCTGCTGATCCAGCAGGACGGCGTCGAATCCGGCGCGCGCCAGGAAGCCGGCCAACATCGGGTCGGCGATCATGGACCAGCCCAGGAACCGGGCCGGGCCGGTGGGCAGCAGATCGGGCAGGCTGGGAACGGGGAGGGTCATGCGCGTCCTGCGTATCTCAGGGCTGTCGACTCGGCGCCGTGGGCCGCGACCATACGGGAGGCGCTTTCGGCAGGTCCAGCCCGGACGGCCCGTCGGACGGCGGCACATGCCTCAGGATCGCCCGGATCGAAACCGATCCTTAACCCTGCCGCGCCCTTAACGGAGGCGATGCCACGGCGTGGCGCGGGGGCCGTCGACGGCCCTTACTTTCGACAGATTCGCGGGCGACAGCGTTGATATCGCTCACGGATCCGGCGGACGCGGGCCTCGCCCGGCGCATCGCGATCCGGAGCAGGAGACCTCGACGGATGAACCCAGCCGACGCGATGCAGGCCGCGCCTGTCGCCGACATGACGCTGCTCGGCCTGTTCCTGCAGGCCCACTTCGTCGTGAAGATCGTGATGATCGGGCTGCTCAGCGCCTCCATCTGGTGCTGGTCGATCATCGTCGACAAGACGCTGCTGTTCCGCCGGACCAAGGCCGAGATGGACGCGTTCGAGGACGCGTTCTGGTCCGGCCGCTCCCTGGAGGAGCTGTTCCGCTCGTTCAACGACCGGCCGGCCACGGGCCTCGCCGCCGTCTTCGTCGCCGCCATGCGCGAGTGGAAGCGCAGCTTCGAGGGCTCCGGTCGGCAGATCCAGTCGCTGTCGCAGCGCATCGAGAAGCAGCTCGACGTCACCATCCACCGCGAGGTCGAGCGGCTCGAGTCGCGCCTGCTGTTCCTCGCCTCGATCGGCTCGGCCGGCCCGTATATCGGCCTGTTCGGCACCGTTTGGGGCATCATGACCGCGTTCACCTCGATCGCGGCCTCGAAGAACACCTCGCTCGCGGTCGTCGCCCCCGGCATCGCCGAGGCGCTGTTCGCCACCGCGATCGGCCTGTTCGCCGCGATCCCGGCGGTGCTCGCCTACAACAAGCTCCAGGCCGAGGTTTCCAAGGCGCAGTCGCGGCTGGAGAGCTTCGCCGACGAGTTCTCCGCCATCCTCTCCCGCCAGATCGACGAGCGCCTGCCGCTCGCCGCCTGAACCGGCTGATCCAGAGGAGACCGATCCATGGGCATGGCAGCGGGCGCATCGCAGGGCGGCAAGCGCCGCCGGCGCCGGGGCCGCCGCGGCGGACCCATCAACGAGATCAACATGACGCCGTTCATCGACGTCGTGCTCGTGCTCCTGATCATCTTCATGGTCGCGGCGCCGATGATGACCGTGGGCGTGCCTCTCGACCTGCCGCAATCCAAGGCCTCGCCGCTCAATTCCGACGTGAAGCCGATCACCCTGTCGATCCGCCAGACCGGCCAGGTCTTCCTCGGCGAGGACGAGCTCACAGACGACTCGATCGTGCCGAAGCTCATGGAGACCGCCAAGACCGGGACCGAGGAGCGCGTCTTCGTGCGCGGCGACAAGCGGGTCGATTACGGCCGCGTGGCGCAGGTGATGGCGATCGTGACCGGCGGCGGCTTCAAGAAGGTCGCCCTCGTCACCGAGCCTGAGCATCAGTAGGGCCGTCCCGTGGAGTTCCGCTTCGACCGCAAGGAACCGGGTGTCTGGATCTCCGCCGGCACCCACGTCGCGCTCCTCGCGCTGGCGCTGGTCAGCGTCGCGGCCCCGGCCCTGCCGGAGGCGCAGGAGGGCGTGCCCGTTGAGGTGATCACCGAGAACCAGTTCTCCGAGATCACCAAGGGCGAGCGTCAGGCCGACAAGCCGATGCCGAACGCCACCTCGCGGGCCGACCGCAAGGCCGAGAAGTTCGAGGACCGCGAGCCCGAGAATTCCAAGCAGGACGCGCCGACCGCGCCGACCCGCACGGCCGAGATGAAGCTCGCCAACGCGGACGAGATGCCGCTGCGCGCCGAGCCCGATCCGCAGGAGGCGGCCCAGGCCGCCAAGGCGGCGGAGAAGGCGGCGCAGGAGAAGCGCGACGCCGAGAAGGCTGCCGCCAAGGCGGCCGAGAAAGCGGCCGAGAAGGCCGCCGCGGAGAAGGCTGCCGCCGCCAAGGCCGAGGCGAAGGCCAAGGCCGAGGCGGTCGCGAAGGCCGAGGCCGAGAAGCGCGAGCAGCTCGAGAAGCTGATCGAGAAGCAGGAAGCCGAGGCCGCGGCGGCCGCCCAGAAGGCCGCCGCCGCGAAGAAGGCCGAAGCGGCCAAGGAAGCGGCCAAGAAGGCCGCTGACGCGAAGGCCAAGGCCGAAGCGGAAGCCGAGCGCCAGAAGGAGATCGCGGAGGCCAAGGCCGAAGCCGAGCGCGAGAAGGCCGAGGCCGCCGCCAAGGCGAGAGCCGAGGCCGCGAAGGCGGAGGCCGCCGCCAAAGCCGAGGCCGCCGCGAAGGCCAAGGCCAAGGCCATGGCGGACGCGAAGGCCAAGGCCGACGCCGAGGCCAAGGCGCGCAAGCAGGCCGAACTCGCCGACAAGTTCAACGCCGGCGACATCCGCTCGATGCTCGCCTCGAAGGCGCCGTCACAGTCGACCGGCGCCACCGGCCACGCGGTGCAGAAGGTGGCGGCGCTCGGCGCGGCGACCGGCAACGCGCAGCGCCTCTCGCCGTCGCTGCGCGACGCCCTGGTCGGCCTGCTCCAGCAGCAGATCGAGCGCTGCTACTCGGCGCCGCCCGGCGCGGCCCAGGGCGTGGTCCTGCCGGTGCTCGACATCCGCCTGAACCCGAACGGCTCGCTCAGCACGGAGCCGCGGATCATGCGCGGCGGATCCAGCTCGGTCGACCAGTCGATCGCGCAGGCCGCGCTCCGGGCGGTCCGCCGCTGCGCGCCGTACAACATTCCGGCCACCTACGCGCCGTACTACAACGACTGGAAGGCCATCAACGCGGAGTTCGAGTTCACGGCGACCTGAGGTCTTCCAGCCAGTGTCCCGCCGTCCCCGCGTTCCCGTCTGATCGTCACTCGGATCCGACCCACCATGCTGCACCTCCCCTCCGTCGGGCGCCTCCCGACGTCCTTCGCCGCGCGCCTGATCGCGGTCTTCACCCTGCTGACGGCCGTCCTGGCGGGGCCGGCCCAGGCGCAGCTGCAGCTGCGCATCGGCGGCGGCAACTTCCAGCCGATGCCCATCGCCATCGCGGATTTCGGCGGCGACCCGAGCCTCGCGGGCCTCGTCTCCGGCGTGGTCACCAACGACCTGCGCCGCTCCGGCTACTTCACGCCGCTCGACCACGCCCGCTTCCCCGAGCAGCCGAACTTCGACGCCGCGCCGAACTTCGAGAAGTGGCGCGCCACCGGCGTGCAGGGCCTCGTCACCGGCCGGGTCGTCCGCGAGGGCGGCCGGGTCAAGGTCGAGTTCCGGCTCTGGGACGTGACCAACGGGCAGCAGATGACCGGCCAGCAATACGGCACCGACGCCGCCAACGTCCGGCGCACCGGCCACCTGATCGCCGACGGGGTCTACACCAAGATCACCGGCCTCGGACCCTGGTTCGACAGCCGCATCGCCTTCGTGGACGAGACCGGCCCCAAGGAGAACCGCCGCAAGCGCCTGATGGTCATGGACCAGGACGGCGCCAATGTCCGGGCGATCACCACCGGCGAGATGTCGATCGTGGCGCCGCGCTACTCGCCGGCCACGCAGGACATCGCCTTCATGGCCCAGGCCACCGGCCACCAGCCGCGGGTGCAGATGATCAACCTGGAGACCGGCTCCCGCCAGGCGCTCGGCAACGTCGATTCGATGAGCGCGAGCCCGCGCTTCTCGCCGGACGGCCGCAAGATCGTGATGAGCGTCCAGCAGGGCGGCAACGCCGACATCGTCACGATGGACCTCGCCTCGAAGGCCCAGCGCTCGATCACCAACGGCATGGCGATCGACACCTCGCCGACCTACTCGCCGGACGGGTCGCAGATCGCCTTCGAGTCCGACCGCGGCGGCTCCCAGCAGGTCTACGTGATGGGGGCGGACGGCTCGAACCCGCACCGGATCACCTTCGGCCCTGGCTCGGCCTCGCAGCCGGCCTTCTCGCCCCGGGGCGACCTGATCGCCTACACCCGCCAGCGCAACGGCGGCTTCGCCATCTGCGTCTCGAAGCCCGACGGCTCCGGCGAGCGCGTGCTCACCGAGGGCTTCCACAACGAGGGCCCGACCTTCGCGCCGAACGGCCAGTACGTGCTGTTCTTCCGCGATCCGGGCGGCCAGGGCGGCGGCAAGCTGTTCATGGTCGACATCACCGGCAAGGTGGAGCAGCCGGTCCCGACGCCCGCCTACGCGTCCGACCCGACCTGGTCGCCGCTGCTGTCGGGCCGCTGAGCCCGTCGCGGAGCCCGGCTCACGGGGCGGGCTCCGGGGCCGTTCCCGATTCTGGTGCAACGGTTCGGCAGGACGGCAGGTCCGGTCGAGAGAGCTGCGCCTTACCCCTCCCCCACACGGGAGAGGGGACCCGCGTTTCGTGCGGCGTCGGCTCGCGGAGCCACGATCGCCACGGCCGTCATCCGGGACGCGTCGCGTCCCGAGCCGCGCGACGGCGCGCTAGCCCTGCACCATCAGCCGGTCGCGGGCCCTCAGCGCCGGGAAGAGCCTGCCCCAGAGCAGCGCGACCCCGACCGTCGCGGCGCCGCCGACCACCACCGCCGGGACCGCGCCGATCGCGGCGGCGAGCAGCCCTGATTCGAACTCGCCGAGCTCGTTCGAGGCGCCGATGAACACCGTGTTCACCGCCGAGACGCGGCCGCGCATCGCGTCCGGCGTCTCGCCCTGCACGAAGGTCTGGCGCACGTAGACCGAGATCATGTCGGCGGCGCCCGTGACGAACAGGCAGGCCATCGACAGCGGCAGCGACGTTGACAGCCCGAACGCGACCGTGGCGGCCCCGAACACGGCGGCGGCGCGGAGCATGCGCACGCCCGCGTGGCGCCGCAGGGGGTAGTTCGCCAGCAGCACCGCCATGGCGACAGCCCCGAAGGCCGGCATGCTCCGGAGCGCGCCGAGGCCGAGCGGGCCGACGTGCAAGACCTCCGCGGCGTAGATCGGCAGCAGCGCCGTGGCGCCGCCGAGCAGCACCGTGAACAGGTCGAGGCTGATCGCCCCGAGCACCACCGGCTGGGAGCGGATGTAGTCGATCCCGGCCGAGAGCGCCGCCCAGGTGATCGGCGGCCGCTCGCTCACCGCCGCCGGCCGGTAGCGGATCAGCAGGGTCAGGACGCTGGCCAGGGCGAAGCTGCCCCCTGCCCCACCGAACACGACGGCGGGTCCGAGGGCGTAGAGGAAGCCGCCGAGCGCCGGCCCCATCACCGACGCGCTCTGCCAGAGGGACGCGTTCCACGCGATCGCCGAGCCGAAAAGCGGCCCGGGCACCAGGGTCGGGAGCAGCGCCTGCAGGGCCGGGTTGGCGAAGGCCCGGGCCGTGCCGACGACGATGACCAGGGCGTAGATCGGCCAGACGGAGTGCACGCCCGCGAGGGCGCAGGCGAGGAGGCCGAGGCTCGCCGCGCTCTGGAGCGCGAAGGCGGCGGCGCCGACGAGGCGCCGGTCGTAGGCGTCGGCGACGTGGCCGGTGATCAGCGCGCACAGCACCGCCGGCAGGAAGCCCGCGAGGCCCACGAGTCCCAGCGCCAGGGCGGAATGGGTCAGGTCGTAGACGTACCAGCCGATCGCCACCGCCTGCATCTGGTAGGCGAGGCCCGTGAGGAACCGGGCCGAGCCGAACAGGCGGAAGTCGCCGATGCCGAAGACGGCCCAGCCGGAACGATCATGAGCGGACATGCCTCCTGCTGCGCGGGACCGGCCGCGGAATCAAGCGCTACGGTGACGTTCGCCGGTCGGATGTCGGCGGCTCCGGCCTGCTCGACTGCAGCGTCAGGGTCGGCTTGCGCGGCGGCGGCGGCGGCGGCGGAGGAGGAGGCGGAGGCGGCGACAGGACGGGGGGCTCGGGTTCGAGCGGCGGCGCGCGCCGGCCCTCGCCCGCGAGGTCGGTGGGAAACGTGCAGGTGACGCGGGTGCCGCTGCCCGGCGCGGTCTCCAGCTGCACCCGTCCCCCGTGCAGCTCGACGAAGGAGCGCACGATCGACAGGCCGAGGCCGACGCCCCGGTGGCGGGTTCCGAGGGTGTGGCTCTCGAAGCGGTTGAACACCGAATCGGCGATCTCGGGGGGCATGCCTCGACCGTGGTCGCGCACGCTGAGGAGAAGCTCCTGAGCGGTCCGGCGGGCATGGACCTCCACGCGCTGGCCGGCATCCGAGAAGCCGACGGCGTTCGAGAGCAGGTTGAACAGGATCTGGCGCACCCGCTTCCCGTCGGCGTGGACGCTGCCGATATCCTCCGGCACGTCGAGGGCGAGGGTGATGTGCGATTCGGCGAGCCGGTCCTCGATGCCGCGGACGGCGGCCTCGACGGTGGCCTGGACGTCGACCTCCTCCCGCTGCAGCTCCAGCGAGCCGGCGTCGATCGAGGCGAGGTCGAGGATGTCGTTGATGATGACGAGCAGCGCCGCCGAGGAGCGCATGATGTGGTCGGAATACTCGCGCTGGCGCTCGTTGAGCGCGCCGACGGTCTCGTCGCCGAGAAGCTGGGTGAAGCCGATGATGTTGGTGAGCGGGGAGCGCAGCTCGTAGGAGACGTGGTGCACGAAGGTGTCGCGCAGCTGCGCGGCCTTCTCCAGGGCATCGTTCTTCTCGGTGAGCGCCCGCTCGACGTTCACACTCGCCGTGACGTCGATCAGGGTCAGGAGCGTCGCGCCCTCCGGAAGCGGCTGCGCGGCGCAGTCGAGGACGGTGCCGTCGACCACCTCGAGGCGGCACGTCCGGGCGGTGCGCGATTCGAGGCCGACCACCGCGTCGCGGATGTCGAGCCACGGCTCCTCGACGGGGGCGAGCGCCCGGCAGGCGGCGATCACCGCGTCCACGTGCGGGCGCTCCTCGATCATCTCCGGGTCGAGCCGCCACACGGTGAAGAAGGCGCGGTTGGCAAGGGACAGGCGCCCGTCCGCGCCGAACACGGCCACCGGCTCGGCCAGCGTGTCCAGGGTCTCGGCCTGCAGGCGGCGCAGGGCGTTGTAGCGGGACTCGGCGTTCAGGCGGTCGGAGACGTCGTCGAACAGGTAGGTCAGGCCGCCCTGCGGGTTCGGGTCCGCGACCACGCGCAGGGTCCGGCCGTCGGGCAGGTACCACCAGGTCTGGTTCGCCTCCGCGGCCCGGTAGGCGGACAGCACGCCCTGCTTCCAGCCGCGGAAATCCGCGTGCTCCTCGAGCTTCCGCTCCGCCCGCAGGTGGTCGAGGATCTCGCCGTCGGAGGGCCGGCCGTCGAGGAAGGCCTGATCGAGGTCCCAGAGCTGCCGGTAGGCGGCGTTGTGGAAGATCAGCCGCTGCGACACGTCGAACATCGCGACCGCGGTCGGCAGCTGGTCCAGGGTCCGCACGTTGGCGTTCATCTGCCGCTGCAGGTCGGCGCGGACGCTCTCGAGTTCCGACACGTCGATGGCGATGCCGACGCGGCCGGTCTCCAGCCCGGTCTCGAATACGTCGAGCATCCGCCGGTTCCCGGCCACGATGGCCGAGAGGCGCGGGACGCTCCGGGTCAGGCCGGCGAACCGGGCCGCCTCCTCGCGGGCGATCGTCTCGCGGGCCGGCCGGTCGAACAGCTCCAGTCCGGCATCGAGGGCGGCCTCGCGGCTCTCCGCCTCGACCGCCGCCACGTAGGCGGCGTTGACCCAGCTCAGACCACCGTCGCGGTTGCGCCGCCAGACCGGCTGGGGGATCGCGTCGAGGAGCCCCGACAGGGCCGACAGTCCGCGGCGGGTCTCGTCCAGGGTCGCGCGCAGGTCGGCGATCTCGCAGCGCTCCTGGCTGGTCTCGCGCAGGCGTAGGAGCGCCCGCCCCGCCACGGCCTGCCCGTGGGCCTCGATGTTGCGGCCGGTCTGGGTCCGCAGGCTCAGCGCGAAGCTGGTGCCGCGCGCCCGCAGGGTCTCCACGGCGGTCTCGACGGCGGCCGCGTCCGCGGCGACGAGCCACGTGCCGAAGGCCAGGACGCGGCGGGCGTAGCCGGAGGTCGGCCGCTCGCCGTGGATCGCGAGGCTGATGTCGCCCTCGACCACCGGCTCGCTGCGATGATCCCAGGTGACGATGATCTGCCGCTCGGCGTTGAGGAGCATCTCGGCCCGGTCATGGGCGCCGCGCAGGACGTCGAGGGTCGCGGCGAGCTCGCGCTCGCGGCGGGTCCACCGGCCGCGCTCGTAGAGGTGGAGGAGCGACAGGATCACCGCGAAGGCGACGAGGCCGCCGAAGATCGCCAGGGCGGCCACGCTGTGGATCTCCCGCGCGGGATGCGCGGCGGCGGCCTCCGGCAGCTCGGCGAAGGCCGCGCTCGCCGTCGTCAGCGCGAGCGCGCCCACGCCGATCCGAACGTGTGTCGCACGACCGACACCCATGGTTTGCCCCGCCCCCGTACCCGATGGCTGTCCGACCGGCGCGCGTCGCCGCGCGGCGCAGAAGGCACCGTTCCCGCGGCGATTCTCCCGAACCGCCGCAGCCCCATCGATCTAAGATTCGCCCGCACTCTAGGTGCGGCGGAATCGCCCCGGAAGGGGAACGAAGCGTGGCTTTGGGCAAAGTCGGCATAATCAGCCGTTAACGACACACAGAAGACACAGTTCGATTCGGCCGTCTGCGCTTGACAAACGAGAAGGCCCGGCGCAGCGCGCCGGGCCTCCAAATCTCTCCACCGCGCCGCGTCGCCGGATCGCGGCGGTGCGGTGCCGGCCCCGGAGACGAGGCCGCCCGCGCCACCGGCGATGCGGGCTCAGTAGCGGTAGTGCTCGGGCTTGAACGGGCCGCTCTCGGAGACGCCGATATAGGCGGCCTGATCGG
The DNA here is from genome assembly GCF_900107945.1 of Methylobacterium sp. 190mf. NCBI lineage: Bacteria > Pseudomonadati > Pseudomonadota > Alphaproteobacteria > Hyphomicrobiales > Methylobacteriaceae > Methylobacterium > Methylobacterium sp. 190mf. Next base: position 211,318 of record NZ_FNVI01000011.1, on the reverse strand, counting down.
GGCGGAGCTTCGAGAGCTTCACACCGATCTTCTCCAGATGCAGGGCGGCGACCTTCTCGTCGAGGGTCTTCGGCAGGGTGTAGACCTGCTTCTGGTACTTGCCCGGGTTGGACCAGAGCTCGATCTGGGCCAGCGTCTGGTTGGTGAACGAGGCCGACATCACGAAGGACGGGTGACCGGTGGCGTTGCCGAGGTTCACCAGGCGGCCCTCCGACAGGAGGATGATGCGGTGGCCGTCCGCGAAGGTGATCTCGTCCACCTGCGGCTTGATGTTCGACCACTTGAGGTTCTTCAGGCCGGCGACCTGAATCTCGTTGTCGAAGTGGCCGATGTTGCAGACGATCGCCCGGTCCTTCATCGCCCGCATGTGGTCGATGGTGATGATGTCCTTGTTGCCGGTGGCGGTGACGAAGATGTCGGCGCGCGGGGCCGCATCCTCCATGGTCACGACCTCGTAGCCCTCCATCGCGGCCTGGAGCGCGCAGATCGGGTCGATCTCCGACACGAGCACGCGGCAGCCGGCGTTGCGCAGGGACGCGGCCGAACCCTTGCCCACGTCGCCGAAGCCCGCGACCATCGCGACCTTGCCGGCCATCATCACGTCGGTGCCGCGGCGGATGCCGTCGACCAGCGACTCCTTGCAGCCGTACAGGTTGTCGAACTTCGACTTGGTGACCGAGTCGTTCACGTTGATCGCCGGGAAGAGCAGCTTGCCCTCCTTGGCCAGCACGTAGAGGCGGTGGACGCCCGTGGTGGTCTCCTCGGAGACGCCCTTGATGCTGTCGGCGAGGCCGGCGAACCAGCCCTTCGGCTTCTCGGCGAGCTTGCGCTTGAGGAGCGCGAAGAAGACCTCCTCCTCCTCGCTGGCCGGCTTGTCGAGGAACGCGGTGTCGCCGTTCTCGGCGCGCAGGCCGAGATGGACGAACATGGTCGCGTCGCCGCCGTCGTCGAGGATCATGTTCGGCATGCCGCCGTCGTGCCAGTCGAACAGGCGCGAGGTGTAGTCCCAGTACTCCTCCAGGGTCTCGCCCTTCACGGCGAAGACCGGGATGCCGGCGGCCGCGATGGCGGCGGCGGCGTGGTCCTGGGTCGAGTAGATGTTGCACGAGACCCAGCGGATGTCGGCGCCGAGCGCCTTCAGGGTCTCGATCAGCACGGCGGTCTGGATCGTCATGTGCAGCGAGCCGGCGATCTTCGCGCCCTTCAGGGGCTGCGCGGCGCCGTACTCCTCGCGGACCGCCATCAGGCCCGGCATCTCCGTCTCGGCGATCGAGATCTCCTTCCGGCCGTAATCGGCCAGCCCGATATCCTTGACGATGTAATCCTTGGCCATGAGTCGATGGCTCCGTGTTCGCGTTGCGGGTCGGGGCAACCCCCTACCACCGCGCGGCCTACGAAGCAATCAAGACATAAAGATGTCTTTATGCGTTCTGATCGGCGGGGCGGCCGCGCGAACGCCCGCCCCGCTCCGGATCAGGTCCCGTCCGCCGCTCAGCGGGTCGGCCGCGCCAGCCACCCGAGGCCGAACGCGACGGCGGCCACCAGGGCGAGGGTCGTGCCGCGGTTCTCGTCCGCGCGCGCCGCGAGGGTGCGCCCGTGGCGCACGGCGCGGTCGCGGTAGTGCTGGCCGCGCTCGAGCGCCTCGTCCGCCAGGGCGTGCCCGCGCTCGCTGGCGTCGCGGAACCGGGCGCGCCCCTCCTCGACGAGGTGCTCGCCGCCGTGGCGCAGGTCGCGGACCGTATCCCGGGCTTCGCCGTAGGCGTACTGGGCGGCGCCGGCGGCCTGATCGTAGGCGCCGTCGAGCTGGTCGACGGCCCGGCCGCGCACCGCGCCCGCCGCCGTCTTGATCCGGCCGCGCAGATGGCGAACGCCGCCCTCGAGATGATCCCTGTTCATGCTGTCTCTCCATTCCGGCGCGCGCCCCGGGGGCGCGACGCCTGCGTCGGGGCGGAACGACGGCGGAAGGCTACGGTTCCCTGAGGGGCGGCGGAGCGGCCTCAAGTTTCCGTGCATCGGCGAGCCGGCGCTGGAAACAGGTCCGGACCGGCGCAGCGTCCAGGGACGCCGCGGCGTCAATCGCCGGGATCAGATCGAGGCACATCGCGGCCGGGCGGGTGGTCCGATCTCTGCGCACGACTCGGCCTGTTCTGGACCGCGCCGCCGCGGTGACTTGCCGGGCGGCGGGAATGTCTCGGGCCGGGGCCTAGATCTCGATCTCGGTGCCGACCTCGACGACCTGTCGGGTCGGCACGCCGAAGAAGGCGCCGGTGCGCTCGGCGTTGCGCTGCATGAAGGCGAACAGGTTCTCCCGCCAGGGCGCCATGCCGCGCTTGTCCCGTCGCGGGATGATCGTCTCGTGCCCGACGAAGACGGTCATGTCGTCGAGGACGTTCGGCGGCAGGTGGCGCGATTCCACCGCGCAGGCCAGCCCCTCGGGGATCGAGGCCTCCTCCATGAAGCCGTAGCGGAGGATCACCCGGTAGAAATCCGGCGCCAGGATCGTCACGTGGGCGCGCCGGTCCCGCGGGACGGTGGGCGTCTCCTCGTAGAGCGCCGTGATGATCAGGATGCGCTCCATCAGGGCGTGGTTGCGCTCGACGAAGCGCGAGAGATGCAGCGGGATGCCGTGCTCGGCCGCCGAGAGGAACGCGGCCGTGCCCGGCAGCCGCAGCAGGTCACGGTGCTGGAGACCGCCGAGGAAGACGTCCTCCGGCAGGCGCAGGGCGGCCCTCGCCTCCTCGACCAGCTCGTTTCCCTTCTTCCAGGTCAGCATCATCGCGGCGACGAGCCCGGCGAGCACCAGGGGAAACCAGCCGCCCTCGAGGATCTTCACGCTGTTGGCGGCGAAGAATACGAGGTCGATGGCGAGGAAGAAGCCGTTGACCGCGAAGACCAGGATCGGGTTGTAGCCCCAGCGGAGCGCGATCAGCGCGGCGAGCAGCGTGGTGATGCCCATCAGCATCGAGACCGCGATGCCGTAGGCGCCGGCCAGGGCGTCGGAGGAGCCGAAGACCACCACGGCCGTCAGGGTCGCCACGGCGAGCAGCCAGTTCACCGCCGGCACGTAGATCTGGCCGCGCTCCTCGTGCGCCGTCTGGACGATGCGCATGGCCGGCAGGAAGCCGAGCTGGACCGATTGCTGGGTCAGGGAGAACACGCCCGAGATGATCGCCTGCGAGGCGATGATGGTCGCCATCGTGGCGAGCGCGACCAGGGGCAGATGGCCCCAGTCGGGGCTGAGGCGGAAGAACGGGTTCTCCAGGGCGTCGGGCGCGGCGATCAGCAGGGCGCCCTGGCCGAAATAGTTGAGCACCAGCGCCGGCAGGACCAGCGCGAACCACGCGATGCGGATCGGCAGGGCGCCGAAATGGCCGAGATCGGCGTACATCGCCTCGCCGCCGGTCACTGCCAGGAAGGCCGCGCCGAGCATCGCGAAGCTGACGTGCCAGCCGGCATGGAGCATGAAATCGACGGCCCGGAACGGGTTGGCCGCCGCCAGGATCTCGGGCTTGGCGACGATCCCGGCGATCCCGAGGAGCCCGAGGACGACGAACCAGACGAGCATGACCGGTCCGAACACCCGGCCGATGGCGGCCACGCCCTTGTGCTGGACCAGGAACAGACCGACCAGGATCACCAGCGTGATCGGCACGACGTACGGCCCGAGTGACGGCGCGTCGACCTTCAGGCCCTCGATCGCCGAGAGCACCGAGATCGCCGGCGTGATCGCGCCGTCGCCGTAGAGCAGCGCCGCGCCGACCAGCCCGACCACCAGGAGCAGCGCCTTCCACGTGCCCGGCCTGGCCTGACGGGCGCCGAGCAGCGCCAGCATGGCGACGATGCCGCCCTCACCGCGGTTGTCGGCGCGCAGGATCAGCACCGCGTATTTCAGCGACACGATCAGGATCAGCGACCACAGGATCAGCGACACCGCGCCGGTGGCCGCCGCCGGCACCGAGGCGCCGCCGGCGGTCGCCGCCTTCACCGCCTCCTTGAACGCGTAGAGCGGGCTCGTCCCGATGTCGCCGTACACGACGCCCAGCGCGCCGAAGACGAGGGCCGGCCGGAGCCTGTCGCGCGCCGCTCCCGCGTCGACCGCGCCGGTCTCGGATCGGGGACTCGCCGCCGGGGCAAGGGTCTGGCTCACCGCAGGATTCCCCCACGGCGCCACCCGGCCTCGACCATCCGGGCGCCGGGCGCGACGCCGTGGCGGTAAAGCTAGGGGCCACGGCCGCGCCGTCCAGCGACGCTGTCGCGGCATTCAGATCGAGCCGGTCAGCTCCTCCGGGCAGGCGTCGCCACGGCGCAGACAGAACACGGGCGCGCCGGCATGACGGGCGATGGCCGCGGCCACGGTCGCGGCGGGCGCCGGCGCGCCCAGGCTCTCGCTGACCACCACCGCGCGCAGCGGCACATCGTGGAGCCGCAGGGTCTCGCAGGCCGTGAGCGCGTGGCTGATCGCCCCGAGATAGCTCCCCGAGACGAGGAGCGCCGGGACGCCGAGCGCGCGGAGCCAGTCCAGGCCGGTGGCGGCCTCGGTGGCCGGGCTCATGAGCCCGCCGACACCCTCGATCAGCAGCGTGTCCTGGGTGCGGGCGATCTCAGCCCGGCACCAGCCGACGAGGTCGGCGAGGTCCAGGGTGCGCCCCTCCAGCACGGCGGCCTGATCCGGCGAGAGCGGTGCCGCGAACCGCCAGGGCGAGCAGGCCTCCACGGCCTCCTCGTCCAGGGCGAGCCCCTGCGCGTCCAGCAGCCGGGCGGTGTCGCTCTCGACGAAGCCGGGATCGCTGAGCGGCGGGACACCGCTGGCGAGGGGCTTCACCGTCCGGACCGCCCGACCCTGCGCCCGCAGGCGGCGCGTCAGGGCGGCGGTGACGTAGGTCTTGCCGATCTCGGTCCCGGCCCCGGCGATGAACAGCGCCCGCGCGGGCATCCCCGCCTCAGGCCTGGAGGCTGCCGTGGCAGTGCTTGTACTTCTTGCCCGAGCCGCACGGGCACGGCTCGTTGCGGCCGACGCGGCCCCAGGTGGCGGCGTCGGTCGGGTCGCGCTCCAGCACGGCGCCGTCCGCCGCGAGGCCCTGGGCGGCGAAGCCGTAGGCCGGCCCCCCGCCGCCGTCGCTGCCCGAGCCGAGGCCGGCGTAGTCCATCTCGTTCTCGCCGGTGACCGGGTCGAGATGCTGGGCGAACATCGGCGGCAGCGCCGGACCGCCGGGCGGGTACTCCTCCTGCGGCTCCTGCATCATGATCTCGACCCGCGAGAGCTGCGCGGTCACCTGCTCGCGCAGGGCGGTCACGAGACCGTTGAACAGGTCGAAGGCCTCGGACTTGTACTCGTTCAGCGGGTCCCGCTGGGCGAAGCCGCGCCAGCCGATCACCTGCCGGAGGTGGTCCAGCGTCACGAGGTGCTCGCGCCAGAGATGGTCGAGCGTCTGCAGGAGGACCTGCTTCTCGATATAGGCCGTGACCTCGGCGCCGTTCTTCTCGGTCCGCTCGGCGTAGGCGGTCTCGGCCGCCTTGAGCAGGCGCTCGCGCATCTCCTCGTCGGCGATGCCCTCCTCCTTGGCCCAGTCCTCGACCGGCACGTCGAGGTTTAGGATCTCCTTCACCTGCTCGCGCAGGCCGGCGACGTCCCACTGCTCGGCGTAGGCGTTCTCCGGGATATGGCGGGCGACGAGGTCGTCGATCACGCCCTCGCGCATCTCGTCCACGGTCTCGCGGACGCTGTCCTGGCCCATGAAGTCGCGGCGCTGCTCGAACACGACCTTGCGCTGGTCGTTCATGACGTTGTCATACTTGAGCACGTTCTTGCGCATGTCGAAGTTGCGCGCCTCGACCTTCTGCTGCGCCTTCTCGATGGCCTTGTTGATCCAGGGGTGGATGATCGCCTCGCCCTGCTCCAGGCCGAGCTTCTGCAGCATCCCGTCCATGCGGTCGGAGCCGAAGATGCGCATCAGGTCGTCCTGAAGCGACAGGTAGAACTTCGAGCGGCCGGGATCGCCCTGGCGCCCGGAGCGGCCGCGGAGCTGGTTGTCGATGCGCCGCGATTCGTGACGCTCGGTGCCGATGATGTAGAGGCCGCCGGGCAGCGCCTTCTTGCGGCCCGCCTCCGGATCGGCCGGCTCGCCCGAGGCCAGCACCTTGGTGCGGTTCTCGGCGATCTCCGCCTTGATCGCCGCGATGGCGGCGTCGCGCTCCGGACCGTCGGCGAGGTGGCCCAGCTCCTTCTCGATCCGCATCTCGAGGTTGCCGCCGAGTTTGATGTCGGTGCCGCGGCCGGCCATGTTGGTGGCGATGGTGATCGCGCCCGGCACGCCGGCCTCGGCCACGATGTAGGCCTCCTGCTCGTGGAAGCGGGCGTTGAGCACGGCGAAGCGCTTGGTCACCCGGCCCTCGCGGGCGGCGGCGTAGACGTCGGTCAGCGCGTTCGGGTCGGAGTAGTCGAGCAGGCTGTAGCCGGCCTTCTTGAGCATCTCGGCGAGGTGCTCCGACTTCTCGATCGAGCCGGTGCCGACCAGGATCGGCTGGTGGCGCGCATGCGCCTTGTCGATCTCGGCGATGATGCCCTCGTACTTCTCGCCGACGGTCCGGTAGACCTCGTCGTCCTCGTCGACGCGCTCGACTTCCTTGTTGGTCGGGATGTCGACCACATCGAGTTTGTAGATCTCGGCGAACTCGTCGGCCTCGGTCGAGGCGGTTCCGGTCATGCCGGCGAGCTTCTTGTAGAGGCGGAAGTAGTTCTGGAAGGTGATCGAGGCGAGCGTCTGGTTCTCGGGCTGAATCGTGACCCGCTCCTTGGCCTCCAGCGCCTGGTGCAGGCCTTCCGAGTAGCGTCGGCCCTGCATCATGCGGCCCGTGAACTCGTCGATGATCACCACTTCGTCGTTCTTGACGATGTAGTCCTTGTCGCGGGTGAACAGCGTGTGGGCGCGCAGGGCCTGGTTCACGTGGTGGACCAGCGTGACGTTGTGGGCGTCGTAGAGGTCGCCCTCCTTCAGGAGGCCGGCCTCGCGCATCGCCTCCTCGATGAACTCGTTGCCCTCCTCGGTCAGCGAGACCGTGCGCTGCTTCTCGTCGAGGTCGTAGAACTCCTTGCGCAGGCGCGGCATCAGCGCGTCGACCGCCACGTAGAGTTCCGACCGGTCATCCACCGGCCCTGAGATGATCAGCGGCGTGCGTGCCTCGTCGATCAGGATCGAATCGACCTCGTCGACGATCGCGAAGTTGTGCCCGCGCTGTGCCAGCTGGGACAGCTCGTACTTCATGTTGTCGCGCAGGTAGTCGAAGCCGTACTCGTTGTTGGTGCCGTAGGTGATGTCGCAGGCGTAGGCCTCCTTGCGCTGCGCATCGTCGAGCCCGTGCACGATCGTGCCGACGGAGAGGCCCAGGAACCGGTAGACCTGACCCATCCACTCGGCGTCGCGCGAGGCGAGGTAGTCGTTCACGGTGACGACGTGGACGCCCTTGCCCTCCAGGGCGTTGAGGTAGACCGGCAGCGTCGCCACCAGGGTCTTGCCCTCGCCGGTCTTCATCTCGGCGATGCCGCCCTCGTGGAGCACCATGCCGCCGATGAGCTGCACGTCGAAGTGGCGCTGGCCGAAGACGCGCTTGGCCGCCTCGCGCACCGTAGCGAAGGCCGGCACGAGGATGTCGTCGAGGCTCTTGCCGTTGGCGAGTTCGGCCTTCAGCATGTCGGTGCGGGCGCGCAGGGCCTCGTCCGAGAGGGCCTGGATCTCCGGTTCCAGCGCATTGATCTGCGCGACGCGCGGGCGGTAGCCCTTGACGCGGCGGTCGTTCGAGGAGCCGAAAATCTTCTTGGCGATGGAGCCGAGCATCATAGACCTGCGGACGCGCGAGCCCGCCCACGGGTAAGCGTGGCGGGCCGGCCTGGACGGAGTTGGCCGGGCTTATAGAGGTAAACATCGCCCGGCGCACCTGGAAGGGGCAGCCCTCAACGCATGCCGGTACGGTCACGGTTCCGGCACCGGTGAAATGGCCGCGCTTGCCTTCTCGCCCGACGCGGGCCACCTGTGCCGCGGCGCGACGCCCGGCCGATCCGGCGCGGCGCCGAGACGTGAGCCGAGGACTTCGCCCGTATGCCGAACACCGCCCTTCTCCGGCGCGTCAGCGCGCTCGCCGTCATGGTCGCGATGCCGGGACTGGCGCTGGCCCAGGCACCCCAGAAGGCCCCCACGCCGGCCGCCAACACGCCGGCCGCCGCCTCGCCCGCCGCGCCGGCCGCGGCGCCGAGCGCCGACGCGGTCGTGGCGAGCGTGAACGGCAAGCCGATCACGCAGGGCGACCTCGCCATCGCGGCCGACGACCCGGCCCTGTCACTGCCCGGCGTCGACGAGGCCCAGAAGAAGAGCCTGCTCGTCGACTACATGGTCGACCTCCGCGTCGGCGCGCAGGCCGCCGAGGCCGCCAAGGTCGGCGACACGCCCGAGTTCAAGCGCAAGCTCGCCTACTTCCGCGACAAGCTCCTGCTCGACGACTACCTGGAGCAGGAGGCCAAGCGCGCGGTCACGCCCGAGGCGGAGCACGCGATCTTCGATCAGACCGTCAAGCTGATGAAGCCCGAGGAAGAGGTGCACGCGCGCCACATCCTGGTCGACAACGAGGCCGAGGCGAAGAAGATCGCCGCGCGCATCAAGGGCGGCGAGGACTTCGCCAAGGTCGCCGCCGAGGCGTCCAAGGACCCGGGCTCGAAGGCCGAGGGCGGCGATCTCGGCTGGTTCACCAAGGAGCGGATGGTGCCCGACTTCGCCAACGCCGCCTTCGCGATGAAGCCCGGCCAGGTCTCCGACCCGATCAAGACCCAGTTCGGCTGGCACGTGATCAAGGTCGAGGAGAAGCGGACCAAGCCGCAGCCGACCTTCGACGAGCTCAAGGAGCAGATCGACCAGCACCTGATCCGCAAGGCGCAGCAGGACATGATCCTGAAGCTCCGCTCGGAGGCCAAGATCGACCGCGCCGACGCGCCGCCGGCGGCTCAGACCGCGCCCGAACCGAAGAAGTGACGGTTCAAGGCTGACAGGCGCGGCCCCGCGGGGCCGCGCCCCGTCGTCAGTACGGCCGATCCGGGACGAGGTAGCTGGATCGCGCCGGGGCCGGCTGGGGCGTGATGCCGAGGGCCGAGAGTTCGGCGCCGCGGCGCCCCTCGGCGATCCTGTCGAGCACCGCGATCAGCAGCCACGGACACGCGATGCCGATGAAGAACGCCATGTGATCCTCCCGCGCCGAACCGATGGGCCCGTTCGGCTTAGGAAAATAATAGGCGGGCCGGGCCGCGCCGCAAGCGGCATCCCGGCCGGGATCTCAGATCCAGCCCTGGAGCTCGCGGCGCACGACGTGCTCGATCACCCGCATGCCGAGGTCGCTGTCGTTCAGGCAGGGGATGTAGGCGAAGCGCTCGCCGCCGTTCTCCTCGAAATAGTGCCGGTTCTCACCGTCGAGTTCCTCGAGGGTTTCCAGGCAGTCCGCCGTGAAGCCCGGGGCGACGATCGCCATCCGCTTCACGCCCGACTTCGCGAGTTCCATCACCGTCTCGTCGGTGTAGGGCTTCAGCCACTCCTCGTTGCCGAAGCGCGACTGGAAGGTGACCCGCATCTTCTCCGGAGACAGGCCGAGCGCCTCGCGGATCAGGCGCCCGGTCTTGTGGCACTGACAATGGTACGGGTCGCCCTTGAGCAGGTAGCTCCGCGGCACGCCGTGGAACGAGGTGAGGATCACCTCCGGCTCGAAGTCGAGCTTGGCCAGGCCCTCGCGGATCGAATCGGCCATGGCGGCGATGTAGACCGGGTCGTCGTGATAGGGCGGCGAGACCCGCACCGTGGGCTGCCAGCGCATGTCCATCAGCGCCCGGAAGGCCTGATCGCAGGCCGTGGCCGAGGTCGCGGCGGCGTATTGCGGGTAGAGCGGCACCAGCAAGATCCGGTCGCAGCCCTGGTCGAGCAGCGCCTGGATCCGGCCGGCGACCTCGGGCTTGCCGTAGCGCATCGCCCAGTCGACGACCACCGACTCGCCCATGGCCGCCTGGAGGCGCTCGCTCTGGCCGCGGGTGATCGTCTTCAGCGGCCCCTCGTTGAGCGCGTTGTTCCAGACGCTGGCGTAGTCGCGGCCCTTCGGCCCGGGGCGCTTCGTCAGGATGATCAGGTTGAGGAGCGGCCACCAGATCAGCCGCGGCACCTCGATCACCCGGCGGTCCGACAGGAACTCCTTGAGATACCGGCGCATCGGCCAGTAGGACGTGCCCTCGGGCGTCCCGAGATTCATCAGGAGCACGCCGACGCGGCCCCAGGCCACTTTCGGGTGGTCGGCCGGAAGGGTGCTCGCCGCGGGCTGCAGCGGTGCGAGGGGCCGGCCATTCGCCAGCGCGGCGGGTTCGACGCGTTCGTTCATGGCAGCGTTCCGGCGCCGCGCGCCGAGATCCTTCCTCTGGCTTCCGATATCCGGCGGCCGGCGCGTACGCCCTGGTACGCCTCGGCTTGGCCGGCGCTTAAACCCCGTCGGGTGCGCTTCCATGTAGGGTGCGAAGCCGCCCGGCGAAGGGCGGACGCGACATGCCGCACCGCGACAGGCCGCGCGCTCGACCCCCGTCCCTAAACACGAGCGGCTCCCGGCCGCAACCGCCGCGCCGATGACGGTGCGCGTCCGCCTCCTATCTCGGCGTGGAAACCGATCGCGAGAGACCATGGCCGCCACACCCGTCGCCGACGCCCTCACGGCCTTCCGCGCCTCCGGTTCGCCCTGGCTGAGCCTGCCGTTCTTCGCCGGCGGGGAGGCCGACGCCGTGGCGGCGCGGGTCGATGCCCAAATCGCCGCGGGCGCCCGCGTCCTGCCGGCACCGGACCGGATCTTCCGCGCCCTGACCGAGACCCCGCTGCAGGACGTGCGGGCCGTGATCCTCGGGCAGGACCCCTACCCGACACCGGGCGACGCCAACGGCCTCGCCTTCTCATTCGTCGGCTCCGGTCGCCTGCCCGCCTCGCTGAAGGTGATCCTGGCGGAGGCGGGATCCGACCGCGCCGCCGGCGGCGACCTGACGCCCTGGGCGCGGCAGGGCGTGCTCCTGCTCAACAGCGCGCTCACCGTCGAGGCCGGCAAGGCCGGGGCGCACCTGCGCTACGGCTGGGCCGCGCTGACCGATCAGGCCGTGAGCGCCGTCTCGGCCCGCGCGGAGCCCGCCGTGTTCCTGCTCTGGGGCGCCCAGGCGCGGGCCAGGGCCGCGCTCATCGACGCGACCCGCCACGGCGTGTTCGAGAGCGGACACCCCTCGCCGCTCAACCGGGCGCGGGATTTCCCCGGCTCCGACCCGTTCGGCCGGGCCAACCGGTGGCTCGCCGCGCACGGGCGCCCGCCGATCGACTGGCGCCTCGGCTGAGGCCGGCGGCGATCCCGCGAATGGGCTATTGCGGCTTGGCGGGCTCGGCGGGCTTCGCCGGCGCGGCGGGGTCCTGGCCGGCGGGCAGGAGCACGTTCTTGGCCACCGTGCCCTCGGGCCCGTACTCGCCGGCCACCGCGAGGCAGGCCTGGTCGCGGTTCTGCGCCATCTGGTTCGACATCAGCGTGAACATGGTCTGCACCCGGTTGCCGAACGGTCCGCGCGGCTGGACGTCGCCGATCTGCACGTTCTGCTTCGCCAGCAGGGCCTCGAACTGGTCGCTGCCGATCCGGTAGCCGCAGACGTTCGAGGCCGCGAAGATGTAGGCGGCGAATTCCAGGGCCCGCGGCGACGGGGCGTTCCGGATCTGCGCCTGCGCCGGCAGGGCCGCGAGCGTGACGGCGGCGAGGAGTGTGATCCGGGTCGTAGTGGGGCGCATGCGCGGCGGTTCCTCGATCGGGGGCGGCCTCTCGCGGGCCGCCTCTGGCGGGCGGGACATAGGCCGGACCCGCGCGCGCGCCAATGCGACCGAAGATGCGACCCGAGATGTCGGCAATTCACCCGTCCCGGTTCACGGCCCGTTCGCCATAGGTCCAGTCGCCGGCCCGCGCGTCGACGAAAAGACGGTCGTTCTTCGACGGAACGCCCGGGTGAGAGAGAGTGTTAACCTGCTCGCGTCACGCCAGGACCTGCAGTGTGTCCAGATTCAGGCGGTCCGCATCGCATGTACGGCGTCCATCACCCGGCGGCCTCCATCCCACTCCCGGCTCGCGACGCCGACCGGCGCACCCGGCCGGGTGCGCAAGGAGCCGCCAGCGCGGAGCGGCGCGGCGCGCCGGCGGTGCCGGTCGCGGCGGTCTGTCCGCACCGCGTCTCGCGCTGGGCCTGGGGCGAGGGCCTGCGGGCCGGGCAGGCCGTGGCGCTCCTGGTGCAGGATCTCGGGCAGGTCGAGGCCATGCGCCTCGGCCTCACCCGTCTCGGGCTCCGCGTCGTTTGCCTCGACTGCGCCGGCCGCGACGCGGCGCTGGCGGAAAGCCTCGCGCAGTCGGGCGCCGTGCTGGTCGTCGTCGATACCGCGCTCGCCGACGCCTATGCCGGCGTGATGGGCCGGCTCACCGCCTATCCGGCGGTGTGGTGGAACGGTCCGGGCGCCGACTACGCGAGCCTCGACCTCGCCCTGGCCGAGCACGCCTGACAACCGCCGCATCGCGGATCGCGGATCGCGGGCCGCGGCACCGTCGCGGACCTGAACCCTGCGTGCTACCGTCCGGCGACGCGACCGGCTCCGTGCCAGGGAGGCCGGCGCCGGGAGACGCCGCCATGACCGCAGCCCTTGCCACGGCCCACGCCGCCAGCCCGGAGGCGCCGGTGCTGTTGCGCAGCGATGCCGACGGGGTCGCGACGCTGACGCTGAACCGGCCGCAGGCCCGCAACGCCCTGTCGATGGCCCTGATGGGCGCGCTCCAGGAGCAGCTCGACGCGATCCGCGCGGATCCGTCCGTGCGGGTGGTGATTCTGCAGGGGGCCGGCCCCGCCTTCTGCGCCGGGCACGATCTCAAGGAGATGCGCGCCGATCCGTCCCGCGAGGCGACCGAGGCGGTGTTCCGCACCTGCGCCCGGCTGATGCTGAGCCTCACGCGCCTTCCGCAGCCGGTGATCGCCCGCGTCCACGGGATCGCCACCGCCGCCGGGTGCCAACTCGTGGCCACCTGCGATCTCGCCGTGTGCGCCGAGACCGCCCGCTTCGCCACGCCGGGGGTGCAGATCGGCCTGTTCTGCTCGACCCCGATGGTCGCCCTGTCACGCGCCGTATCGCGCAAGGCCGCCCTGGAGATGCTGCTGGTCGGCGAGCCGATCGACGCCGGGGAGGCGCTGCGGATCGGGCTGGTCAACCGCGTCGTGCCGGAGGCGGAGCTCGACGCGGCGGTGGGCGCCCTGGCGGCCCGGATCGCCGGGAAGGCCCGGCGCGTCCTGGCGATCGGCAAGGAGGCGTTCGGCCGGCAGATCGAGATGGGCCTGGAGGACGCCTACGGTTACACCGCCGAGGTCATGACCCGGAACATGATGATGGCCGACGCGCAGGAGGGGATCGACGCCTTCCTGGACAAGCGTCCGCCCCGCTGGGAGCCGTGAGCCGGCGTCCCGGTCCGCGCACTGGCGCGATACGACGCAGGCCCTCCGGCGCGACGCGCATAGGTGATGGCGCCGCCCTGCCCTAGGATGAGGGGCCTGTCCGACCCTGCCGGGCTCGGCGCCGCCACGCGGAACGGCTGATGAGCACCCTCGACCTGCTCGGTCTGACGCTGTCCTTCTACGGCACGATGCCGCCGCCGCGGCCCCCGCGGCCGAACCGCAACGGCGCCACCTGGGCCGCCGCCGTGATCTTCGGCGGCGTCTGCCTCGCGACGATCGGGCCGATGATCACCATCTGGAGCTTCCACCGGCCCTATGCCGAGGCCAAGGCGCGCTGCATCGCCTCCGGCGGCCGGGTCCTGTACGGGGCCCTCGACGGCAGCGGACCCTATCGCTGCGAGCGGCCCGCGGCCGCCGCGGCCGCCGCGCCCATTGCGCATCCGGCCAAGCCGGCGGATTAATCCGCCCGCCGCATGCGCTTCAGGTCGATCCGGCGCCTCCCGACGCGAACCCGGATAGCCTCACCTTGGAAAACGCGATCACCCGCTGGGTCCAGTCGACCGCCCTGATGCGGTCGGATGTCGAGGCCCTGATCGGCTTCGCGCTGGCGATCGGCGTCACCCTGCACGCCCTGCTGCGCAAGCGCCGGGTCAGCGTGGCGGTGGGCTGGATCGGGCTCGCGTGGCTGTCGCCGATCTTCGGCACCGCCCTGTACCTGACCTTCGGCATCAACCGGGTCTCGCGCCGCGCGCGGCGGCTGCGGACCAAGCCGTCCGACGCGACGCAGCTGCCCGACACCGACGACGCCGTGGTGCCGGAGGCGCTCTGGCCCCTCGACCGGGCGATCCGGCGGATCACGAGCCTGCCGGCCTTCGCGGGCAACACCGTGCAGATGTTCCGCAACGGCGACGCCGGCTATCCGCAGATGCTGGCGGCGATCCGCGCGGCGCGGTCCAGCATCGGCCTGTCGAGCTACATCTTCCGGGACGACGCCACCGGCCGCGAATTCTGCGACGCCCTCGTGGAGGCGAAGGCCCGGGGCGTGCAGGTCCGCGTCATCATCGACGGGATCGGCGGCGGCTATTTCCGGGCTCCGGTCTACCACCGCCTGACGGCCGCCGGGGTGCCGGCCGCCCTGTTCATGCACTCCGCCCTCCCCTGGCGGATGCCGTTCCTCAATCTGCGCTCGCACAAGAAGCTGCTGATCGTCGACGGCCGGATCGCCTTCACGGGCGGCCTCAACATCTCGCACCCGAACCGCGTCGCCCTGAAGCCCGAGCACCCGATCCGGGACACGCATTTCCGCCTGACCGGCCCCGTGGTCGAGCAGCTCGCCGCCGCGTTCGCGGCCGACTGGGCCTTCGTGGACGGCGAGATCCTCGACGGCCCCCCGTGGTTCGTCGACCTCGAGCCCTGCGGACCGAGCGTCGCCCGGGCCGTGACCTCCGGCCCGGACGCGGACGTCGAGAAGATCGAGCAGGTCATTCTCCAGGCGCTCGCCTGCGCGCGCCGGTCGGTGCGCTTCGTAACGCCCTACTTCCTTCCCGACGAGCTGGTGACCGGCGCGCTGGCCCAGGCCGCGACCCGGGGCATCACCGTCGACGTGATCATCCCGCGGGTCAGCGACCATCCCTACATCGACTGGGCGACCCGGGCGCATCTCGACCCGCTGCTGCGGGCCGGCGTGAACGTCTGGCTCGACGAGCCGCCTTTCGACCATTCCAAGGCGATGGTGGTCGACGACATCTGGTGCTTCGTCGGCAGCGCCAACTGGGACATGCGCAGCTTCCGGCTCAATTTCGAGCTGAACGTCGAGATCATCGACGCCGACCTCGCCGCCGACCTCGACCGGTTCATACGCGGCAAGATGGAGGCGCGGCTCAGCCGGGAGGATCTCGCCGCGCGCGGCCTGCCGATCCGTCTGCGCGACGCAGGCGTGCGACTGCTGCTGCCATACCTTTGAACCGGGCGGGGGCGTGCGCCTCCGGCGCCGGGCCGAGATGGACGACGATCGGCCGGTGATCGGAGCGTCCCCGCGGCAGCACCGCGTGCGCGTGGCAGACGAGCCCGCGGGCGAGGCAGCGGTCGAGCCGCAGCGGCAGCACCTCGACCATCGCGTGGGTCGATTGCCGCGGTCCGACGTCGCGGAAGCCCGGGATCAGCGCCGGGCCGACGATATTGTAGTCGCCGAGCACGGCCGCCCGCGGCGGCAGCTCGCTGACGATGCGGCGCAGCTGGCGCCGGTTCAGCATCTGTCCGTGCGACAGGTGGACGTTGGCCACGCCGAACTCGCCGAGATCGAGGATCTGGCAGACCCGGTGCACGAGGGCGCCGGAGGGGAGCGCGATGACCCGGGGCGGCGCCGCCCAGGGCTTCGGGCTCCACATGGCGAGCCCGTGGATCCGGCCCGGCAGGGGCGCCCAGGCGTAGTGGCCGCCGATCCGGTCCAGCAGGAAGCCGATGGCGCGGGTCGCCTCCTGCATCAGCAGCAGGTCGGGCTTCTCCTGCGCCACGAGGGCGGCGACGTCGTCCACCGCCGCGCCGGTGCGCCGCAGCAGGTTCCAGCTCACGATCTTGAAGGGCTGGTGCGGCCGCTCGGCGGGGCGGATCGGCGTGACGGGCGACGGTGCGGGGGTGGAGCGGGCCGGGCGTGCAGCAGGATTCATCGGGCCGGTCTCGTACCTCAACGCGCGGCGCTCCCGCCACCGCCACGCTCTAACGCGCCCGGAGCCGGGACGTTCGACCGCTTTCGCGCCGGGCCCGGGCGCGCCGCGGTCGGCGCCTGCGCGGTCCGACCTGGGCGCCCCACAGCCCATCGCCGGGCGACGCTTGAGGCCGACCCGGTCGGCGGCCTAAGAGCCGGCATGGCGACGCCGGCCGCTCCGCGGATTGCCGCGCGCCGCCCTCCCACCGATCCCGTCCGGAGGCCATGACGGCGTTCAGCTTCATCCATGCCGCCGACCTGCATCTCGGCAGCCCGCTGTCGGGCCTCGCCGCGCGCGACGCGGAACTGGCCCGGCGCCTCGCCGCGGCGAGCCGGCAGGCCTTCGAGGATCTGGTGACCCAGGCGATCGAGCGGTCGGTCGCCTTCGTCGTTGTCGCGGGTGACGTCTACGACGGCGACTGGGCCGACACCACGATCGGCCTGTTCTTCGCCCGGCAGGTCGCGCGCCTAGACCGCGCCGGCATCCCGACGATCCTCGTGCGCGGCAACCACGACGCCGAGAGCGTCATCACGCGCTCGATCACGCTGCCGGCCTCAGTCCACGTCTTCCCGACCGCCCGCGCCGGCACCCTGCGCCTCGACGCGCTCCGCGTCGCGGTCCACGGCCGCAGCTTCCAGGGCCGGGCCGTGGAGGAGAACCTCGCGCTCACCTACCCGGCCGCCGTGCCGGGCTGGTTCAACCTCGGGGTCCTGCACACCTCCTGCACCGGCCACGCCGCCCACGAGACCTATGCCCCCTGCTCGGTCGCCGACCTCGCGGCCCGGGGCTACGAGTACTGGGCGCTGGGCCACATCCACGAGTACGCGGAGCTGTCCCGGGATCCCTGGATCGTGTTCCCCGGCAATCTCCAGGGCCGGAGCGTGCGCGAGTGCGGCGAGAAGGGCGCCGTCGTGGTCGACGTCGCCGACGGGCGGGTGACCGGCGTCAGCCGCCTGCCCCTCGACCGGGCGCGATTCGAGCAGATCACGGTCGACCTCGCGGCGGTGGCCGACGCGCGCGGCGCCGTCGAGGCCGTCGAGGCGGCGCTGAGGCCCCTGGCCGGGATCGCGGCGCGCCGGCTGCTCCTGGTCCGCGTCCACCTCGCCGGGACGACCCGGGCCCACGACGCCCTCGCGGCCGATCGCGAGTCCCTGACGGCCGAGATCCAGGCGGCCGCGCACCGGCTGCACGAGGACATCTGGCTGGAACGCCTGAAGATCGAGACCCGCCGCCCGCGCGCCGCGGCGGAGCCGACCGGCGCCGCCATCGACCCCGCGGCCCTGCTCGCCGACCTCGACCGCGACCCCGAGTTCCGCGCCCGGGCGAAGGCGGCGCTGGCCGAGATCGGCGGCCGGATGCCCGGGACGGCCGCCGCCGAGGCCGACCTCGACGCGGAATTCGACGCGCTCTGCGCCGAGGCCGAGGCCCTCGTCCTCGGGCGCCTCGGCGGCCGGCACTGCTGAGGCGCGCGCCCATGGACCCCCGATGCGCCTGATCCGCCTCGCCTTGGAGCGCTACGGCGCCTTCACGGACCGCACCGTCGCGTTCCGGCCCGACGCGCGCCTGCACGTCGTGCTGGGCGCCAACGAGGCCGGCAAGAGCACCGCGCTGGCGGCGGTCACCGACCTGCTGTTCGGCTTCGGGAAGACCACGCCCTACGCCTTCCTGCACGACATGCCGCAGCTGCGCCTCGGCGCGGAGATCGCCGCCGCCGACGGACGCCGGCTGTCCTTCCGCCGCCGGAAGGGCAACAGCCGTACCCTCATCGACGCCGCCGACGCGCCGCTCGCCGACGACGCGCTGGCCCCGTTCCTCGGCGGCCTGTCCCGGACGGTGTTCTGCCGGGCCTTCGGACTCGACGCGGCGAGCCTCCGGGCCGGGGGCCGCGAGATGGTCGACGTGGAGGGCGAGGTCGGCGCGAGCCTGTTCGCGGCGGGCTCGGGCCTGCGCGGCCTCACGGAGCTGCAGACGACGCTCGATGCGGAGGCCGACGCCATCTTCGCCCCGCGCCAGGCCAAGCACCGGACCTTCTACCAGGCGCTGGAGCGCCACGAGACGGCCCGGCGAGCGATCCGCGAGCGGGGCCTGCGCGCCGGCGACTGGCGCGCCCTGAACGACGAGATCGCCGCGGCGGCCGCGCAGCTCGAGGCGCTCCGGTCCGAGCAGAAGGCCGGCGCGGTCGCGCGCGCCCGGCTGGAGCGGTTCAAGCGCGTCCGCCCGATCATCGCCGAGATCGACGCGCTGGAGCGGCGCATCGCCGCCGAGACCGACCTCGTCGACGCGGATCCCGCCTGGATCGCCCGCCTGGGGGCGGCCCTGGACGCGTGCCGCGCCGCGGACGCCGAGGCGGAGCGGGCCGAGACCGCGCGCGACCGGGCCCGCGGCGAGGCCGAATCGGTGCCGGTCGAGCCGGGGCTGACCCATCGGGCGGACGAGATCCTGGCGGCGTTCAGCGGCACCCGGGAGTTCGAGAAGGGCGGCGCCGACCTACCCCGCATCGAGGGCGACGCCCACAAGGTCGGGCTGGATCTGGAGCGGCTGCGCGCCCGGATCGGCGTGCCCGACCTCGCCGCGCTCGAGGCCCGCCAGCCCCCGGACGCCGCGCGGGCGCGGACCGAGCGGCTGATCCGCGACGGCCGGACCCTGGCGGCCGCCGAGGAGCAGATCGCCCGCGACCTCGCCGCCGCCCGCGCCGAGCGGGAACGCCTCGCCCGCGAGGTGGAGGCGGCCGACGCGGCCCGGGATCCGACCCCGCTCCGGGAGGCGCTGAAGCCCCTCGCCCGACTGCACGAGTGGATCGCCGCCCGGGACACCCTCGACGGCGCGATCCGCCGGGAGGCGGCGCTGCTGCGCAACCAGGCCGAGCGGCTGTCGCCGCCGGTGCCCGACCTCGCCGCCCTCGTGCGGACGCCCCTGCCCGCCCCCGACACGGTCGCGCGCTACCGTCAGGGCCTCGAGGCGAAGACCCGCGAGCACGAACGGGCCGCCGACCGGTGCGACGCGGCCCGCCGGCAGGTCGCGGTCACCCGGGCACGGCTGCGCGAGCGCGAGGCCGGCCGGCCCGTCGCCACCCGGGAGCGGCTCGACGCCCTGCGGTCAACCCGCGACGCGGCGTTCGCGCCGCTGCGCGACGCCCTCGCGGCCGGCCGGGCGGCCGCCGTCGCCGAGGTTGCGGCCTTCGAGCGCGCGCTCCTCGAGGCCGACCGCGTCGCGGACGAGCGCGCCTCCGACGCCGCCCGGGTCGCCGCCCACGCGGCCGACCTGGAACGGCTCGCCGCCGAGGAGGCGGAGGCCGCGCGAGCCGACGACGTCCTCGCCGGTCTCGCCGCGGAGATCGCGGCGGGCGAGGCGGCGTGGCGCGAGGCGTGGCGGCCCGCCGGGCTCGTGCCCGGTCCTCCGGCCGAGATGGCGGCCTGGCTCGCCGAGGTGGAGAGCCTGATCGAGGCCGAGCAGCGCCTCGCCGCGCAGCGGATCGAGGCCGACCGGCTCCTGGCACGGATCGAGGCCGCGCGGGGGCCCCTGGCCGACCTGCGCAGCCGCGCCGGCCTCGACGCCGCGCCGGACCTCGAGATCGCCGCCGCGCTGGACGGTCTCGAAGTGCGGATCGCCGCCCTGGCGAGCCGCTGGGAGGCCAACCTGCAGACCGCCGGCCTGCTGCGCGCGGCCGGACTGTCCGTCGCGCGGCTGGAGGCGAGCCTCGCGGAGACCGCCGCCCGCCGGGCCGCCTGGCGGGCCGACTGGGAGGCGGCGCTGCTGCCCCTCGGCCTCGACGGCACGGCCGGTCCGGAGGAGGCCGAGGGCGCGCTGGAGGCGTGGCGCAGCGTGCCCGACCGGCTGGCGGAGCGGGCCGCCCTACAGCGCCGCTCGGCGGGGATCCGCCGGGACATGGAGGCGTTCCGAGCCAACGCCGCCGCCCTGGTCGAGGCCCTGGCGCCCGACCTCGCGGAGGTGTCGCCCGCCGGCGCGGTCCGATCGCTCCACGGCCGCCTCGTCGCCGCGCAGGCCCGCGAGGCGCGCCGCGCCGAGCTCGACCGCCGCCGCGACGAGGCCGAGGCCGCCCATCGCGGCGCCTGCGACTCGCGCGACGCGGCGCGGGCGACGCTCGCCCGGCAGGTGGCCGAGGTGATGCCGGACCTCGCTGCGGCACCGACGCCGGAGATCGACCGGCTGTTCGGCCGCCTCAGCGCGCGGGAGGCGCTGCGCGCCGAGCGCCTGCGGCTCCGCGGCACGCTCGCGGGCGCGGCCGACGGGCTTCCGGAGGCCGAGCTGCGCGCCGGCCTGGAGACCGTGTCGCCGGAGGCGATCGAGGCGGAGCTGGCGCGGCTGTCGCTCGAGGCCGACGAGCAGGCCGAGCGCGGGCAGGTCATCTTCGCGGACCGCGACCGGGCGGAGCGGCGGCGGGCGGAGCTCGAGGGCGGCACCGGCGCCGAGCTGGCCCTCGCGGAGCGCAAGGCCGCTGAGGCGGATCTCCAGGCGGCTTCCCGCTCCTGGGCCGTCTTGCGGCTCGCCGGGCTGATGCTCGGGCAGGCGGTCGCCCGCCACCGCGCGGGGCAGCAGGACCCGCTCGTCACCCGGGCGGGCGCGCTGTTCCAGGCTCTCACCGGCGGCGCGTTCTCCGGTCTGGCGCAGATCTACGACGAGGCCGACACGCCGAAGCTCGCCGGGCAGCGCGCCGGCGGCGGCACGGTCGCCATCGAGGGCATGAGCGAGGGCACCCGCGACCAGCTCTATCTCGCCCTGCGGCTGGCCTATCTGGAGGATTACGCCGGCCGCGCCGAGCCGGCCCCGTTCATCGGCGACGACCTGTTCTCGACCTTCGACGAGACCCGGACCGGCTACGGCCTCGATGCGCTGGCGGCGATCGGCGCCCGGGTCCAGCCGATCCTGTTCACGCACCACCGCCACGTCGCGGACATCGCTCGCGACCGGCTCGGCGACGCCGTCGACGTGGTGACGCTCTAGGCGTCGCCGGCGGAGGGGTCGTTCGTCCCCTCCCCGGCCACCGCGTCTCAGCCGCCCGCGCCCCCGAGGTAGCGCGCCTCCAGATGGGCCCGGAACGCCGCCGTGCCCAGCCTCGTCCCGGTGGCGCGGGTGAGGAGGTCGTCGGTGTCGAGCAGGCTCCCCACCGCGTGGACATGCGTGCGGAGCCAGTCCCGCAGGGGCCCGAAATCGCCCTGCGCGAGGCAGCCCGGCAGCGCCGGCTCGGCCGCGCGGGCCGCCCGGAACAGCTGCGCGGCCGCCAGGGCGCCGAGCGTGTAGGTCGGGAAATACCCGAAGGCCCCGCTCGGCCAGTGGATGTCCTGGAGGCAGCCGACCCGGTCGTCGGGCACCGTGAGCCCGAGGAGATCGCGCAGGCCGTCGTTGAATGCCCCCGGCAGGTCGCGCACCGCGAGGTCGCCCGCGATCATCGCGGTCTCCAGCCGGTAGCGCAGGAGGATGTGGGCCGGATAGGTCGCCTCGTCGGCATCCACGCGGATGAAGCCCGGCGCGACCCGGGTGTTGAGCGCGTGCAGGTTCTCCGGCGACCATTCCGGCCCGGACCGCCCGAACGCCGCCTGCAGGAGCGGCGCCAGGAAGCTGAAGAACTCCCGGCTCCGGCAGGCCTGCATCTCCACGATGAGCGACTGGCTCTCGTGCAGGCTCATCCCCCGCGCCGCGCCGACCGGCTGGTTGCGCCACGCCGCCGGCCGGCCCTGCTCGTAGAGGGCGTGCCCGGTCTCGTGGAGAACGCCCATCAGCGCCCGGCCGAAATCGGCCGCGTCGTAGCGCGTCGTGATCCGCACGTCGTCGGTGGCGCCGCCGCAGAACGGGTGCAGGCTGATGTCGAGCCGGCCGCGGGTGAAGTCGAAGCCGACCGCCTCCATCAGCTTCAGGCCGAGGTCCCGCTGCACCGCCACGTCGAACGGGCCGGCGAGCGGGAGCGGCGCCGGCCGGGACGCCTGGATCTCCCGGGCACGGGCGATCAGGGCCGGCAGCCAGCCGGTCAGGTCCGCGAAGAGCGGGTCGATCGTCGCCCGGCGCATGCCGGGATCGTAGCTGTCGAGGAGCGCGTCGTAGGGATCGAGGCCGAGGGCCGCGCCCTTCGCCTGGCCGATCTCCCGCTGGAGCCGCAGCACCTCGGCGAGGTGGGGTTCGAGGCGGGCGAAATCGGCGTCGCGCCGCGCCTCGCGCCAGACCATCTCCGAGCGGGACACGGCGCGGGAGCTGGCCTCGACGAGGTCGCGGGGGACCGCCGTGGCGTGGGCCTGTGCGCGGCGCATCTCCCGCAGGTTGGCGGCGGGCCAGGGCTCGAGGCCCCCGCCCTGCTCGGCCGCCGCGAGCTCCTCGGCGGCCTCGGGGGCGGTGAGCATCCCGTGGGCGAGCCCGCGCAGGATCGCGAGCTGGTCCCCGCGGGCCTCGGCGGCGCCGTCCGGCATCAGGGTCTGCGCGTCCCATCCGAGGATCCCGGCCGCGCCCTCCAGGGCGGCGAGCCGGGCGAAGCGCTGCTCGAGGGTCTGATAGGCGGTCATGCGGTCTCCGATGCGGTACGTCTCGCGGCGCGGTGCTGCGGCTCTCACCCCGCCTGAAGCATCTCCAGTTCCAGCCAGCGGTCCTCCGCCTGCGACAGCTCCGTCTCGGCCTGGGCCAGCATGGTCGAGGCCTTGTCGAACCGGGCCGGGTCGCGGGCGTAGAGCTCGGGATCGGCGAGGATCGTGCGCAGCTGGGCGATCGCCGCCTCCAGCTTCTCGATGCGGGCCGGCAGCGTCTTCAATTCGTGCTGGTCCTTGAAGCCGAGCTTGGGCTTGCCCGACGGCTGGGCGGCCGGCGCGGCGGCGCGCTCGCGCGACTCCTTCGCCTTCGGCGCGACGGTCCGCGCCTCGACGCCCTGGCCGCGCTGGACCAGCATGTCGCTGTAGCCGCCGGCATACTCGACCCAGCGGCCGGCGCCCTCCGAGACCAGCACGCTGCCGGCCACGCGGTCGAGGAAGTCGCGGTCGTGGCTCACCAGGATCAGCGTGCCCTGGTAGTCGCCCAGCATCTCCTGGAGCAGGTCGAGGGTCTCGAGGTCGAGGTCGTTGGTGGGCTCGTCGAGGACGAGGAGGTTGGCCGGCTGGGCCAGGGCGCGGGCGATCAGCAGCCGGTTGCGCTCGCCGCCGGACAGCACCGAGACCGGCGTGCGCGCCTGCTCGGGCGTGAACAGGAAGTCCTTGAGATAGCCGATCACGTGGCGGCTCTGGCCGTTCACCGTGACGCTGTCGCCGCGGCCGCCGGTCAGCACGTCGGTGACGGTCATCCCGGGCTCCAGCACGGCGCGGGCCTGATCGAGCACCACCGGCAGCAGGTTGGTGCCGAGCACCACCTGCCCGGCATCCGGCGCGAGCCGGCCCATCAGCAGGTTGATCAGGGTACTCTTGCCCGCGCCGTTCGCCCCGACGATGCCGAGCCGGTCGCCCCGCATCACCCGCAGGGACAGCCCGTCGACGATCCTGCGCTCGCCGTAGCTCTTCGCGATGTCGCGGGCCTCGACGACGAGGCTCCCGGAAGATTCGGCGTCCGAGGCCTGCATGCTGACGCTGCCCACCGGGCGACGCACCTCGCGGCGGTTCTGCCGGAGTTCGTGCAGGTTGCCGAGGCGGCGGACGTTGCGCTTGCGCCGCGCGGTGACGCCGTAGCGCAGCCAGTGCTCCTCGGCGGCGATCTTGCGGTCGAGCTTGTGCTGGTCCCGCTCCTCTTCCTCGAAGAAGGCGTCGCGCCACGCCTCGAAGCTGGAGAAGCCCTGGTCGATCCGGCGGGTCTCGCCGCGGTCGAGCCAGATCGTGGCCCGCG
Source organism: Methylobacterium sp. 190mf (assembly GCF_900107945.1). NCBI lineage: Bacteria > Pseudomonadati > Pseudomonadota > Alphaproteobacteria > Hyphomicrobiales > Methylobacteriaceae > Methylobacterium > Methylobacterium sp. 190mf. The sequence continues at coordinate 187,294 of NZ_FNVI01000011.1, read as the reverse complement.
ACAGGGCCGAGAGGAAGCGCCGGTCGTGGCTGATCAGCACGAGGGCCGCGCGGGTGCCCTTCAGCTCGGTCTCGAGCCACTCGATCGCCGGCAGGTCGAGATGGTTGGTGGGCTCGTCGAGGAGCAGCACGTCGGGCTCGGGGGCGAGCGCCTGCGCCAGCGCGGTGCGGCGCCCCTCGCCGCCGGAGAGCTTGCTCGGATCCTCCGCGCCGGTCAGGCCGAGGCTCTCCAGCAGGTAGCGGGCGCGGTGGGTCGATTCGCCCGGCGGCAGGCCGGCCTCGACGAAATCCAGGGTGGTGGCGAAGCCCGTGAAATCGGGCTCCTGCGCGAGGTAGCGGATCGTCGTGCCGGGCTGGACGAAGCGCCGGCCCCGGTCGGGCTCCGTGAGTCCCGCGGCGATCTTCATGAGCGTCGACTTCCCCGACCCGTTCCGGCCGACGAGGCAGGTGCGCTCGCCCGGCGCGATGGCGAGGCTCGCGCCCGTGATCAGCGGCGTGCCGCCGAAGGTGAGCGCGACGTCCTGGAGGGTGAGGAGCGGGGGAGCAGCCATGGGCCGGCTTATGGCAGCGCGGGGCGGCCTGTTCAAACAGTGCCGCCCCCGTCGGTCGGCGCCCGGTCAGGCGATCGGGTTGGCCGGTCCCGTCGGCGGGCTGATCTCGGGCACGCCCGGATCGTTGACGGGGATCTCGGGCGGCTGGATGCCCGGCGCCTCCGCCGGGGTGTTCCCGGGGATCTCCGGCCCGGGCGGCTGGGTCGGCGCCTGCGGCGGATCGTAGGGGCGGTCCGGCACCGGCGTCGGCTGCGGCGGCACCTCGGGGACCTGCCCCGGGTCGGCGAGCGTGAAATCGGGCACCGTCATCCTCCGCGAGACCGGTGGTGCACAGCGGCACCGGTCCGGCGGAAACAGAGTGCGGCGGATCCGGTTCCGGAGGGCTACTTCTTCGTCAGCAGGAGGTTGCCCTCCTTGCTCGCCACCTTCTGGATCTTCTCGGCGAACAGGGCGAGGAGGAACGGCAGCTTCACCTCGAGGCGCACGCTCTCCGCGCCCACGTCGATCGTGCCGGCGATCTTCTGCGCCACCGCGGACACGCCGAAATCGAGCCGGTCGCCCGTCCAGGCGAGCTGGTCCACCGTGATTCCGCTCTTGGCCAGGAGGGCCCGCGCCTGATCCGTGCCGTGCTCCAGGCGCCGCTTGGCCTCGTCGCGGCCGAGGTCGTGCGGGATGTCGACGATGAGGGGCTTGGGCATGGGCGGGTGATCCGAGCTGAACCCGGCAGCAGATGGTGCGTCCGGGTCCGGCAGACAACGCCCCGGAGGCCGCCCCGCCCGCGCGGGGCGGAGGCGCGCCGGGGCGCTCGATGCCCGTGAAGGGTCAGTGCACGACCTGCAGCGACACGTAGCTGACGCCGCCCATGCCGAGGGCGCGGGCGGAGCCGCGCGACAGGTCGATGATGCGGCCGCGCACGAACGGACCGCGGTCGTTGATGCGCACGACGATCGAGCGGCCGGTCCGCTTGTTCTCGACGCGGACCCGGGTGCCGAACGGCAGGCTGCGATGGGCGGCGGTCAGTCCGTTGGGGTTGAAACGCTCGCCGTTGGCGGTGCGATGGCCGCTCCCGTACCAGGAGGCCGCTCCGCTCTGGGCGGCGGCCGGGAGGCTGGTTCCGACGACGGTGGACAGCATTCCAAGCGAGACAACGAGCTTACCGAAACCGAACGACATTCTCGACGCATTCCCATTGTTTTTGTCGGGGCGGCGCCAGTCGTGCCCGAAACGGGCCGGAATATGGCAGGCTTTTTCTGCCTGTCGGGGTCACATTTTGGCCGATTTCGCGCTGGTCATCCCCATTACATGGCGGCTTATTTCAGTTTATTTCCGCTCTTGTTGCGGGTGATGCATTGGCGTGTGGTTCTGCGTATTCAGCAAGAACTGCTCGCCTCCGTCGGGGAGGATGCAAAATAGGACATCATTCTTAAGCCTTGCGCGGAGCGTGACCCTGCGTCCCGCTGAGGTGGAAGCGCGACCCGCCCGGCGCCCCTGGCACGACGATGATTGTCGTGCGCGGCTGTTTCCCAAGCACAGGCTGCCGCGGCCGCGCGTGACCCGCAGGGATAGAGTGTTGTCGCCCGATCCCGGCGGCGCGGCGCAGGCGGGTAACGGTTGCTTAATCTGTCGGAGGATTGTCCGGGCGCCCGGTCGGCAAAATCTGCAGCCCCAGAACGGGACGCGCCGGACGCGAAATCGACAACGTGACCTTTACCGTACCCGGCGCATGGTCTGCCGGTCAGTCGCGTAACCGGTGTTTGCCATGGCTTCCCCGCGTACCGTGGCTGCCGACGCCGTCGCCCGGAAACAGGTCTCGCGTGCCGGGCGGCCCGCGTCGGCGCCACGGATGGGTCTCGTACCCGCCCAGCGTTCTCTGCCCCTCGACCAGGTACTCGTCGGGGACTGCATCGCGGCCATGAACGCCTTGCCGGCGTCGAGCGTCGACTGCGTGTTCGCCGACCCGCCCTACAACCTTCAGCTCGGCGACGCCGGCCTCCTGCGCCCGGACCAGAGCCGCGTCGACGCGGTCGACGACGACTGGGACAAGTTCGCGACCTTCGAGGCCTACGACACCTTCACCCGGGACTGGCTCGCCGCCTGCCGCCGCGTGATGAAGCCGAACGCGACCCTCTGGGTGATCGGGTCGTACCACAACATCTTCCGGGTCGGGAGCGCGTTGCAGGATCTCGGTTACTGGATCCTCAACGACATCGTCTGGCGCAAGGCCAACCCGATGCCGAACTTCCGCGGCAAGCGCTTCACCAACGCCCACGAGACCCTGATCTGGGCCTCGCGTTCGGCGGAGTCGAAGGGCTACACCTTCCATTACGAGGCGCTCAAAGGAGGCAACGAGGACCTCCAGATGCGCTCCGACTGGTTCATCCCCCTCTGCACCGGCGAGGAGCGGCTGAAGGACGGGGAAGGCCGCAAGGTCCACCCGACCCAGAAGCCCGAGGCCCTGCTCGCCCGGACGCTGCTCGCGGCGACCAATCCCGGCGACGTGGTGCTCGACCCGTTCTTCGGCACCGGCACGACCGGCGCCGTCGCCAAGCGCCTCGGCCGCCGCTTCATCGGCATCGAGCGCGAGGCGACCTACGCCGAGGCGGCCCGGGAGCGGATCGCCGCCGTGGAGACCCTGTCGAGGGCCGCCCTCATGGTGGCGCCGACCAAGCGCGCCGAGCCGCGGGTCCCGTTCCTGTCGGTGATCGAGGCGGGCCACATCCGCCCCGGCGAGACCGTGACCGACGAGCGCCGCCGGTTCCGCGCCACGGTGCGCCCGGACGGCCAGCTCGACAACGGCCTCGTCATCGGCTCGATCCACAAGATCGGCGCGCTGGTGCAGGGCCTGCCGGCCTGCAACGGCTGGACGTTCTGGCACGTGGAGCGCGGCGGCAAGCCGGTGGTGATCGACAGCTACCGGGCCGGTCTCCGGCAGGCGATGGCCAACGGCTGAGCCAGCACACCGTCTTTGCGAGCGGAGCGAAGCAATCCAGCAGCGCCACGCAGACAGATGTCGCGCTGCCCTGGGTCGCTTCGCTGCGCTCGCGATGACGGTCGGCTACCGCTTCCGGGCCGGCCCCGGCCGCCGCGGCGATGACCGGGCCCGCGCCGGTGCGGGCGATGGCTCGACCTCCCCGTCGAACAGTTCGTCCGTCTCCTGCGGCGGCACCGGCGCCGCCTTCGGCTGCGGCTTCGGGACGGCGCGCACGCGCGGGCGCGGGTCCGGATCCGGCATCGAGACCGGTGGCTCCATCGCCGCCAGCAGCGGCATCGGCGGCGGTTCCTTCCTCGGGCGCCCGCGCGGCTTCTTCTCGGGCTCCGGCTTCGGGTCGAAGGCGTGTGCCAGGACCTTGCGCATGAGGCCGGGCAGCGGCTCGTCGTCGAGGGCGCTGCGCGGGGTGAAGCGCATGTCGGACGGGGCCGCCGTCGCGAGCGCGACGCGGGCGACGAACACCGTCAGCTCCAGCGGGAAATGCGTGAAGCCGTGGCGGACGAGGCCCGGGAGCCGCTTCCACCGCGCGTCGAGGGGCGCGTCCAGCAGGGCGGCGGCCACGTCGTAATCCGGCTCCCAGGCGCTGCCCGGCGGCTCGGCCATGTTGCCGAGCAGCCCCTCGGGGGCGCGGGTCCGCAGCAGCACCGCCTCGTCGCCGCTGCGGATCGCCACGAAGGCGGCGCCGCGGCGGAGCGCCCCCTTGGCGACCCTGATCTTGCGCGGGAAGGTCTCCTGCGTGCCCAGCGACCGCGCCCGGCAGGGCCGCATCCACGGGCAGAGCGCGCAGGCGGGGCGCTTCGGCGTGCAGATCGTCGCGCCGAGGTCCATGAGCGCCTGGGCGAAGTCGCCCGGCCGCTCCTGCGGGACGAGCGCCTGCGTCAGGCGGCGGATCTCCGGCCGGCTGCCCGGGAGCGGCGCCTCCACCGCGTAGGCCCGGCTCAGGACCCGCTCGACATTGCCGTCGACGGCGGCCTCCGGCCGGTCGAACGCGATCGCGGCGATCGCGCCGGCCGTGTAGGCGCCGATTCCCGGGAGCTTGCGCAGGCCCTCGGCGGTGTCGGGGAAGCGCCCCCCGGCCGCCGCGACCGCCTTCGCGCAGGCGTGCAGATTGCGCGCGCGGGAGTAGTAGCCGAGGCCGGCCCAGGCCGACATCACCGCCTCCTCGGGGGCCTCGGCCAGGGCGAAGATGTCGGGGAAGCGCGTCAGGAAGCGCTCGAAATACGGCCGCACCGCCGCGATGGTGGTCTGCTGCAGCATCACCTCGGACAGCCAGACCCGGTAGGGATCGGGGACCGCGCCGGCGAGCGCCCGCCAGGGCAGCACCCGCCGATGCCGGTCGTACCAGGCGAGCAGGTCGTCGGCGCGCGGTCCGGGACCGGCTTCAGGATCCGTGGCTGTGCGAGGCGGCATGGGCGGGTCGACAGGGGTCGCGCTGCATAGCCGGAGCGCCGCGGCGATCATAGGGCGGCGAAAGCGCCGGCGCGTGCTCCCTTCGTCAACCATCCTGCGCTAACCTTCTCGGATCCACGGGGCCGGAACCACCATGGCGCGCGTCAAACCGCTGGCCGAACTGATCGAGAGTTGCATCGGGCCGGCCTTCGCGGCGCAGGGTTTCGCCTCGACCGACATCCTGGCCGCGTGGCCGGAGATCGTCGGCGAGCGGCTGGCGCGCTACTGCCGCCCGTCCAAGCTGGAATGGCCGAAGCGCCGCCGGAGCGAGTCCGCCGCGCCCGAATCCGGCACGCTGGTCGTGCGCGTCGAGGGCGTCTTCGCGCTCGAGTTGCAGCATCTCGCGCCGGTGGTGATCCAGCGGATCAACGCCCATTACGGCTGGGCCTGCGTCTCCCGGATCGTGCTGCAGCAGGACCGGGTCGGGCGCGCCGGCCGGGCGCCCGCCCGCGCGCGGGTCGATCCGGCCGCCGCCGTCGAGGTCCAGCGCGCCTTGGCGGGGATCGCCGATGACGGCCTGCGCGCGGCCCTCGACCGCCTCGGCACCGCCGCCGTGGCGACGCGCCCGGAGCGGTGAACGGTCGGCTCGGTCACCTTGCCAGGACGGTCGCGCCCGAGTACCGGCATCCGGACGCCACGACTGATCAATCCGGCGGAGCCTGCCCGATGACGACGCGACGCGACGCTCTCAAATTCTCCGGCCTCGCCCTCGGCGCCGGCCTCGCCCTGCCGTATCTCGGACGTCCCGCCCGGGCGCAGAATTCCGAGATGGCGGCCCTGCTGCAGCCGGGCCCCCTCGGCGATGTCTGGCTCGGCCCGGCGGACGCCAAGTGCACGATCATCGAGTACGCCTCGATGACCTGCTCGCACTGTGCGGCCTTCCACCGGACCACGTGGCCGACCCTGAAGGAGCGCTACATCGACACCGGCAAGGTGCGGTTCACGCTGCGCGAATTCCCCCTCGACCCGCTGGCCACCGCGGCCTTCATGCTGGCGCGCTGCCAGGGCGATGCCAAGTACTACCCGATCACCGACCTGCTGTTCGATCAGCAGGCGGCCTGGGCCTTCACGCCGAAGCCCGTGGACGCGCTGGAGCAGATGCTCCGGCAGGCGGGCTACAACAAGCAGACCTTCGAGGCCTGCCTGAAGGACCAGAAGATCTACAGCGCGGTCAACGCCGTGAAGCAGCGCGGCCTCGACGTCTTCAAGGTGGATTCGACCCCGACCTTCTTCATCAACGGCGAGCGCTACACCGGCGAGATGACCGTCGAGGGGATGGAGAAGGTGATCAAGCCGATCATCGGCGCCTGATCGACCGGCCGGAGCCTCGCGCGCGACGCGGCTCCGGCGCATCGCACAAAGTTGGAATACCAAACTAAAATCAATTACTTACGGTGTATGGGGTTCGCCTTGACACTCAAGATAGGCGAAACTATGGTGCGCCCCGCTTGCTGGGGGTGTCCAGCCGGTTCCACAGCCTCCCGCCCGATGAGTTTTGAGCCGTGAACGGCGACGATCCGAGGGACGGGAGAGGGACCGAGCAGACACCGACGGACAGCGAACTCACCGCGAGGCTCAGACGTCTCGAGACGCAGATCGAACGGAAGCGGCCGCAGGCTGCTCCCGGTCATTCCACGCGCCCTCGGGACGGCGGGCCATCCTCGCTGGGCCAGGCCATGACGCTCTCCACGGAGTTCGTCGCGGGCGTGATCGCGGGGGGCATACTCGGCTGGATCGTCGATCATGTCTTCGGGACGAAGCCCTGGGGCCTGATCGTCCTCCTGATGCTGGGGTTCGTCGCGGGGGTCTACAACGTGATGCGGGCGTCGGGTTTCGCCGGCGCGCGTCCGGGACGTCGCGATCGGCAGGAGCCATAAGGCGCGCCGGTCAGTGGGGAATGTGGGGCGGCCGACACCCGTCGGCGCGCCGGACAAGAAGGGCGGAAGCGGGAATGGCGGTCACGATCGACCCGATCCATCAGTTCGAGCTGAAGCCGCTCGTGTCGCTGGGCCATATCGGCCACCAGCAGCTCGCGTTCACGCAGTCGGCCCTCTACATGTTCGCCGCCGTCGGCGTGATCGCGCTCATCACCATCGTCGCGACCGCGTCCCGCTCGGTCGTTCCGGGCCGCATGCAGTCGCTGGCCGAGATCTTCTACGAATTCATCGCCGACACCGTGCACCAGGCGACGGGCGACGGCGGCAAGCGGTTCATGCCGCTCGTGTTCTCGCTGTTCATGTTCGTGCTCGTCCTGAACCTGTTCGGGATGATCCCCTACGCCTTCGCGGTGACCAGCCACCTGATCATCACCTTCGGCCTCGCCGCGCTGGTGATCTCCACCGTGGTGATCTTCGGCGTGATGAAGCACGGCACCCACTTCTTCGGCCTGTTCGTGCCGTCGGGCGTGCCGAAGCCGCTCCTCGCGATCCTGGTCCCGATCGAGGTGATCTCGTTCATCTCGCGCCCGATCAGCCTGTCGGTCCGTCTGTTCGCCAACATGCTGGCCGGCCACATCGCGATGAAGATCTTCGCGTTCTTCGTGGTCCAGCTCCTTCTCGCGGGCGCCTGGAGCGTGCTATCGCCGCTCCCGCTGTTCCTGACGATCGCGCTGACCGCTCTCGAGTTCCTCGTTGCGGCGCTTCAGGCCTACGTCTTCGCGACGCTGACGGCGATCTACCTCAACGACGCCCTTCACCCCGGCCACTGATCGGCCGGCTCCACCCGCCGCAAACGTCACCGCACGTTTCGATCTGAAGAGACCTCAGGAGTTACCATGGATCCCGTCGCTGCGAAGTACATCGGCGCCGGCCTCGCCTGCCTCGGCATGGCGGGTGCGGGCATCGGCCTCGGCAACCTGTTCGGTCAGTTCCTCGCCGGCGCCCTTCGCAACCCGTCCGCGGCCGACGGCCAGCGCGCCACCCTGCTCCTGGGCTTCGCCCTCACCGAGGCGCTCGGCATCTTCTCGCTGCTGATCGCGCTGCTGCTGCTCTTCGCCGTCTGATCGGCGCCGGAGGCCGCGGTCCCCGCGGTCTCCTCCCGGGCCCCGGCCCGATGAACGGGTGGACGCTCCCGCGACGGGGCGTCCGCCTTCGTCCGTCACCGCGCCGGCGGTGGCCTCAGCGAACGGTGTCAGTGTAGCGGTCTCATGGCGCAGCCCAATCCCCTCACCACGCCGCCCCCGGGCGCCGACACGCAGGTCGTGCCGGGCCATGTCGAGCATACGGAAGCGCATTCCGGCGCCTTCCCGCCCTTCGAGACCTCGGGCTTCCTGGCGCAGCTGATCTGGCTCGCCCTGGCCTTCGGCCTCCTCTACTACCTGATGGACAAGATCGCGCTGCCGCGGATCCAGTCGATCCTGCACGCCCGCGCCGAGCGCCTGCGTGCCGACCTGGACCAGGCGCAGGCGATGAAGGCCGAGGCGGATGCCGCCGGCGTGGCCTTCGAGACCGCCCTCCGGGACGCCCAGGGCAAGGCGCGCGACATCGCGCAGACCACCCGGAACGAACTGGCCGCGGAGGCCGAGACCAAGCGCAAGGCGCTGGAGGACGAGCTGAACGCCAAGCTCTCCGCCTCCGAGGCGACGATCCGCACGCGGACCGAGGCCGCCATGGGCAACGTCCGCTCGATCGCGGGTGAGGCCGCGTCGGCCATCGTCGAGCGTCTGACCGGGCAGGCCCCGGACCGGACGAGCCTCGACCGCGCCCTCGACGCCACCGCACACTGACGGGATCCCACGATGCTGCTCGAAGCCGAATTCTGGGTCGCCGTCGCGTTCGTCATCTTCATGGGCATCGCCTGGAAGGCCGGCGCCTTCTCGACGATGCTCAAGGGCCTGGACGGGCGCGCCAACCGCGTTCGCCACGAGCTCGACGAGGCCAAGCGCCTGCGCGAGGAGGCCGCCGCCGTGCTGGCCGACTACAAGCGCCGCCGCGCCGAGGCCGAGAAGGAGGCCGAGTCGATCGTCGCCGGTGCCCGCGAGGAGGCCCAGCGCGCCGCCGAGGAAGGTCACCGCAAGCTGGACGATTTCCTGGCCCGCCGCACCAAGGCCGCCGAGACGAAGATCGCCCAGGCGGAAGCCCAGGCCGAGGCTCAGGTCCGCGCCGCCGCCGCGGAGGCCGCCGTGAAGGTCTCGGAGACGATCCTGCGCGAGCGGATGCAGGGCGACGCCGCCCAGAACCTGATCCGCGCGAGCCTCGGCGAGGTGCGGACCCGCATGCGCTCCTGATCCGGACGCAGCAAGCAGCGCGACGTTCACGAAAGCCGCCTCCGGGCGGCTTTTTTCATGGTCGACGGCCCCTGCCGGCCCGTCCCCCGATCCCGCCCGGCGCGGGATCGGGGGACGGGCCGCGCAGGACGCGCTTCCGACGCCGGGCGGAATCGGCGCGCGCCGCGGCGAACATCGAGGCCGTGACCGGCGTTCCCGACCCGTGAGGATGCGGAGACGTCATGGCGGAGAGTCCACGGATCGTGATCGTCGGCGGCGGCGTCGCCGGGATCGAGGTGGCGACCAGCCTCGGACGCGGCGGCCGAGCCGACGTCACCCTCGCCGATCGCAGCCTCTCGCACGTCTGGAAGCCGATGCTGCACACCTTCGCGGCGGGTACGGCCCGGGCCGACCGGCAGAAGGTGGATCTCTTCGCCCAGGCGCGCCGCAACGGCTTCCGGTTCCAGCCCGGCGCCCTCGTGGGCATCGACCGGGCGGCCAGGCGCGTCCGGCTCGCGGTCGAGGCCGCGGAGGGGGTTCCGGAGGTGGAGCGCGCCTACGACCTGCTGGTGCTCGCCATCGGCAGCCGCGCCAACGATTTCGGCACGCCGGGCGTGGCCGAGCATTGCCTGACCATCGACGACCTGACCGAGGCCGAGCACTTCCACGAACAGCTGCGGTGCCATCTCCTGGCCCGGCTGGATGGCGGCGGCCTGCTGGAAATCGCCATCGTGGGCGGCGGTGCGACCGGCGTCGAGCTGGCCGCCGAGCTCAAGCACGCCATCAACCTCTTCGCGGCCTACGGCTCGCCCGACCTGCCGGGGCGCCTGCGCCTGACGCTGATCGAGAGCGGGCCGCGCCTGTTGCCGGCCTTCCCCGAGAAGGTGTCGCGCGCCGCCGCCCGCACCCTGTCGGATCTCGACGTCGAGGTCCGGACCGGCGCGACGGTGACGGCCGCGGACGCGGACGGGTTCATCCTGAAGGACGGCCGCCGCATCCCGGCCGGGCTGAAGGTCTGGGCCGCCGGCGTCAAGGCGCCGGACGTGCTCGCCGGCCTCGACGGCCTGGAGCGCTCGCGGGCCGGGCAACTCGTCGTCCGCCCGGACCTGCGCACGACCCGGGATCCGGCCATCATCGCCCTCGGCGACTGCGCCAGCCTCACCGACTCCCGGACCGGCCACCCCGTTCCGGCAACCGCGCAGGCCGCACGCCAGCAGGCGCAGCATCTCGCGCGCCATCTCGGCCGCGCGCTGGCCCGCGGGGATGCGCCCGACGCGGACCTGCCTCCGTTCCGCTATGCCGAGAAGGGCGCGATCGTCTCGCTCGCGGATTTCAACGGCTGGGGCACGCTCGGCCGCTACACGTTCGGCGGCGGGCGCCTGAACGGGCTCTCGGCGCGGCTGACGCACGACCTCCTCTACCGGCAGCACCAGATCGGGCTCTACGGGCCGCTGCGCGGGACGATGACCTGGGTCCTCGACGATCTCGACCACCTGATCAGCCCGCCGGTGCGGCTCGACTGAGGCGGTCGGCGCGGATCCGGCGTCGCGGGCGACGCGCGGTGCCGCCGGCGGCCCGAGTCCTCGGTCCGAGTCCTCGGTCTCAGTCCGGACGCTCGCCCTCGACCGCCTTGGTCTCCTCGACCTCGGGGGCGACCTGCCCGTAGTTCAGCACCGCCACCAGCGCCACGCCGCCGAACGTGTTGCCGAGCAGCGTCGGCAGGAAGAACTTCACCGTGTAATCGTGCAGCGACGCGGCGCCCGTGACCACGAGGTAGAAGGCCTCGACGGAGCCGGCCACGATGTGGGCGAGGCTGCAGAGCGCGACCAGCCACGTCATCAGGAGGATCACGAACGGCGCCGCGCTGGCGGTGGCCGGCAGGAACCAGACCATCAGGGCGATCATCCATCCGGCGAAGACGGCCTTAACGAAGGTCGCCCAGAACCCGTGCGCGATGGCGTCGTGGCTGATCTCCGCGAAGGCCCTGAGGACCGGCGGCTCGAAGGCGCCCGAATAGGCCAGCACCGTCGCGATCGCGAGCGTGCCCAGGATGTTGCCCGACAGCACGATCATCCAGAGCCTGACGACGCGGAGCGCCGTCTTCACGGAGCGGTCGTGCAGGAGCGGCAGGATCGGCGTGATGGTGTTCTCGGTGAAGAGCTGCTGGCGCCCCAGGACGACGACCAGGAACCCGACCGCGTAGCCCATCGAGCCGACGATCTTGGCCCAGTCGGTTTCCGGCAGGTGGCTCCGCAGGACGCCCGGCACGATCAGCGACAGGGCGATGCTGAGCCCGGCCGCGAATGCCGAGAGGAACAGCGCGAGGCCGTGGCGCCGCAGCTCCTCGTCGCCCTCGAGCCGGATGACCTCGTGCAGGACGTAGGCGTCGGGCCGGCCGATCTCGGAGACTTCCTTCAGCAGCTCGTCCCGGCGCATCTCGGGGTCGGCCCGCTGGTCCCTATCCCGCACCATCCGACAGCTCCGCTACGCAACACGATCGATCGGACGGGACGAGTCAGGCCGAGAGCCGCGCCAGCAGGGCCTCGACGGCGCCGCGCGCCTCGGCGAGGGCCTCCGGGTCCCGGCTGCGCACGACGATCCGGTTGCGGAAGCCCTCAGGCGTGATCGCTGGGTACGAGCCGATGGAGACGGCTTGCCGCGCCCTCGCGATCTCGCCGAGGCCGCCCGCGTAGCTGCCCTCCGGGAGGCCGGCCGCCTCGATCGTCTCGGACAGCATCGCGGCGCCGCCCGTCAGCGTCGGGGCGATCGAGTCCAGCATCGCCTGCATGATGCTGGGCACGCCGGCCATCACGTGGACGTTGCCGATGCGGAAGCCCGGCGCCTTCGAGACGGGATTGGCGATCAGGTCGGCCCCGAACGGGATCCGCGCCATGCGCAGGCGGGCCTCGTTGAGATCCTCGGGTTTGTGCCGCTCCAGCAGCATCGCCCGGGCGCGCTCGTCCACGTCGATGCCGACCCCGAAGGCCTCGGCCACGCAGTCTGCGGTGATGTCGTCGTGGGTCGGGCCGATCCCGCCGGTGGTGAACAGGTAGGTGTAGCGGGCGCGCAGGGCGTTGACCGCCTCGACGATCATGGCCGCCTCGTCGGGCACGATCCGCACCTCGCGCAGGTCGATCCCGGCGGCGGTGAGGAAGTCGGCGATGGTGCCGATGTTCTTGTCCTTGGTGCGACCCGAGAGGATCTCGTCGCCGATGACGAGGATCGCGGCGGTGACGGATTCGGAAGGCTGGTTCATGGAACTCTGGCGTCGGGCGGGTCCTGCAGGCAGATAGCGCGACCGCGGCCCGCGACTACGTGAACCCCGAGGATCCCATGCAGTTCGCCGCGTCGCTGGTGCCGGGACGGCTCGTGCAGCGCTACAAGCGCTTCCTCGCCGATATCGACACCGATGACGGCCGCGTCACCGTTCACTGCCCCAATCCCGGAGCCATGCTCGGGCTCAACACGCCGGGCGCGCGCGTGCTGCTGTCGCGCTCGAGCAACCCCGCGCGCAAGCTGCCGCTCACCTGGGAGCTGGTGAAGGCCGACCTCCCCGGCGGTGCGCAGTGGGTCGGCATCAACACGATGCGGCCGAACGCGCTCGTGGCCGAGGCCTTCCGGGCCGGCGCGATCGCGGCGCTCGACGGCCACGACGCGCTGAGGCCCGAGGTGCGCTACGCCGCGGCCAGCCGGGTCGACTTCCTCGCGAGCGGCGCGGCTACAGGGCCATGCCACGTCGAGGTCAAGAACTGCCACCTGATGCGGCGGGCGGGCCTGGCCGAGTTCCCGGACTGCAAGGCGGCCCGCAGCGCCCGGCACATGCGCGACCTAGCCCAGGTCGTGGCCGAGGGCGGTCGCGCGCTGGTGGTCATCGTCGTGCAGATGCGGGCCGAGGCCTTCGACGTCGCCCGGGACATCGATCCCGCCTTCGACCGGGCGTTCCGCGAGGCGCGCGCGGCGGGCGTGGCGGTCCGCGCCTATCGCTGCGCCGTCGCGCCGGAGGGCGTCGCCATCGCCGAGGAGATCCCGGTGATCACGCCGGCCTGATGGCGCCGCGCTCGAACATCAGGTTGAGACGCGAGCGCGCGATCTCGCGGTAGCCGTAGCGCCCCAGATGCCGCAGCAGGTCGAGCTGCCACTGGCCGGTGCCGTTCTCGACCAGCAGGATCCGCGGCAGGAGCGCGTCCGGCGCCTCGCGGAGGAACGGCTCGAGGATCAGGTCCTCGGCGCCCTCGACGTCGAGCTTGATGGCGTCGACGCGGTCGAGGCCCTCGCTGCGCAGCAGGTCGAGGAGCGTCACCGCCGGCACGGTGATCCGCGCGCCCTCGTTGGTGCCGACGATGCGCAGGCTCGACTCGCCGCGGTTGCGCGGATCGATGAACAGGGTCAGCTCACCGGCCTTGTCGGCCACCGCGCAGGCGACCGCCTTGACGGTGTGGAACGGGTTCTGGGCGATGTTGTAGGTCAGGCGGTCGAACACGTCCGGCTGCGGCTCGACGGCGACGATCCGCGCCCCCGGCCCCGAGAAGGCGGCCACGCACAGCGCGTAGGCGCCGACATTGGCGCCGATGTCGAGGAACACGCAGTCCCACGGCAGGCGCTCCTGCAGCAGCGCCCGCTCCTCCGGGTCGAAGAACTGCGGGGTGAAGAGCACCTTCTTCTCGCAGTTGTTGTTGTACGGGTGCAGCCGCATCCGCGCGCCGTAGCGGGTCACGTCGAGGGGCTTGCCCCCGAGGCGCGCGATCGCGATCCGGCGCAGGAACAGCGCGAGGCGCCGCCCGTACCAGGACTCGGCCGGGATCCGGTTCGTGCGGCGGGTGATCGCCGCCACGAGGCCGGACGGTTCGTAGGTGCCGTAGGGCTGCGTGTCCGTCATGACCGGGGCGGTTTGCCAGCCGGCGCTCCGACCCGCAAGCGGATCGATCCGCGTTGCTCCCGCGCGCCCGGGTGGTCTAAGCCGTGGCCGAGCTTGATGAACACAGGTTGCGCGGCATGGAGACCTTCAATTCCGACGGCGTGCGGATCGCCTATATCGACGTCCCGCCGGCGGACGGTCCGGGCAAGCCGATCCTGCTGATCCACGGATTCGCGTCGAACCACGCGGTCAACTGGGTCAACACCCAGTGGGTGAAGGCCCTGACCCAGGCCGGCTACCGCGCGATCGCGCTGGACAACCGCGGCCACGGCGAGAGCGAGAAGCTCTACGATCCGGCCGCCTACAGCTCCGAGGCCATGGCCGGCGACGCGGTCCGGCTCCTCGACCATCTCGGGATCGGGCGCGCCCACGTCATGGGCTACTCGATGGGCGGGCGGATCACCGCGCATCTGGCGCTCGACCACGCGGACCGGGTGCGCTCGGCCCTGATCGGCGGCCTCGGGATGCACCTGATCGAGGGCAAGGGCCTGCCCTCCGGCATCGCCGAGGCCCTGGAGGCGCCCGCCGGGACGCCCGCGCCCAACCCCACGGCGGCGGCCTTCCGGATGTTCGCCGAGCAGACCCGGAGCGACCTGCGGGCGCTCGCCGCCTGCATGCGCGGCTCGCGCCAGACGCTCAGCCGGAGCGAGCTCGCGCAGATCGAGGTGCCGGTCCTGGTCTCGGTCGGGACCCTCGACACGGTCGCGGGCTCGGGACCGGCCCTCGCCGCCCTGATCCCGGACGCTCGGGCCCTCGAGATCGAGGGCAAGGACCACTCCACGGCGGTCGGCGCCAAGCCGCACCGGGACGGGGTGCTGGCCTTCCTGGCCGCGCAGCCCTGAGGCCTCAGCTCTTCAGCCGGTAGCCCGTGCGGAAGATGTAGGTCACGAGGCCGAGGCAGATCACCAGGAACAGCGCGGTCATGCCGAGGCTGACCGCGATGTTCACGTCCGCCTTGCCGAAGAACGCCCAGCGGAACCCGCTGATCAGGTACACGACCGGGTTCAGCAGGCTCACCGCGTGCCAGAACGGCGGCAGCATGCTGATCGCGTAGAAGCTGCCGCCCAGGAAGGTGAGCGGGGTCACGACGAGGAGCGGGACCAGCTGCAGCTTCTCGAACCCGTCCGCCCACAGGCCGATGACGAAGCCGAACAGGCTGAACGTCACAGCGGTGAGCAGCAGGAACCCGATCATCCAGAGCGGGTGGTCGATCCGCAGCGGCACGAACAGGGCCGAGGTAGCCAGGATGATCAGCCCGATCAGGACCGACTTCGAGGCCGCGGCGCCGACGAAGCCCAGCACCACCTCCAGCGGCGAGATCGGCGCCGACAGGATCTCGTAGATCGTGCCGGCGAAGCGCGGGAAGTAGATGCCGAACGAGGCGTTGGAGATGCTCTGCGTCAGCAGCGAGAGCATGATCAGGCCGGGCACGATGAACAGCCCGTAGGGCACATCGTCGACCGCCGAGACCCGGGAGCCGATCGCCGCGCCGAACACCACGAAGTACAGGGTCGTCGAGATGACCGGGGCCAGGATGCTCTGCCCGGCGGTGCGCCAGAAGCGTCCCATCTCGAACAGGTAGATGGCCCGGATCGCCGGCCAGTTCATGCTGAACGCCGCGCTCATGGCTGTGCCCTCTCCTCGCGCACGAGGCCGACGAAGATGTCCTCCAGCGAGCTCTGCTCGGTGTGGAGGTCGTTGAAGCGGATGCCCGCCGCCGCGAGGCCGGTCAGGAGCCCGGTGATGCCGGTGCGCTCGGCGCGGGTGTCGTAGGTGTAGACCAGCTCGGTCCCCTCCCCGCCGAGCGCCAGGCCGTAATCGGCGAGTTCCGGCGGTACCGCGGCGATCGGCTGCTGGAGGTGGAGCGTCAGCTGCTTGCGCCCGAGCTTGCGCATCAGCGCGGCCTTCTCCTCCACGAGGATGATCTCGCCCCGGCGGATCACGCCGATGCGGTCGGCCATCTCCTCGGCCTCCTCGATGTAGTGGGTGGTGAGGATGACGGTGACGCCCTGCTGGCGCAGGTCGCGCACGAGGCGCCACATGTCCTGGCGCAGCTCCACGTCGACACCCGCCGTGGGCTCGTCGAGGAACAGCACCCGGGGCTCGTGCGACAGCGCCTTGGCGATGAGCACCCGCCGCTTCATGCCGCCCGACAGGGTCATCAGCCGGCTGTCGCGCTTGTCCCAGAGGGACAGCGCCCGGAGGATCCGCTCGATATGCCCGGGATCCGGCCGCAGCCCGAACAGGCCGCGGGAGAAGCTCACGGTGTTCAGCACCGTCTCGAAGGCGTCGGTGGTGAGTTCCTGCGGGACGAGCCCGATGGCCCGGCGCGCGGCGCGGTAATCCGCCGCGATATCGTGGCCGTCGACCAGGACAGTCCCCGCACTCGCGGTGACGATCCCGCAGACGATGTTGATGAGCGTGGATTTGCCCGCTCCGTTCGGACCGAGCAGCGCGAAGATCTCGCCGCGCTCGATGGCGAGGTCGATGTCGCGCAGGGCTGTGAAGCCGGACGTGTAGGTCTTCGACAGCTTCGAGATGGAGATGATCGGCATCAGAGCCTGGTGCGAGCGGGAGCGTGCACGGGTCCGGCAGCCATGCTCAGGCACCGGACACGCGAGGGGCCGGCCGAGCGGGACGCCTCCGGCGGCGGGCGCCCCTATAGCATGGTGAATGACCGGCGCTGACCGAGCCCGTGTGCGCCACCGCACCGCGAGGGCGCCCGCGGCTCACCGGCGGCCGAGGCGCTCCGCCAGCGCGAGGCACTCCTTGCGGAGATCCGGATCCTCGATGCGCGAGAACGCGGTCAGCAAGGCGGCGCATTCCGCGGCGCTCGGGCCGCCGGCTGCCGGGGACCCCGGCGGCCCGCGGAAGATCGAGACCGGGACGTTCAGCGCGTGGGCGATCTGGCGAAGCAGCACTTCCCGCTCGTGAGCGGAGTTCGCCGTGCCGTCGAGATCGAATCCGCCCGCGTCCGTCATGATCTCTTCGAAACCAGTCCTTCGGCCGAGCTCGGATGCACGGGATGCCCACAGACGCTGCTCACGCGGCGCGCGGCACGACCATCCACACTTTCTCGGCGGGTGCAACCTACCGTTATGGTATCAGCTTGGCAGGGCCGCATTGTCCAGAACGCGCGGACAGCCACCCCGGACCGAGATCTTGTGCCGCTCATCTGTAATCGGCGAAGTCGGTTCAGCCTCCGTTCCGAATCAACATCCAGAAATACAATTGCCGGTAGCATGGTTCCGGCACTAGGCCGCTCGCCGAAGCGTGATCAGCGCGGCCAGGCCGATCAGGGTCGCTGCACCGAGGATCCGGCGCCAGGGATTCACGCCGCGCAGGAGCTCGTCGATCGCCCACCATGTCAGCGCGATATCGGCCCCGAAGGACAGAGAGGAGGCCGGCAGCCAGGGGGCCAGCTCTCCCCTGTCCCGGGCCAGCCAGGCCGCGAGGCTCAGGCCCGCGAAGAGCCAGAGCGGCAGGTTCGGCCACTGCGC
The DNA here is from genome assembly GCF_900107945.1 of Methylobacterium sp. 190mf. Classification (NCBI taxonomy): domain Bacteria; kingdom Pseudomonadati; phylum Pseudomonadota; class Alphaproteobacteria; order Hyphomicrobiales; family Methylobacteriaceae; genus Methylobacterium; species Methylobacterium sp. 190mf. The sequence goes on along the minus strand of NZ_FNVI01000011.1, from coordinate 169,687 downwards.
CACGGTGATCGCGCCGGTGGTCCTGTCGCGAAACATCCAGTCGACGGCCCGCCCGAAGGTCGTGCGCGGACGTGGAGACATGGCTCGAACCTTCGTGAGTTCCGGCCGGCGCAGATCGTGCCGCCCCGCCGGACCAGAATGAGCCGACGGCTCCGGAAGGCGCCTTAACACATCGGTAACGTTAGCAAAGGGAAACCGTCGGTAAATCCCTAACGGATCCTGAAAGGACTCGCGAAAAATTCGTTAATCTGGTGATCATCGGTCATCGGAACGGCGGCCAACCAGCCGAACATCGAGGATCGATCATGAGCGCCCGTCTCGAAGACCTGAAGTTCATGCTGACGCTCAGCGCCGTGGTCCTGCTCGGCAGCGGCCTCGACGTCATCCTGCGCTGATCGCGCCAATCAACCCGGCGCGCGGCACCGCGCCGCCGGACGTGAAGGCGCGTCCGAGCGCCGCGCGGGCGGCCGACGGCCGAGCCTCCGGACCACCGCCCCGGCCGGTCGTGTACGGGACGGCGATCAGCCGCGCGGCAGCGTCCGCGGGACGGCGCGTCCCTCCGATCTCGACAATCGGGATCTGTCCGGAGCGAAGGAAGCTCCGCAAGTCCGCGGCCCGCGCCCGCCGCTCCGTCCGCATCTTGAGCACGGCGATCACGAGGCCGGCCAGCCCGGCCGCCTCCAAGAACGCCGCGACCACGTAGCCCGCAGCCATCCGCTTCCACCAACTGTATCGAGGAGAGGCCGCCCTCGCGGCGGCCGCCACCGATCTGCGGGGTCATGGTTAGCGGGGCCTTAACGGCTGCGTAGAAGTCCGCAGATCGCGCCGGCGTCGACACTCGCCGCCCGCGACCGGGGCGCGGTGCGAGCCTTTCCCGTGCAACGACAATCGGGCGCCGCGCAGGGTCCGCGCGTCGCGCCCGGGAGTCCCTTCGGGAAGCCGTGACGCTCCGCGGGGGCGCTACCACATGTCGAGGGCGACGCGGGCCTCGTCCGACATGCGGCTCTGGTCCCACGGCGGGTCGAAGACCATGGTCACCGCGCAGGACTGGACCCCCGGCACGGCGGACACCGCGTTCTCGACCCAGCCGGGCATCTCGCCCGCGACCGGGCAGCCGGGCGCCGTGAGGGTCATGTCGATCGCGACGACGCGATCGTCGCCGATATCGACCTTGTAGATCAGGCCGAGCTCGTAGATGTCGGCCGGAATCTCGGGATCGTAGACCGTCTTCAGCGCCGCGACGATGTCGTCGGTCAGGCGGTCCAGTTCCGCCTGCGGGATCGTCGAGTCGCCGGCGACGTCGGGGGCGTTCTTGCCGCCCGTGATGGTGGCGTCGGTGCTCATCGCTTCACTCTCCCCGGGCCCGCGCGGACGGGACCAGCCTCATCCCAGTATCAGGTGAACAGCATTTCTGCTCTGCCGAGCGCCTCGGCAAGGGCATCGATCTCGGCGGTCGTGTTGTAAAGCCCGAACGAGGCGCGGCAGGTCGAGGTGACGCCGAAGCGATTGAGCAGCGGCATCGCGCAGTGGGTCCCGGCCCGCACCGCCACGCCCTGCCGGTCGATCACCGTGGCGATGTCGTGGGCGTGCGCACCCTTCATCTCGAAGGCGATCACGCCGCCCTTGCCCGGTGCGGTGCCGATGAGGCGCAGGGAATTCATCGCGCCGAGGCGCTCCTGCGCGTAGGCCGTGAGCTTCGCCTCGTGGGCGGCGATCGCGTCGCGCCCGAGATTCATCATGTACTCGAGCGCGGCGCCGAGACCGACCGCCTCGATGATGGCCGGGGTGCCGGCCTCGAACCGGTGGGGCGGATCGTTGTAGGTGATCGCGTCCTCGCTGACCGTCCGGATCATCTCGCCGCCGCCCTGGTAGGGCGGCAGGCGCTCCAGCCATTCCTTCTTGCCGTAGAGCACGCCGATCCCGGTCGGGCCGTAGACCTTGTGGCCGGTGAAGACGAAGAAGTCGCAATCGAGCGCCCGCACGTCGACCGGCTGGTGCACCGCGCTCTGCGCACCGTCGAGCAGGACCGGCACGCCGTGGGCGTGGGCGATGCGCACGATCTCGGCGGCGGGCGTCACCGTGCCGAGCACGTTCGACATGTGGGTGATCGCCACCATCTTGGTGCGGGGCGAGAACAGCTTCTCGTACTCCTCGACCAGGAAATTGCCCTGGTCGTCCACCGGCGCCCACTTGATCACGGCACCCCGGCGCTCGCGCAGGAAGTGCCAGGGCACGATGTTGGAGTGGTGCTCCATGATCGAGAGGATGATCTCGTCCCCCTCCCCGATCAGGCCGGCCCAGCCCATCGACGAGGCCACGAGGTTGTAGGCCTCGGTGGCGTTGCGGGTGAAGATGATCTCGTCCGTCGAGGCGGCGTTGAGGAACTGGCGCGTGGTCTCGCGCGCGCCCTCGAAGCCCTCGGTGGCGGCGTTGGCCATGTAGTGCAGGCCGCGATGGACGTTGGCGTAGCCGGTCTCCATGCAGGAGACCATCGCGTCGATCACCTGCCGGGGCTTCTGCGCCGAGGCGGCGTTGTCGAGGTAGACGAGCGGCTTGCCGTAGACCTGCTGGCCCAGGATCGGGAAATCCTTCCGGATCGCCGCGACGTCGTAGGCGGGGGTGAGGACGGGTGCGTTCATGGTCGCGACCTTCCGAAGACTTCGCCGATCCCGGGAACAGCCCTCATCCTGAGGTGCCGGAGCGAAGCGGAGGCCTCGGAGGCCTCCGGCTGGCGTTGCGATTCCTGGACCCAGCCCCGAGGCGCGCTGCCGCGGTGGCCTCGGGATGGGATCAGGCATCGAGAAGGGCCGGTCCGCGGAGCGGACCGGCCGGGTCCGATCAGCCGCGCGCCTGGAGCCAGGCCTCGATCTCGCCGATGAGCGCCGCGCGGGCGCCCTCGTGCGTGACCGCCTCGACGGCCTCGCCAACGAAGGCCTGGACGAGCAGGCTCTCGGCGGTCGCGCGCGGCAGGCCGCGGGCCATCAGGTAGAACAGCAGATCCTCGTCCGGCGCACCGCAGGTGGCCCCGTGGCCGCAGGCGACGTCGTCGGCGAAGATCTCCAGCTCCGGCTTGTTCATCATCTGCCCCTCGTCGGTGAGGAGGAGGCAGTCGGACTTCATCTTGCCGTCGGTCTGCTGGGCAGCCTGACGGACGATGATCTTGCCCTGGAACACGCCGGTGGCGTCGCCGTCGATGATCCACTTGAACTGCTCGCGGCCGACGCCGCCGACAGCGGCGTGATCGGCGAGCAGCGTCGAGTCGGCGAGCTGACCTTTGCGCAGCATGGCGGCGCCGTTGACCACGACGTTGGTGTCGTCGCCCGCGACGTGGACGAAGATCTGGTGGCGCGACAGGACCGCTCCGGTCACGAGGTTCACGGTCTCGACCTGACCCTCGGCCTCGACCTTGAGCGACAGGGTCGAGAGCGCGATGGCGGCGTCGCCCTGCTTGTTCAGGCGGGTGTGCCGGAAGGCAGCCTTGGGGCCGACCACCACGTCGAGGGCGTCGTTCGGCTGGCAGGTGAGCCCGTCCGGACCCTCGTGGCTCTCCAGGAGACCGAACTCCGCGCCCTCGCCGATCTGGACGAGCACGCGGGTCGCCGTCGAGAACGGCGTGTTCTCGGCGCCCACGAAGCGCAAGTGCAGCGGCCGCGCCGGCTTCGCGCCGGGCGCCACCGTGATCAGCGCGCCGTCCGCCAGGAAGGCGGTGTTGAGCTGGTAGACCGGATTCTCCCGGGCCTGCGCCACCGGCGCGAGCTGCTTCAGGTCGACATGCGCCTTCGTCAGCGCCTCGGACATCGGGACGACCGTGACCCCCTCGGGGATCCGATCGAGATCCGACAGCTCGCGGACGAGATGGCCGTTCACGAAGGTCAGGCGCGCGGCCTCGATGCCGGCGAAGCCCTTCGCCCCGGCGACGGCCGCCTGGGCGACGTCGAGGCTCGGCGCCTCGGCCGGGGGCGCGGCCTCCGTGATGGCGGCGCGCAGGTCCGTGTACTTGAAGGCCTCGACCCGCCGGCTCGGCAGGCCGGTCGCCTCGAAGAAGCGGAAGGCCTCCTCGCGGGCGATCGCCTTCTCGCTGGCGAAGCTCTGGCGGGCCGACTCGAACAGCTTCGACAGGCCGGCCTCGGCGGGGGAGCGGAGGTTCGTGACGTCGGCCATGGCTCAGGCCGCCTCCCCGGTGCGGTACTCGGCGTAGCCGGAGGCCTCGAGCTCGAGGGCGAGCTCCTTGCCGCCGGTCTTCACGATCTGACCCTTCGACATGACGTGCACGGTGTCGGGCACGATGTGGTTGAGCAGGCGCTGGTAGTGGGTGATCACCAGGAACGAGCGGCCCTGGTCGCGGAGCGCGTTCACGCCCTCGGAGACGATGCGCAGGGCGTCGATGTCGAGGCCGGAATCGGTCTCGTCGAGCACGCAGAACTTCGGCTGCAGCAGCGCCATCTGGAGGATCTCCATGCGCTTCTTCTCGCCGCCGGAGAAGCCGACGTTGAGGGCGCGCTTGAGCATTTCCTTGTTGATCTCGAGCTTGTCGGCCGCGCCGTTCACCGCGCGGATGAAGTCTGGGGTCGACAGCTCGGCCTCGCCGCGCGCCTTGCGCTGCGCGTTCAGGCAGGCCTTGAGGAAGGTCATGGTGCCGACGCCGGGGATCTCCAGCGGGTACTGGAAGGCCAGGAAGATGCCGGCCGCGGCGCGCTCGTCGGCGGCCATCTCCAGAACGTTCTGCCCGTCGAGCAGGATCTCGCCGTCGAGAACCTCGTAATCCTCCTTGCCGGCGATGACGTAGGAGAGGGTCGACTTGCCCGAGCCGTTCGGGCCCATGATCGCCGCGACCTCGCCGTCGTTCACGGTCAGGTTGAGGCCGTTCAGGATGCGGTTGTCCTCGATCTGCACGACGAGGTTCTTGATTTCCAGCATGTCAGTCCAAGTCCTTCAAAACCATTCGTCCCGCATCGCCCGCAGGAACGCGGCGCTCCCGGCCGGGTAGCCGGAGAGGTCGCCGATCACCGCGTCGATGCCGCACCGGGGACAGAGGGCGGTGCCCTCATCGGCGATCCAGCCCGCGATCTCGTCCGGCGCGAAAACCTCGAGGCAGAAGAAGCACCCGCACAGGACGCTGCTCCGGACCTCGTCGGCGTGCCGCGCGCTGTGCCGATGGGCCGCGCGCAGCACGTCGTCGTCGTATCCGCCCAGGCGGTCAGCCCACCGAGCCTTCCAGGCTGATCGAGATCAGCTTCTGGGCCTCGACGGCGAACTCCATCGGCAGCTGCTGCAGCACGTCCCGCACGAAGCCGTTGACGATGAGCGCGGTCGCCTCCTCCTCGGAGAGGCCGCGCTGCTGGCAGTAGAACTTCTGCTCCTCGGAAATCTTCGAGGTCGTCGCCTCGTGCTCGAAGACGGCCGAGGCGTTCTTCGACTCGATGTAGGGCACGGTGTGCGCGCCGCACTGATCGCCGATCAGCAGGGAGTCGCAGTTCGTGAAGTTGCGCGCGCCCTTGGCCTTCCGGTGCGCCGAGACGAGGCCCCGGTAGGTGTTCTGCGACCGGCCGGCCGAGATGCCCTTCGAGATGATCCGGCTCGTCGTATTCTTGCCGAGATGGATCATCTTGGTGCCGGAATCGACCTGTTGCATGCCGTTCGACACCGCGATCGAGTAGAACTCGCCGCGGGAATCGTCGCCGCGCAGGATGCAGGACGGGTACTTCCAGGTGATCGCCGAGCCGGTCTCGACCTGGGTCCACGAGATCTTCGAGCGGGCGCCGCGGCAATCGCCGCGCTTCGTCACGAAGTTGTAGATACCGCCCTTGCCCTCGTTGTCGCCCGGGTACCAGTTCTGGACCGTCGAGTACTTGATCTCGGCATCGTCCAGGGCGACGAGCTCGACCACGGCGGCGTGGAGCTGGTTGTCGTCGCGCTTCGGGGCGGTGCAGCCCTCGAGATACGAGACGTAGGAGCCCTTGTCGGCGATGATCAGCGTGCGCTCGAACTGGCCGGTGTCGCGCTCGTTGATGCGGAAGTAGGTCGACAGCTCCATCGGGCAGCGCACGCCCGGCGGGATGTAGACGAACGACCCGTCGGAGAAGACGGCCGAGTTCAGCGTCGCGAAGAAGTTGTCGGTCGCCGGCACCACCGAACCCAGGTACTTCTGCACCAGCTCGGGATATTCCTGCACGGCCTCGGAGATCGGCATGAAGATCACGCCGGCCTTCGACAGCTCCTTCTTGAAGGTGGTGGCCACCGAGACCGAATCGAACACGGCGTCGACCGCGACCCGGCGCTCCGGCGCGATGCCCTCCAGCACCTCGACCTCGCGCAGCGGGATGCCGAGCTTCTCGTAGGTCTTCAGGATCTCGGGATCGATCTCATCGAGCGACAGCGCCGCCGGGCGCTTGGGCGCCGCGTAGTAGTAGATGTCGTTGTAGTCGACCTTGTCGTAGGAGACGCGGGCCCACTCCGGCTCCTTCATGGTCAGCCAGCGCCGGTAGGCGTCGAGGCGCCACTCCAGCAGCCACGCGGGCTCGTTCTTCTTGGCCGAGATGAAGCGGACGACGTCCTCGGAGATGCCCTTCTCGGACTTCTCCATCTCGATCGTGGTCTCGAACCCGTACTTGTACTGGTCGAGGTCGATCGAGCGGACCCGATCAATGGTTTCCTGCACAGCAGGCATCAGCGTCTCCTAGGCATCTCCGGCGTCAAGGACCGGGAAGCGTCTGTCGGAAAGCGGGGGGGCGGCGCTCAGGCCGCCTGGCCTCGCCGTCTATATAGGGTCTCCACGACCCGTTCGAAGGCGTCGAGGAAGCATGCCACCTCCTCGTCCACCGTGTTCCAGCCGAGGCTGACGCGCAGCGCCCCCCCGGCGAGGTCGGAACCGACGCCCATCGCGGCGAGCGTCGCCGAGCGGGCGACCTTGCCCGACGAGCAGGCCGAGCCCGACGACACCGCCACGCCGGCGAGGTCGAGGGCGATCAGGGCCGAGGGCGCGTCGAGCCCCGGGACCGAGAAACTCAGGGTGTTGGGCAGGCGCGGCGCTCCGGCGGCGAACACCACCGCGTCGGGCGCCATGGTGCGCACGCCAGCCTCGATCCGGTCCCGAAGGGCGGAGAGGCGCGCGGCCTCCGCGTCGAGCGCCGCGCGGGCGATCCGGGCAGCCTCGCCCATGCCGACGATGGCCGGCAGGCACTCGGTGCCGCAGCGCAGCCGCCGCTCCTGGCCGCCCCCGCGCAGGAAGGCGCTCTCCAGGCTGACGCCCTCGGCCAGGACCAGCGCGCCGACCCCCTTGGGCGCCGCGAACTTGTGGCCCGAGAGGGTCAGCGCGTCGAGGCCGAGCGCCGCCATGTCGAGTGGGATCTTGCCGACGGCCTGCACGGCGTCGCTGTGGACCAGGGTCCGGCCGTGCGCCCGCGCCAGGCCGACGATCTCGGCCAGCGGCTGCACCGCGCCGGTCTCGTTGTTGGCGGCATGGACCGAGAGGAGCAGGGTCTCGTCGGCGAGAGCACCCAGGCGCGCCTCCAGGGCGGCGAGATCGACCACGCCGTCGGCGGTGACCGGGACTTCCTCGACGGCCGCGTCCGGGAACCGGTGACCGGCGGCGACGCAGGGATGCTCCGTGGCGGAGTGGAGCAGCCGCCTCGGGGCCGCCGCGCCGCCGCGACGGAGGGCGCCCGACAGGACCGCGTTCGCCGCCTCGGTCCCGCCGCTGGTGAAGACGACCTGCTCGGGCCGGGCGTTCACGAGCGCCGCCACCTGGGTGCGGGCCGCTTCGAGGGCGGCCCGGGCCGCCCGTCCCTCCGCGTGGATCGAGGACGGGTTCCCGGGGAGCGTGAGCGCGCGCGCGACCGCCTCCGCGACGTCGGGGCGGACCGGCGCGGTGGCGTTGTAGTCGAGATAGGCGCGTGCCCGGCTCATCCGCGTTCCGTTAAGCCCTCTGCTGCGGCGCGTCACAATTCCTTGCCCGCGCGCCGGCTCGACGTGCTAAGGCGCGCCGAGACAATGAGATCCCGCCGACCCGGCACGGTCGGCGTGGCAGCCAACGCGGTGCTTCGGACGAGTTGTTTGGAACAGTTCTAATCGCCTAGAACTGTTCTAAGACTGCTTTTATGGTGCGCGCGCGACGAGTCAAGGCTGCTGCGCCGCCGCGCCGATCGCCCGGCGGGCGATCTCCGGAGCGAGAGACGAGCGATGCCCGAAGTGATCTTCACCGGCCCGGCCGGCCGCCTGGAAGGCCGTTACCAAGCCCCCAAGAAGCGCGGCGCGCCGATCGCCATCATCCTGCACCCGCACCCCCAGTTCGGGGGTACGATGAACAATCAAATTGTGTACAACCTTTTCTACACCTTCGCCAATCGCGGATTCGCGGCCCTGCGTTTCAATTTCCGCGGGGTGGGACGCAGCCAGGGGTCGTTCGACCACGGCTCGGGCGAGCTGTCGGACGCCGCGGCCGCCCTCGACTGGGTTCAGTCGGTCAACCCGGAGGCGAAGTCCTGCTGGATCGCGGGCGTGTCCTTCGGCTCGTGGATCGGCATGCAGCTCCTGATGCGCCGCCCCGAGATCGAGGGATTCATCTCCATCGCCGCCATGGCGAACCGCTACGACTTCACCTTCCTGGCCCCCTGCCCCTCCTCCGGCCTGTTCGTGCACGGCTCCGAGGACCGGGTCGCGCCCGCCCGCGAGGTCATGCCGGTGATCGAGAAGGTGAAGACCCAGAAGGGCGTCATCATCGAGCACCAGATGGTCGAGGGCGCCAACCATTTCTTCGACGGCAAGGTCGAGGAACTGACCCAGACGGTCGACACCTACCTCGACAAGCGCCTCGGCAAGCGCGAGGAGGCGGCCTGACGGATCCGGCCCCGCGCCTTGACGGGGGGAGCCCCGGAGGAATAGGGCGCGGGTTTCGGAATTGAGACGCACCTTCGCAGGTCTGATGTCAGATAGCCCGTCCGACCACCCCGTCGTTCTCCTCGTGGAAGATGACGGCCTCCTTCTGATGGAGGCCTCGGACACCCTCGCGGATGCGGGCTTCACCGTCGTCGAGGCGACGCATGCCGACAAGGCGCTGAAGGTTCTGGAGAACCGCGACGACGTCGGGGTCCTGATGACCGACGTCGACATGCCGCAGGGGTCGATGGACGGCTTCGCCCTGGCGCGCCTCGTCGCGCATCGCTGGCCGTCGATTCCCGTGCTGGTGGTGTCGGGCATGGGCACGCCCGGTCCCAACGACATGCCGGAGGGCGCCCGGTTCATCCCGAAGCCCTACGAGCCGACCACCCTGGTCCGGACCCTGCAGGCCTTCATCCGCCGCGCGGCTTGACGCACGGATCCGCTCGGGCTGACACCCGGTCCGGGCCCTGAACACCCGACCGAGAGCCATGACGGACAAGAATCGACCGCACCGCTTCGCGACCCGGGCCATACACGCCGGCGCGGCGCCCGATCCCGCTACGGGTGCCCGGGTCCAGCCGATCTACTTCACCAACGGCTTCGTCTTCGACTCGACCGAGCAGGCCGCCGACATCTTCGCGGGCCGCCGGACCGGCTTCTCCTACTCGCGCGGATCCAACCCGACGGTCGCCGCGCTGGAGCGCCGGATCGCCGATCTGGAAGGCGCGAAGGCGGGTGTGGCGGTGTCCTCCGGACAGTCGGCCATGCAGCTCATTCTGATGACGCTGTTGAAGAGCGGCGACGCCTACGTCGCGTCGCCGCGCCTGTTCGGCGGGTCGCTCGGCCTGATGCGCCGGCTCGACGGGCGCTACGACCTGAAGCCGCGCTTCGCGCGCGGTATGGCCCCGGAGGATTTCGAGGCGGCGATCACCCCGGAGTGCCGGGCCATCTTCTGCGAATCAATCGTGAACCCCTGCGCGTCGGTGGTGGACCTCGACGGCATCGCCGCGGTGGCCCGCCGCCACAACCTGCCGCTCGTCGTCGACAACACCCTCGCCTCGCCGGCCCTGATCCGGCCGATCGAGCACGGCGCCGACATCGTCTGGCACTCCACTTCGAAGTTCCTGAGCGGCTCCGGCCAGACCATCGGCGGCGTGATCTGCGACGCCGGCCGCTTCGACTGGGCGAAGGCCGGTGGCTACAACCTGATCACCGAGCCCTGGCCGGACTACGACGGGCTGGTGCTCACCGAGGCCTTCCCGGCGACCCCCTTCGCGGCGGCGTGCCGGTTCTTCGGCCTGCGGGACCTCGGGCCCGGCCTGTCGCCGATGAACGCGTTCCTGACGCTCATGGGGATCGAGACCCTGCCGCTGCGCATGGAGCGGCACTGCGCCAACGCCCGGGCGGTGGCGGCCTTCCTGAAGGATCACCCGGCCGTGGCCTGGGTGAGCTACCCGATGTTGCCGGGCCAGATCGGCGAGGACCTCGCCCGCCGCTACACCCCGGACGGGCCGGGCTCGATCTTCACCTTCGCGCTGAAGGGCGGCGAGCCGGCGGCGCTGCGGTTCATCGCCGGCCTGGAGCTGATCTCTCACTTGGTGAACATCGGCGAGATCAAGTCGCTGGCGATCCACCCGTCCTCGACCACGCACCGGCAGCTGCCGGAGCACGAGAAGGCCGCCGCGCAGGTCGGGCCCGAGACCGTGCGGTTGTCGATCGGGCTGGAGAACGAGGCCGACCTCATCGCCGATCTCCAGCAGGCGCTGGATCGCCTCCTCTAGTCCGTCATCGCGAGCGCGGCGAAGCGACCCAGAGCCGCGCGATCTCGACGATCGTGAGGCCGCTGGATTGCTTCGCGCTGCCCGCGAGGACGGCCACGGCGGGCAGGGATTGGCCGCAACCGGGACGGCCTCAGCGCCGCCGCTCCAAGATCGACACGTAGTTGGCGACCGCCGCGCCGCCCATGTTGAAGATCCCGGCGAGCTCCGCCCCGGGCACCTGCATCTCACCGGCCTCGCCCATGAGCTGGAGGCAGGCCATGACGTGCATCGACACGCCGGTCGCCCCCACAGGATGACCCTTGGCCTTCAACCCGCCGGACGGGTTGATCGGCAGCCGGCCGCCCTTCTCGGCGAGTCCCTCGCGCACCACGCGAAAACCCTCGCCCGGGGCGGCGAGACCCATCGCCTCGTACTCGATCAGCTCGGCGATGGTGAAGCAGTCGTGGGTCTCCACGAAGGAGAGGTCCTCGTTGGCGATCCCGGCCTGGGCCCGCGCCCTCTCCCAGGCCATCCGCGCGCCCTTGAACTCCACCGGGTCGCGGCGGGACAGGGGCAGGATGTCATTGACGTGCGCCCGGGCGCGGAAGCCGATCGCCCGCTCCAGGCCCTCGGCGGTCTCGGCATCGGCCACCACAAGCGCCGCCGCCCCGTCCGAGATCAGCGAGCAGTCCGTGCGCCGCAGGGGGGCGGCCACGTAGGGGTTCTTCTCCGAGACCCGGTTGCAGAAGTCGAAGCCGAGATCCTTGCGCAGCTGCGCGTAGGGATTGCCGACGCCGTTGCGGTGGTTCTTGGCGGCGATCCGGGCCAGCTCCTCGCTGCGGTCGCCGTAGCGCTGGAAGTAGCCCGCCGCGATCCGCCCGAACACGCCCGCGAAGCCGCCCTCGATGTCGGCCTCCTCCTTCCGGTAGGAGGCGCCCAGCAGGATGTCGCCGGTCTCAGCGACGGTCTTGGCGGTCATCTTCTCGGCGCCGATCACCAGGGCCACGCGGCCGCGGCCGCTGTCGACGAAGTCGAGGGCCGCGTAGAGCGCCGCCGACCCGGTGGCGCAGGCGTTCTCCAGGTGGGTCGCCGGCGCGTGGGCGAGGCCCGGCCGGTTCACCGCCACCAGCGAGCCCTCGAAGCCCTGCTTCGAGAAGCCGGTGTTCATCGAGCCCACGTAGATGCCGTCGACCTGCGACTCCTCGACGCCGGCATGGGCTAGCGCCTCCCCCGAGACCCGGGCGATCAGCCCCTCGACATCGGGCTCCTCAAGCTTGCCGAAGGGGGTGTGGGCCCAGCCCACGATGCAGGCGCGCGTCATCCGGTGACCTCCCGTGTGTGGACAGGACGATGGGCCCGCCACGGCCGGCGATCAAGACAGGGCGCGAGTTCTTCGACGCGCCGGACGCGTCCGGAGGAGGGCCGCTCGGGCCCGCTCAGCGCAGGTGGAAGGCGACCCACGCGACGCCGACCAGCACCAGCGCGGTCAGCAGCGCGCGGCCGAGCGCGCGGCGGCCTCTCACGGGGCGAACAGCTCCGGATGGCGTGCACGGAGTGCCAGGATCAAGGCCAGTGTCTTGAGGTCAGTGATCTCGGCGCGGTCGGCGCGTGCGGCGAGCTCGGACAGCGGCATCTCAACCACCCGGATGTTCTCGTGCTCGCCCTCGGCCCCGCCGCCGGCCTCGGCGCGGTCCGCCCGGCCGTAGGGCGCGAGGTAGAGGTGGATCTTCTCGGTGGTCAGGCTGGCGCAGGAATAGGTGGCGCCGACGAACTCGAGCGCCCGCAGGCGCAGGCCCACCTCCTCCAGCGCCTCGCGGCGGGCATTCTCCTCCGGGCTGCCGGCGTCGATCAGCCCCGCCGGGGCCTCCATCTGGACCTGCTCGCCGGCCGCGAACAGCGGCGGAACCCGCAGCTCGCGCACGAGCGTCGCGACCTTCCGCTCCGGGTCGTAGGGCAGGATCCCGACCGAGTCGCCGTGGTCCTCGATCTCGCGCTCGACGACGGCCCCGTCGGCGAGGCGCACCCGCGCAATCCCGAAGCGGCTCCAGCCCTCGTGGACGAAACGGATAGTGAGGATCTCGGCTTTCATGGGCACTCCCACTCCTCATCGCCCTACACGGAACCGTGTCCCCGGGTTCCGGGAACGCCGACGACCGCGGCCACGTTTGGTCGGACACGCGCATGGTCACGCTTCCGCGGGGCGCGCCGGTCAGGATCGATGCGGGCAGGATCGATGCAGGCAGGACCGATCGGCGGGCTCGGGAAGCGTTCGCGGCGCGACGGCGCAGCGATCTGGGTCGTCCTCGCCCTCACCTACATGGTCTTCGCCGGCTCGGTGAGCCTGAACGAGGGGATGGCTGCCGCCGGCTGCGCCAGTCTCGGCACGCTCTGGTGGTGGGGCGTCGGACGGCGCGGCGGGCTGCGCTTCCGCTTCGACCGTGAGGCGCTCCGCCCGCTCGGCCCCGCCATCCGCGACATGCCGCGCCAGAGCGCCCGCGTCGGGCTGCGCCTCCTGCGCGCGGTCCTCGGTCGCGCCGGCGGCGCGACCCGGGAGCGGAGCGCCGCCGAGATCGCCTGGGCCACGCCGGAGGGCGAGGCGGCGCCGGCCGCTCGGGCGGTCGGGCTTCTGGCCGCGTCGCTCGCCCCCGACAGCTACGTGCTCACCCTCGACCGCGCGCACGGAACCGTGGTGACGCACGGCCTGGAGGAGGCGCGATGAGCGTCTGGACGGTCGCCATCCTGGCGCTGCTGCCGCCGCTCGCGGTGGCCGCGGTGCTCGCGTGGCGGGGCAGACCCGGTCAGCGTTTCGCCGCCTACCAACTCGCCGGCAGCGTCACGGTCCTGATCCTGACGCTGATGGCCTTCGCCACCGATCAGGCGTCGATCACCGATCTCGCCCTCACCCTGGTCCTGCTCAACCTGCCCGGCACGATGCTGCTCGCGGTCTTCCTGGAGCGCTGGATATGAGCGTCGCGATCGGCTCGGTCCTGGCTCTCGCCGTGGCGTCCGCGTGGCTCGCGGCGCTCGCCCTCTGGCGCCTGCCCCGGGCGCTCGACCGGATGCACGCCGTCGCGTTCCTGAACGTGGCAGCCGCGATCCTCGTGACGGTGGCGGCCTTCCTCGCGGACGGCGTCTCCGGGCGCTCGCTCAAGATCCTGGTGATGATGGTGGTGTTCCTCGCCTGGGCGGCGGTGCTGTCGCACGTCTCCGGCCGGGCCGTGCTGATGCGCGAGGGCCGCTCGGCATGACGGTCATCCTGCCGCTGCTCTTCCTGCTCACCGCGGTCTCCGGCACCGCCGTGGTCCTCGTGCGCGACCCCGCGCGGCAGGTCTTCGCCATCGCGGTCAACGGGCTCGTCCTGGCGATCCTGTTCGACGCCCTCCAGGCCCCCGACGTCGCGCTCTCGGAGCTGGCGGTCGGTTCGGCGGCGGTGCCGCTCCTCTTCCTCGTGGCCCTGATGGCCGTGCGGACGCAGCCGCCCGAGGAGGAATCGTGAGCCCGCGCGCCCGCGTCGCGCTCCTGGCCGTCGCGGGCCTCGTCCTCCTCCTGGGCGCGGCCGCGGTGATCGCCGGCTTGCCGCCCTTCGGATCGACGATCGCCCAGTACGGCGCGCGCATCAACGCGATTGTCCCGGAGGCCCGGCACGTCGCCAACATGGTGAGTGCCATCAACTTCGACCTGCGCGGCCTCGACACCCTCGGCGAGGAATTCATGCTGCTCGCCGCCATCACCGGGACGGTGGTGCTGCTGCGCGGGCGGCGCGGCGAGGGCAACTCCGAGCGCGCCATGCGCCGGCCCGGCCGGGCCGTGATCCCGCGCTCCGAGGCGGTGGTGCTGGCCTGCCGCGTCGCCGGCCCGCTCACCGCGCTGTTCGGCCTCTACGTCGTGCTGCACGCGACCGTCACGCCCGGCGGCGGCTTCCAGGGCGGCGTCATCCTCGCCTCCGGAACCCTGCTGATCTACCTCGGCGAGGGCTATGCCGGCTGGCGCGACGCCATCCGCAGCCACTGGCTCGACGCGCTGGAGGGGGGCGGCGCGCTGCTCTTCGCGCTGTGCGGGCTGGTGCCGATGCTCACCGGCGCCGCCTTCATGCAGAACATCCTGCCGCTCGGCACCTTCCGCGACCTGTTCTCGGGCGGCCTGATGCTGGTCGAGAATCTCGGCGTCGCCCTCGCGGTGACGGGCGGTTTCACACAGCTCTTCCTGGAGTTCATGGAGGAGACCCGCGAGGCCGACGCGCCCGAGGAGCCGGGGGAGGAATCCGCGTGAGTGCGGTCACCAGTGTCCTGCCCTACGCGGTCGCCGCGTGGCTGTTCGGAATCGGCCTCTACGGCATCGCCACGAGCCGCAACTTCATCCATCTCGTGGGCTGCCTCGGCGTGTGCCAATCGGCGACCTACGTGCTCCTGCTCGGCCTCGGCTATCGCTGGGGCAGCATCGCGCCGATCTTCTACGACCACCCGCCGGGGACGCCCGCCGTGGACCCGGTGATGCAGGCGCTGGTGCTCACCGACATCGTGGTCGGCGCGACGCTCACCGCCCTCCTCCTCGTCCTGACCATCCAGGCCTACAAGCGCGGCGGCAGCCTGGACCCGGAGAAACTCCGACCGATGCGCGCGGGCGGCAAGTCCGGGCGCGATGCTGGTTCCAGCCGCGTGCGCGACGCGGAGCGGGACGCCCCGTGACCGCCTTCCCGGCCGCCCTCCTGCCCCTGCCCGTCGCGATCCCGCTCGTGGTCTGCGCCGCGATGCTGGCGACCGCGCACGTCCTGCCCGGCCGCCTGCCCGACATCCTGGCGACGCTGGCGGCGCTCACCGTCGCGGTGCTCTGCGGCGTCATCGCCACCCGCGCCGCCGACGGGCCGCTGGTCTACTGGTTCGGCGGCTGGGAGCCGCGCGACGGCGTCCATCTCGGTATCGGTTTCTCGGTGGACGAGGCCAGCGGCTGGGTCGCGGCCTTCATCGGGCTGCTCTACGCCCTGACCTTCGTGTTCGCCTGGGGCTTCTTCGACCGCACCCACGGCCACTTCCACATCCTGATGCTGCTGTTCCTGGCCGCCATGGTCGGGTTCTGCTTCACCCGCGACATGTTCAACCTGTTCGTGTGGTTCGAGGTGATGAGCGTCGCGGCCTTCGCGCTCACGGCCTACCATCTGGCGGAATCGTCGCTGGCCGGCGCCATCAACTTCACGGTGGTGAACAGCCTCGCGGGCTTCCTGATGCTCGGCGGCATCGGCCTGATCTACGCCCAGACCGGCACGCTCGACTTCGAGGGCATCGCGGCCGCGGTGGCGCGGGGCGGCCGGGATCCGGTGGTGGCCGGGGCGTTCTGCCTCGTGGCCGCCGCCCTGATGATCAAGGGCGCGATCGTGCCGTTCCAGTTCTGGCTCGCGGACGCGCACGCGGTCGCGCCGAGCCCGGTCTCAGTGATCTTCTCCGGATCGATGGTCTCGCTCGGCCTGTTCGGCCTCGCGAAGGTGAGCGCCGTCGTGTTCGGCGGCTCCGATCAGGTCCAGCACGCCCTGCCGGGGCTGCTCATCGGCCTGGGCAGCTTCACCGCCCTCCTGGGCGGCTGGATGGCGCTGCTGCAGCGGCACCTCAAGCGGCTGCTCGCCTTCTCGACCATCTCGCACGCCGGCATCATGCTCACCGGCCTCGGCGCCCTCTCGGTTGACGGGACCGGCGGGATGCTCGTCTACGTGGTCGGGCACGGGCTGGTGAAGGGCGCCCTGTTCATGATCGCCGGCATCCTGCTCGCCACCCAGGCCAGCATCGACGAGATCGCCCTGCGCGGCCTCGGGCGGGGGATCTGGCCCGCCGGCGTCGCCATGGCTCTGGCCGGGCTGCTGCTCTGCGGCCTGCCCCTCGGTGTGCTCGACCAGGGCACGCGCCTCGTCCAGGGCGCGCTCTGGCAGCAGGGGCACGGGGTGGCGCTGGCGGCCGGTGCCATCGGCGCGGCGCTGACCGGGGCCGCGGTGCTTCGGGCCGCGGGCCGGATCTTCCTCGGGCTCGGGCCCGATCCCGGCGACGAAGCCGGCGCCCCGAGCGCGGACGAGCGCGAGAAGGCCAACCGGCCGCTCTGGCTGATGCTGGCGCCGTGCTGCCTTCTCCTCGCGCTCGATATCGGTCTGCCGGCGGCTCTCATCGAGCACGCCCTCCCGCGGGCGGCGTCGGCCTTCATGCACCGGCCGACCGTGCACGCGCTGGCGGAGGGGCCCGGCTGGCTCCCCTGGGCCTCGGTCGCCGCCGCTCTGGCCGGCGCGGGATACGGGCTGTTCCGCAGACACCTGCCCGTGTTCGTGGTCCGACCGGTCAGCGCGACGCAATCGGCGCCGACCCGCGCGCTGGAAATGCTCCATAGCGGCTTGATCGGCGATTACGCCGCCTGGCTCGCCGTGGGCGTGGCGGCGATCGCGGCCGTGCTGGCCATAGCCTGAGCGCGCCCGTCGCCGCGCGCCTCAGCCGACGAACTCACGCGGGCTCGAGCCGGCACAGGCCATCGGCCAGCGGCTCGCTCGTGTATGCTTTCGGGAAACGCCTGGGGGAAATGGTGCCGCAAGAGGGATTCGAACCCCCGACCCCCTCATTACGAATGAGGTGCTCTACCAGCTGAGCTATTGCGGCCCTGGCCCCGACGGGACCGTCAGCGGCGCGCGGTGACCGGCGCCGGACGTGGCAGGCTCATAGCGGCCCGGCCTGCGTTAGGCAAGGCCACAGCCGGCGCTCGCGGGCGTCAGGCGGCTTGGTCCGACGCCAATTCATCCTGCAGGAACGCCGCCACCTCCGCCCGGTCCACGCCGGGGGCGATGAAGCTCTGGCCGATCCCCCGCGCGAGGATGAAGGTCAGCGCGCCGTCGCGGACCTTCTTGTCCTGGGCCATCGCGTCGAGGAGCGCCTCGGCGTCGCCGCACCCGCCTGGAACGGCCTGCAGACGGGTCGGCAGGCCGGCGAGCGCGAGATGGTTGGCGACCCGGCCCGCATCCTGGCCGGCGCAGAGCCCGAGGCGTGCCGAGAAGCGGAAGGCGAGCGCCATCCCGATCGCGACGCCCTCGCCGTGGACCAGGCGGGCGGAATCGTAGCCGGTCAGGCGCTCCAGGGCGTGGCCGAAGGTGTGGCCGAGATTGAGCAGCGCCCGCTCGCCGTCCTCCCGCTCATCGCGGGTGACCACCGCGGCCTTGGCCCGGCAGCAGGCGGCGACCGCCTGCTCGCGCTCCGGGCCGCCGGCGAAGATCCCGCGCCAGTTCGCCTCGCACCAGTCGAAGAAGCCCGGATCGGCGATCAGCCCGTACTTGGCGACCTCGGCGTAGCCGGCGCGCATCTCGCGCTCGGACAGGGTGTCGAGGGCGGCCGTGTCGGCCAGGACGAGGCGCGGCTGGTGGAAGGCGCCGATCAGGTTCTTGCCCAGCGGCGCGTTGATGCCGGTCTTGCCGCCGACCGAGGAATCGACCTGCGCGAGCAGACTCGTCGGCACCTGCACGAAGCGCACGCCGCGCCGCAGGGTGGCGGCCGCGAAGCCCGCGAGGTCGCCGACCACGCCGCCGCCCAGCGCCACGACGAGGTCGCCGCGCTCGACCTTGAGGGCGAGCAGACCGTCGCAGACCTCCGCGTAGCCTGCGTAGGATTTGGAGGCCTCGCCCGGCGCCACCGTCACCACGCCCGCCTGGAGGCCGGCGCGCTCCAGGCTGGTCCGCAGCCGCGCGGCGTAGAGCGCGCCGACCGTCGCGTCCGTCACGATCGCCGCCCGGCGGGCCCCGAGCGCGGCGACCGCGGTGCCGGCGGTGTCGATCAGCCCGCGCCCGATCTGGATGTCGTAGGCGCGGCCGGCGTCGAGGGGCACGTGGACGGTCAGGAGGTCCGGACGGGGCTCGGTCATGGATCGGTTCGCTCGGGTCTCACTGGGCGGCCACGGGGATGGATCCTTCGCCGCTGAGATGGGCATCCAGCGCCTCCAGCACGTCCTGGACGACCCGGTCGTGCGAGACCTCCCGCGAGATGACCATCACGTCGGCTGCGGCGTAGACCGGGTGGCGCACGGCCATCAGGTCTCGCATCGTCGCCTCGGGATCCTCGGTCTGCAGCAGCGGGCGGTTGCCGCGCTTGCGCACGCGCCGCATCAGCACGTCCAGATCGGCCTTCAGCCAGACGGAGACCGCCGATTCCGCGATGCGCGCGCGGGTCGCCTCGCGCAGGTAGGCGCCGCCGCCCGTCGCCAGGACCAGCGGACCGGCCCGCAGCAGGCGCGAGATCACCCGCTCCTCGCCGTCGCGGAAGCTCGGCTCGCCGTAGATCGCGAAGATGTCGGGGATCGTCAGGCCGGCCGCGGCCTCGATCTCGATGTCGGCATCCTTGAAGATCAGGCCGAGGCGGCTCGCCAGACGGCGGCCGACGGTGCTCTTGCCCGCTCCCATGAGGCCCACGAGCACGATCGAGCGCAGGCCGAGCGCGCGGCGCAGACGCGCCTCGATCGGTTCCCCCGCCTCCTCCCCGCTCATGGCCTCCTGCATCGACTCCTGCATCGCATCCGTGCGGCGTCCCCGCCTCTCCACCGGCCCCCGCGCGCCTGTCGCCCGGGCAGCCTCACATCCTGCGGCAGGCTCTTAGCGCGATTCAAGCGGCCTGCGAAACGCATCCCTGTGTCGTCGTGGGCCTTGTCAGCGCCTCGTTCACGTGGTCGAACCCGGGCATCGGCGGCGGCTCGGAGAAGGCCTTCGCCCGCCCCCTCCCCGCCGCCAGCGCCCGTCTGCCCGAGGTTCGACCGACGTGCCGACCCTGTTCCGTTTCTTTGCCACCCTCGCGATCCTGGCGGGTCTGGTCTACGCGGCCATGTTCGCGCTCGCGCATTTCGTCCAGCCGACGCCGCGGGAGATGAGCGTGACCATCCCCGCCTCGAAGCTGCAGCCGGGCAACCGTTGAGCGGGCCGGAGGGCAGCGGCGACGCCGCCCGGGCGCCGCACCCCGAGGTCGCCGAGTACCTCGACATGCTGGCCGCCGAGCGCGGTGCCGGACTGAACACCCTGAGCGCCTACCGCCGGGACCTGGACGATTACCTCGACTATCTCGCGCGCTCGGGCACGGCGCTCGGCGACGTGGAGGCCGGCACGCTGCGGGCCTTCCTGATCGACCTCGAGACCCGGGGCCTGAAGGCGTCCTCGGCGGCGCGGCGCCTGTCCTGCGTGCGCGGTTTCCACAAGTTCCTCTATGCCGAGGGCGGCGCCGAGAGCGATCCGAGCGTCGCGGTGTCCGGTCCGCGCCGCGGGCGCGCGCTCCCCAAGGTGCTATCCATCGCGGAGGTCGACCGGCTGCTCGCCACGGCGCAGGCGGCCGCCGCCGCCGATCAGGCCCCCGGCCCGGCCCGGCGGGCACGCCGGATGGCGTGCCTGCTCGAGCTGCTCTACGCCACGGGCCTGCGCGTCTCGGAACTGGTCGCCCTGCCCCGCGCGGCGGGCGCGACGCGCGAGCGCTACCTCATCGTCAAGGGCAAGGGCGGCCGCGAGCGCCTCGTGCCCCTGACCGATGCGGCCCGCACCGCGATGGCGGTGCATCTTCCGGCCGTGCCGGAGGACAACCCGTGGCTGTTTCCCGCCGACAGCGACAGCGGCTATCTCACCCGGCAGGCCTTCGCCCGCGATCTCAAGGTGCTGGCCTCGGCGGCGGGGCTCCACCCGGATCGGGTGAGCCCGCACGTGCTCCGCCACGCCTTCGCGAGTCACCTCCTGCAGAACGGCGCCGACCTGCGCATCGTCCAGGAGCTGCTCGGCCACGCCGACATCTCGACGACGCAGATCTACACGCACGTCCTCGACGAGCGCCTGAAGGCGATGGTCCGCGATCTGCATCCGTTGATGGATGGCTGAGCGCTGCCGGGCGGATGGTGTGGCAACTCTCGGTCGGTCGCCCCAATTGTATACGTTTAGCGAACTGCCTAGAAGTAGCCCCTCGCCATACCGGTACGCGAGCCAGCCTTTACCAGAGAGAGTTTTCCTATGTCAGGCCCCACGGCCTCGCAGATCGGCATCGAGCCGGATCGAGCGGGGCACACGCGTGCCGACCAGCTTTCGCAGCGGGAGCGGCAGCGCCTCGACAATCAGCTGTGCTTCGCGGTCTACGCCGCCGCGCACGCATTCGGCCGCGCCTACCGCAACCTCCTGGGGCGCCACGAACTCACCTATCCGCAATACCTCGTCCTGCTGGTCTTGTGGGAGCAGGACGGATTGTCGGTCAAGGAGATCGGGAACCGCCTGTTCCTAGACTCGGGGACGCTGACGCCGCTCCTGAAGCGCCTGGAAGCGTCCGGGCGGGTGCGCCGCGCCCGCGACCGGGTCGACGAGCGTCAGGTCAGCATCTTCCTCACCGCCGCCGGCGAGGCCCTGCGCGAGGAACTCGCCTGCCTGCCCGACGAGGCGGGGGGCATGACCGGTCTCGATATCCAGGGCCGCAAGGACCTGCTTCACGATCTCGTCACGCTCAGGCTGAGCCTGCAGGCCGGCCTCACGACCGACTAGGGCGCGGCCGGAGCGCCGGGAGCGGCCGGGCGGCCGCTCCCGGTTCGTGCCGATCTTCGCGTCTCAGGACTGCGTCTTGAGGTAGGCGATGACGTCGTTGATCTTCTTGTCGTCGGGGTAGCCCTGGAAGATCATCTTGGTGCCGGGCACCTTCGCCTTCGGGTTCTTCAGCCACTCGTGCAGGTTGGCCTCGTCCCAGGTGATGCCGGAGTTCTTCAGGGCGGCGGAGTAGTTGTAGCCCTCGTAGGTGCCCGCCTTGCGGCCGACGACGCCCTTCAGGTCGGGACCCACGCCGTTCTTCTGGAAATTGTGGCACGCCTTGCAGGGGGCGAACGCCTTCTCGCCGGCCGCGGCGTCGCCGGCGTCCTGGGCCTGCGCGGCGAACGGCATCACGACGGCAAGGACGGCGCCGAAAACGAGTGAACGCATGGATTTCCTCCTGTTGGCCGCCGCTTGGGCAGCGATGCGGGCAGAGCTTGCCTGCCTGGAACAGCTCTAAATGAATGTGCCCGGCGCGCGCAACGGCCCAGTCTGGGATAGCCGTCATCCGGGGCCGGTTGGCGGCTGCTGCGGGCCGCCGCCCCACTCAACACCGCGTGAACGGATTGGCTCCGTGCGACGGCGCGCGGCGCCGTTCCCTCAGATCCCGTGATAGGTCCGATACCAGTCGACGAAGCGCCCGATCCCGGTCTTCAGCGGCGTGGCGGGCCGGAAGCCGGCGTGCCGCACGAGGTCGTCGATGTCGGCGTAGGTCGCCGGGACGTCGCCGGGCTGCATCGGCAGGAGGATCTTCTCCGCCTTGCGGCCCAGGGCGTCCTCGAGGAGCGCGATCATCTCCAGGAGCGCCACCGGCTCGTTATTGCCGATGTTGTAGATCCTGTAGGGGGCGGAGCTGGTCCCGGGATCCGGCGCCGCGCCGCTCCACTCGGGGTCGGGCGCGGCCGGCCGGTCGGCCAGGGCCCGGATCCCCGCGACGATGTCGTCGATGTAGGTGAAGTCCCGGAGCATCCGCCCTTCGTTGAACACGCGGATCGGTTCGCCCGCCAGGATCGCGCGGGTGAACAGGTACAGCGCCATGTCGGGCCGGCCCCAGGGGCCGTAGACGGTGAAGAAGCGCAGGCCCGTCGTCGGCAGGCCGTAGAGATGGCTGTAGCTGTGCGCCATCAGCTCGTTCGCCTTCTTGGTCGCGGCGTAGAGGCTGAGCGGATGGTCGACGTTCTGGTGCACCGAGAACGGCATCGCGGTGACGCCGCCGTAGACGGAGCTGGAGGACGCGTAGAGGAGGTGTCCCACGCCGCCGTGGCGGCAGGCCTCGAGGATGTTCAGGAAGCCGACGAGGTTGCTCGCCGCGTAGGCGTGCGGATCGGTGAGCGAGTAGCGCACGCCGGCCTGGGCCGCGAGGTGGATCACCGTGCGGAACGCGTGGCGGTGGAACAGCGCGTCGAGGCCGCCGCGGTCGGCGAGGTCGAGGCGCGCGAAGCTGTAGCCCGGGAAATCCGCGAGGCGTTGCAGCCGGGCTTCCTTGAGGCGCACGTCGTAATAGGCGTTGACGCTGTCCAGGCCGACGACCTGCCGGCCGTCCTCGAGGAGGCGCAGGGCGAGCTGGTTCCCGATGAAGCCGGCCACGCCGGTGATCAGAACAGGTGGCAGGGACATGCGCGCGGACCGACGGGCTGACTGGCCGCCCGGGGCTCGAGCTGTAGCATGGGGTATGGGCGCGACAAATCGGTGCCCGACATGAGCCTGCCGACACGAGCCTGCCGACATGAGCCTGCCGACGCTCCGAGCGGCCTGTCGCGCGGGCGCGTGACGCGCTAGGCTCGTGGCTGCCGTGCAGCCCGATCCGAGACCGCTCCCCGACAGCCTGACCCGCCTGCTCACCGTGCCGGAGCAGCGCCCGGTCCGGGCGCGTCCCGAGTCTTCGCGGAGGGAGCGGGCTTCGGAGCCGCGCTCCGCACACGCGGCGCTGGAAGCGGCGATCCTCCGCGGCTTCGTGTTCGGTCTCTCGGGGCTCGTCTGGCTCGTCGTGCTGGCGCTGTCGGTCCGGCATATCGCGCACTGATCGTGCCCCGAGTCCCCCGCAGTCCCGGCGTGACGCTGTGGATATCGGTGGTGCGCCTGTTCGCCCGCGTCCTCAATCAGTACGCGAACAGCCAAGTTCGCTATTGAGGCGGCCAGACCGGGGGCGGCTCGACGGCGAGGATGGGACGATGTCTCTGACAGGGCGTTTCTGGTTCCGGAAGACCTGGACAGGGCGGCTGGTGCTCCTGGTCGAGGAGGAGCGCCCCCGCTGGTTCGGCCGCGGCTCCGGCAAGCCGCGCTGGCGCAACGCCAAGCTCCTCGATTTCGCCGAGCCCGAGCTGCGGCCGCTCGTGGCGATGGAGAAGCAGCACCGCGCGGGCGGTTCCAGCGGCCAGGTGCGGGCGCTGCGCCCGGTCCCGTCCGCGCCGGCCGCGCGCGCCGCGCACGGCTGAGGGCCGAGACAGGGGGGCGCGCCGCATCTGGTCCGACGCGCGGCCATCACCACCTGTCGTGGGTCGCTCCGCCCGGGGCGGCACCCCTGCAATCGGTGAAGACCATGCCGCGCTACTTCTTCCACACGCAGATCGGCGAGGACGTCATCTCCGACCCGACCGGGATCGAGCTTCGGGATCCGGACGCTGCCTGGGAGGCGGCGCGGGAGACGATCCGCGCCGCCCTGCGCCAGCCGCAGGATCAGGCCCGGCTGATGACGGCGTGCCTCGTGGTCACGGACGACGACGGCGAGGTCGTGCTGGAATTCCCGTTCAGCGAGGCCGTGGCGCTGCCCGCCGACGCGGACCCGACGCGTCACTGAGATCGGCGACGCGCGCGCTCCGCGCCCTACATCGCGCCGCAGCCCACCGGAACGGAGCTGCGCCCGTATGGATACGCCACCGAACGACCTCGATGCCCGCGCCCTCGGCCGGGCCGCGCCCGCCAAAGGGCTCGCCCGGGAAGCCTGCCCCTACGCGGAGGGGACGGAGGCGCGCGCGCTCTGGCTGGCCGGTTACGACGCGGCCCTGGCGGAGGGCGAGACGCCCGTGACCGGCGGTCTCGCCAAGCACCCGGTCGGCGGGTCGGCCCGCTGATGGACGCCCGGACCGCACCGCATCCCGGCGCGCATCATTCGACTCTCGACCGCAAGTCGGTCGGGGCCGTCGTCCTGGGCAACGCCCTCGAATTCTACGACTTCACCGTCTACGCCTTCTTCGCCAAGCCGATCGGCGAGGCCTTCTTCCCGGCGAACGACCCGACCCACAGCCTGCTGGCATCGCTCGCCCTGTTCGGCATCGGCTACGTCATGCGGCCCATCGGCGGTGTGCTGATCGGCGCCTTCGCGGACCGGGCCGGCCGCAAGCCCGCGATGCTGATCACCATCGCGCTGATGGCCGTCGGCATGCTCATGCTGGCCGCCTGCCCCTCCTACGCGACGATCGGCGGCTGGGCGCAGGTCATCGTCATCGCCGGACGCCTCGTGCAGGGCCTCGCCCTCGGCGGCGAGGTCGGTCCCTCGACCGCCTTCCTGCTGGAGGCCGCGCCCCCGAACCGGCGCGGCTTCGTGACGAGCTGGCAGATCGCCAGCCAGGGCTGCGCCGCCCTGTTCGCCGGGATCATCGCGACCGCCCTGGCGCTCGCGGTCGGCGACCAAGCGATGGCGCAGTGGGGCTGGCGGCTGATGTTCGCCCTCGGCCTGTGCGTCGTACCGGTCGGCCTCATCATCCGCAGCCACCTGCCCGAGACCGCCGGCGCCGAGGAGGATCCGCACGCGGCGGCCTCGACGATGGCGGTGGTCGGCCGGCTCCTGCGCGAGCACGGCCGCCTGCTGGGCCTGACCTTCCTGGTCATCGCGGCCTCGACCGTGTCGAACGCGGTCGGCACCAACATGCCGGTCTTCGCGGGCGCGACCCTCGGCCTGAGCGAGACCGCCGCGACGGCGGTGCCGATCGCCCTCGGGCTCGCCTCGGTGATCTTCCCGCTGCTCGGCGGCTGGCTGGCCGACCGGTACGGGCGGCGACCGGTGATGATCTGGCCGCGGGCGCTGATCCTGATCCTGGCGGTCCCGGCCTTCGCCTGGGTGGTGCGGGCGCCGAGCGCTGCCAGCGTCTACGCGGTCACCTTCCTGCTCTCGGCGCTGTCGTCCATCAACGCGGCGGCCGTGATCGTCGGCATTCCCGAGGCCCTGCCGCGGGCGGTGCGCAGCGCCGGGTTGTCCATCGTCTACGCGGTCTCCGTCTCGGTGTTCGGCGGCAGCACGAACTACGTGGTGAACTGGCTGATCGCCGCGACCGGCGACCGGCTCGCGCCGGCCTACTACCTCGCCGCATTCAGCCTCGTCGGGACGATCGCCGCGTTCCTGCTGCCCGAGACCCGCGGAAGGGACCTCGACGCCGACGCGGAGGCCTGAGTCGGTCGCGCCGGGGCGTTCCGCATTATGTATGCACGCGCTGCATCGGGGCGCGTCGTCCATGCGCCCATCGCGGGGCCGACGCCGAGCGGATGTGCGCCCGCGCACGGATCTCGCCGCGGAAAGGCCGGTTGCCCGAGCCAACGCTAGGTGTGCAGGCGCGGTGGGCCTAGATCGGCCCGATGCCCAAGTCCCTCGAGACGCGCCGCCCGCTGGTCCTCGCCGCGGTGATGGCGTCGATGTTCATGATCGCCATCGAGGCGACGATCGTCTCGACGGCGATGCCGCAGATCGCCGGTCATCTCGGCGACCTTCACCTCTACGCCTGGGTGTTCGCGTCCTTCCTGCTGACGCAGACGGCCACCACGGTGGTGTTCGGCAAGCTCTCGGACCTCTACGGACGCCGGCCAGTCCTGCTGTTCGGCATCGCGGTGTTCCTGGCGGGCTCCCTCCTGTGCGGGCTCGCGTGGTCGATGCCCTCGCTGATCCTGTTCCGCCTCATCCAGGGCGTCGGCGCAGGGGCGATCCAGCCGGTGAGCCTGACCGTCATCGGCGACCTTTACGCGGTGCGGGAACGCGGCAAGGTCCAGGGCTACCTCGCGAGTGTCTGGGGGATCTCGTCGGTGGCCGGCCCGCTGGTCGGCGGCCTGATCATCGGCCACCTGAGCTGGCCCTGGATCTTCTGGATCAACCTGCCGATCGGCGTGATCGCGGCCGGCCTGTTCCTGTGCTTCCTCCACGAGGGTGTCGAGCGCCGCCCGCGCCAGATCGACGCGATCGGTGCGGCCCTGTTCACCGCCGCCATCGCGGCGCTGATGATCGCGCTGACCGAGGCGGGCGAGTCGGCCGAAGCGGCCCTGTGGCCGGCGGTGGCCTTCGTGGTGGCCGCGACCCTGTTCGTCGTCCAGGAGCGGCGCGCGCCGGACCCGATGCTCGACATCCGCCTGTGGTTGCAGCGCCCCATCGCGACCGCCAACACCGCGACGCTGCTCTCCGGCATGACGGTGATCGGGCTCACGGCGTTCCTGCCGATGTACGTGCAGGGCGTCATGCGGCAGTCGCCCCTGATCGCCGGCCTGACCCTGACCCTGATGGTGCTCGGCTGGCCGATCGGCGCCACGACGGCGGCGCGCAGCTTCGTGCGGTTCGGCCTGCGCCCGATCCTGCTGGTCGGCGCGACGCTCCTGCCCCTCGGCGCGGTCGCCTTCGTGGCTCTCGGGCCCGACACCTCGCCGGCGGTGGCGGCCTGCGGCTCGGTCGTGATGGGGCTCGGCATGGGCTTCCTGTCCACGGCCGCCATCGTGATCATCCAGGACAGCGTCGCCTGGGCGCAGCGCGGGGCGGCGACGGCCTCCAACATCTTCTCGCGCAACCTCGGCTCGACCCTCGGCGCGACCGTCCTCGGGGCGGTGCTGAATTACCGGCTCGCGAACCCGTCGAGCGGCCCGGCGGTGAACTCCGATCAGCTGCGGCGCCTGCTCGACGATCCGGCAAGCCTCGGGGCCGGCGGCGAGGCGATCCGGGCCGGCCTGGAGCACGCCCTGCACGGCACGTTCTGGACGGTGTTCGCCGTGGCGGGGCTGACCCTGCTCCTGTCGCTGCTCGTCCCGCCGGTGGCGATCTCCGACCGGCCGCGCGAGCTCGCCGTCGAATGAAGGGAGCGGCATTCGCCGAGGGAGAGGCGCCGCAGGCGCGGCGCCGGCCGAGCGATCCCGTCTCCACAGCGGGCCTTTGACTGTCCCGCCTGAGGCCCCTAGCGTCGGCTCATGCCCCTCGTGCCGCCCCCGCGCCCCGCAGCCCAGCAAGCGGCGGACATCCCGCCGACCAGCGTGCTCAACGCCAACCAGCCGGAATGGTCGGTCGGCGAGCTCGCGGGCGCCCTGAAGCGCACCCTCGAGGACGCCTTCGGGCACGTCCGGCTGCGCGGGGAGATCTCGGGGTATCGCGGCCAGCACGGCTCGGGTCACGCCTATTTCTCCCTGAAGGACGGGCAGGCGCGGATCGACGCGGTGGTCTGGAAGGGCGTGTTCGGACGCCTGCGCCAGCGGCCGCAGGAGGGATTGGAGGTCGTCGCCACCGGCCGCATCACGACCTTCGCGGGCAAGTCCTCGTACCAGATCGTCATCGAGAGCCTGGAGCCCGCGGGGCTCGGCGCCTGGATGGCGCTCCTGGAGGAGCGCAAGAAGCAGCTCGCGGCCGAGGGCCTCTTCGCACCGGACCACAAGCGGCCGATCCCCTACCTGCCGCGGGTCGTCGGCGTCGTCACCTCGCCGACCGGCGCGGTGATCCGCGACATCCTCCACCGGCTGGAGGACCGCTTCCCCCGTCCGGTCCTCGTCTGGCCGGTGCGGGTCCAGGGCGACGGCGCGGCCGAGGAGGTCGCGGCCGCGATCCGCGGCTTCAACGCCCTCCCGGCCGGGGGGCCGATCCCGCGCCCGGACGTGCTCATCGTGGCCCGCGGCGGCGGCTCGATCGAGGATCTCTGGGCCTTCAACGAGGAATGCGTCGTCCGCGCCGCCTTCGCGAGCGCGATCCCGCTGATCTCGGCGGTGGGGCACGAGACCGACACCACGCTGATCGACTACGTCTCGGACCGCCGCGCGCCGACCCCGACGGGCGCCGCCGAGATGGCGGTGCCGGTCCGCGCCGACCTGATCGCCACGGTGGCGGACCTGTCGGCCCGCGGCCGGGGGGCGGTCGGGCGCCGGATCGACCGCGACCGGTCGGACCTGCGCGCCCTCGGACGGGCCCTTCCGAGCGCCGACGCCCTGCTGGCGGCCAAGCGCCAGCGGCTCGACCTCGCCGAGGCGCGCCTCGCCCCGGCGCTGGCGGCGGGCGCGAGCCGCCACCGCGCGCGGCTCCAGCTGCTCCTCGACCGGATGGCTCGCCGCTCGCCCGACGTAGCCCTCGCCAACGCCCGCGCCCGGCTGGCGCGGATCGACCACCGGCCGCTCCACGCCCTGCGTAACGACGTCCAGCGCAAGGGCGAGGCCCTGGTCCAGCTCGGGCGCCGCCTCGTCGTCGCGCGCGAGGCCAGCCTGGAACGGGCCCGGGCGCTGCAGGCGCGCCGCACCGACCGGCTCCTCGCCTTGTCGGAGCGCCTCACCCAGGCGGGCGCGCGCGGGATCGAGCGTCGTCGCGACCGGCTCGACGGTCTAGCGGGCCTGCTCGGCTCACTCAGCTACCGTGCGGTGCTCGACCGGGGCTACGTGCTGGTGCGCGACGCCGCGGGGCTGCCCGTCCGCCGCGCCGCGGAGGCGGCGGCCGCCCAGCGCCTCAGCCTGCAATTCGCCGACGGGACCGTGACGGCCGTGCCCGACGGAACGTCCGATCCGTCCCTGTCGGCCGCGCCATCCCCGTCCGCGAAGCCCGCTCGGCGCGGCGGCGCGGCCGCGCCGGCGACGGCCGGCAAGCGGACCGGCGCGAGCCCCGCCCCGACGCGGCAGGGCTCGCTGTTCGACGCCTGAAACGGTCGCCGCGGCCGGATGTAAGGGCCGGCCCGCGACCCCCCGCGTCTCAGCCAGGCTCCGGTCCGACCCGGTAGTGATAGCGGTACAGTTCGCGCTCGAATCCGAGGGCGCTGTAGAGCGCCCGCGCCGGCGTGTTCGCGGCCACGACCTGCAGGCAGGCGGCCCGGGCGCCCTCCCCGCGGCCCCAGCGCAGCAGCGCGCCGACCGCGCGCCGGGCATGGCCGCGGCCGCGCAGGGGTTCGGGCGTCGCCACCGCCTCGATGACCATCAGCTCCCGGTCGAGCACCCCGAAGGCGATGGCGCCGATGCCCCCCTCGGCCGCTGCCGCCGCGAAGGCCCGCGGCAGGGCCAGGGCGGCGACGGTGTCGCGGAACACCCGCGCGGCCGCTCCATCCGCCCGATTCACCGCGTCGCGCAGGGCCAGCCAGTCCGGCCCGGGCGCCGCGGCGACCGCCACGGCCGGATCGGGCGCAATCGGCAGGTCGTCGAGACCGCGGATCAGCGTGCAGGTTTCGTCGACCACATCGTAATCGCCGCCGGCGAGGGGCGGCTCCATCTGCGGGGCGATGGCCGGCACGCGGAAGATCGGGCGCTGCCCCAGGCGGCCGTAGATCGCGCGCGCCGCCGCGATGGCCGGTCCGGGCGCGCCGCTCCCGCGCATGGGGTTCACGGAATTCTGCCGCTTCGAGCGGCCGCCGGCGGCGCGCAGCAGGTAGCCGTCGACCAGGAGCTCGCGCGGGCTCGGCCAGGCGTTGAGGCAGGCCTCCTCCACGCGCCAGGCCTGTTCGAGATCCGCCATCGCCGCCTCCTCCGATGCTCCTGATCGCACGCGGCCACGACTCGGCCAATGAGTCCGAGACAAGACTTCGGCCATGCGGCGTCGCGTACGCTTGAAGCATTCCGGCGCCGCGCGATGTCTCGCCGATGTCCGAGCCCGAAGTCCTGTTCTGCCTGCACTTTCTGGGCGGAAGTGCCCGAAGCTGGGAGCGTCTCGCGCGCGCCCTCGACGGGACGCCGTTGACTTGCGTGCCCGTAGACTTGCCGGGCTTCGGCGATGCTGCCGGCACGCCGGGCTACTCCGTCGCCGCTATGGCCGATCACGTGGCCGAGGCCATCCGCGCGCGGGCTCCGGCGCGCTACGCGATTGCCGGCCACAGCATGGGGGCCAAGGTGGCGCTGGCGCTCGCGCGCCGGGCCGAGGATGGCGAGGCGGGGCTGGCAGGGCTCACCGACCTCGTCCTGGTCTCCGGTTCGCCGCCGAGCCCGGAGCCGATCCCGGAGGACCGGCGCGCCGACATGCTCGCTTGGATCGACGCGGATCCCGAGACCCGGCGCCGCGAGGCCGAGGCCTTCGTGCGCGCCAACGTGGGCGACGGCCTGGATCCCGAGACCGAGGCGCGGGCGGTGGCCGACGTCCTGCGGGCCGAGCCGGCCGCCTGGAAAGCCTGGCTCGAGGAGGGCGCCAACGAGGATTGGTGCCGCCGGGTCGGCGTCCTGCGCACCCCGGCGCTGGTCCTCGCGGGGTCCGAGGATGCCGACCTCGGGCCTGACGCGCAGCGGGCCCTCACGGCGCCCCACCTCGCGCACCATCGTCTCGTCACCGTGGACGGCGTCGGCCACCTCCTGCCGCTGGAGCGGCCCGAGGCCCTGGCCGACCACCTGCGCGCCCATCTCGGTGACCGGCCCCGGCCGCCCGTCGAGGCCGGCCCGGCGGTACCGCCGGACTACGCGGCGCTGATCGCCTCCGAGCGCGTGAACAGCCGCCTCCGTGAGGCGCTCGCGGAGCGCGCCGCGCCGGGCGATCCCGCATATCGGCCGGCGGCCCTCGACCCGGTGGAACTCGCGATCCTGCGGGCCGCCCTCGCCCGCGTCGTGCCGGTGCCGCATCTCGATCTGGTCGCCCGCCTCGATCGGCGGCTTTCCCTCGGCGACGGGGACGGCTGGCGCTTCTCGGCCCTGCCGCCGGACGCGGAGGCCTACCGCGCCGCCCTTCGGACGCTCGACGCCGCCGCCCGCATCGCCCGCAACCGCCCGTTCGTGACCCTCGACGCGGCCGAGCAGGACGGGCTGCTCACCCTGTGCGCGCGCGCCGCGCTGAAGGTTCCGGAGAGCCTCGGCGGCCGCCTCGACGCCGACCGGATGCGGTTCTGGTTCGAGGATCTCCGCGCCGACGCGGTCCGCCTCTGGCTCGGCCACCCGGCGGCCCTGGCGCGGATCGGCTTCTCGGGCATCGGTGCCGGCGGCGACCGACCGGGCGAGATCGCGGACGGCCTGCCGGGCTTCCACGCCGTCGGACTCGACGCGCCGGAACCCTGGGAGCCGCTGGCGCTGCGGCCGGAGGCGGGACGATGAACCTCGCGGGGATGCGGACCTACCGCGCGGACGAGGCCGTCGACGCGGTCGTGGTGGGGACTGGTGCCGGCGGCGCGCCGCTCCTCGCGCGCCTCGCCGCGGCGGGGCTGAAGGTCGTGGCCCTGGAGGCCGGACCGAACTTCACTCCGGAGCGCTTCGCCTTCGACGAGACGCTGGCCGACGAGATCTACTGGACCGAGGAGCGGCTGAGCGGCGGCTCGACCCCGGAGGCCTTCGGCGCGAACAACAGCGGGACCGGCGTCGGCGGCTCGACGCTGCACTGGGGCGCCTTCGTGCCACGGGCCGACGCCCGCGACCTCCGACTGCACACGGAGAGCGGCGAAGGGGTCGACTGGCCACTGTCCTACGAGGACCTGCTCCCGTTCTACGAGCGGGTCGAGCGCTTCCTCGGCGTCTCCGGCGCGCAGAGCTATCCGTGGGATGCCGGCCGCCGTTATCCCCTGCCCCCGGTCCCGCGGAACGGGCCGGCGCAGATCATGGCGCGGGCCTGCGAGGCCCGCGGCATCCGGTGGGCGGACGCGCCCGCCGCCGTGGTCTCGCGGGACTTCCAGTCCGAGGACGGGCCCCGCCGCAACGCCTGCATCAATTGCGGCTACTGCCACCAGGGCTGCCGCACGGGCGCCAAGGCCAGCATGGACGTGACCTACCTGCCCTACGCGGTCGCCCACGGTGCCGAGATCCGGGCCGAGGCCTTCGTCCACGGCCTGGAGCGGGGCGCCGACGGCCGGATCACCGGCGTGGTCTACCGGCAGGACGGCGCGGAGCGGCGGCAGCGCTGCGGCGCCGTCTTCCTCTGCGCCGGGGCGGTCGAGACGCCGCGCCTGCTGCTCCATCTCGGCCTGGCCAATTCCAGCGGCCAGATCGGGCGCAACTATATGGGCCACGTGGCGACCCAGGTCTGGGGCACCTTCGACCACGAGGTGCGCATGAACCGGGGCTATCCGTCCTCGCTGATCACCGAGGACTTCATCCGCGCCGGTGCCGACTTCGCCGGCGGCTACCTGATCCAGAGCCTCGGCGTGGTGCCGTTGACCTTCGGCAACTCGGCGGCGCGGGGGCGCGGCCTGTGGGGGCAGCCGCTGCTCGACTACCTCGACCGCTACAACCACTTCGCCGGCATCGGCATCAACGGCGAGACGCTGCCCTGCGACGCCAACGTGCTGACCCTCGCCGACGAGACCGACGCGCACGGGATGCGCAAGGCCCATATCAGCTTCGGCTACAGCACCAACGAGAACCGCCTCAACGCGCACGCCACCAAGGTCATGCGCGGTCTCTGGGAGGAGGCTGGGGCCGACGACGTCTGGGTGCTGGAGCGCGTCGCCCACACGCTCGGGACCTGCCGGATGGGCCGCGACGGGACGAGCGCCGTCGTCGACCCGCACGGCCGCAGCTTCGACATCGACAACCTGTGGATCTGCGACGGCTCGACCTTCCCGAGCTCGCTCGCGGCGAACCCGGCCCTGACCATCATGGCGCTCAGCCTGCGCAGCGCGGAGGCGTTCCTGGCCGGCGGCCCCTGAGCCGGCTCAGCCCGCGGCGGCGCGCAGGTCCGCGAGCCCGCGCCGCTGGCGACCCGCCCCGTCGAAGTTCGACGGGTCGAGCCACGCCGCGAAGCCGGCGCGGACCCGCGGCCACTCGGTATCGGTGATGGAGAACCACGCCGTGTCGCGGGAGCGGCCCTTCACCACCACGGCGTTGCGGAAGATGCCCTCGAAGGTGAAGCCGAGCCGCAGCGCCGCCGCCCGGGACGGGGCGTTGAGGCTGTCGCATTTCCACTCGTAGCGCCGGTAGCCGAGTTCGTCGAAGGCTCGGGCCATCATCAGCGCCATGGCCTCCGTGGCGGCGGGCGCCCGCTGCAGCCGGGGGCCGAAGTGGAGGTGGCCGACCTCGATCACGCCGTTGGCGGGATCGATCCGGAGATACGAGGCGATCCCGAGGGCGTCGCCGCTCTCGGGATCCAGGATCGCGTGGAACAACGGGTCCTCGCTCGTCTGCTGCCGCGCGAGGCGCGCCTGGTAGGTCTCCGCGCTCTCCGGCATCTCGTCGCCGAGATAGGTCCAACCGCGCGTGTCGGGGGCGGCCCTGTAGGTGGCGTAGAGTGCGTCCGCGTGCGCCGCGGCGTCGAGCGGCACGAGCCGGCAGAAGCGGCCCTCCAGGGGCGTGCGCGGCGGCCGCGGGCGCGGGCTCCAGTCCGGCAGCGCCGGGCCGACGGGCTGGCCGAAGCCGTTGAGGCGCGCGCTCACAGCCCGCTCCGCTCGGCGACCAGCCCGGCGAGACCCGCCTCGCCCTCGGCGCGCAGCCCCGCGATGACCCCGTGCCGGTCGGCCTCCGGCCTGTTCTGGCTCATCTTCCACTTCCCCTCGATCCGCGTGATCGGAATCTCGATGCCGATGATGCCCCGAACCTGCGCGGCGACGAACGGCGCCGGCGCGTCCGCGACCGCCCACGGCTCGGCCCGGGACGCCTCGCGCAGCG
Source organism: Methylobacterium sp. 190mf (assembly GCF_900107945.1). Classification (NCBI taxonomy): domain Bacteria; kingdom Pseudomonadati; phylum Pseudomonadota; class Alphaproteobacteria; order Hyphomicrobiales; family Methylobacteriaceae; genus Methylobacterium; species Methylobacterium sp. 190mf. The sequence goes on along the minus strand of NZ_FNVI01000011.1, from coordinate 135,802 downwards.
CGGTGAGGTCGGCGATCTGGCGCCCGAGCCAGTCCGTATCCTCGATCATCCGCGGCCGGCCCCAGGCATGGACGGTGGCGTAGTTCCAGGTCGGGACCACCCGGCCGTGCTCGCGCTTGCTCGCGTACCAGCTCGGCGTGACGTAGCCCTGCGGCCCCTGGAACACGATCAGGCACTCCTCCGCCGCGGCGAGATCCTGACCCTGCGGGTTGGCGCGGGCGAGATGCGCCCGCAGCACCCCGTGGGGACCGTCGTCGTCCAGGAGGAACGGGATCGGGTTGGCGGTCAGGCCACCCGCGCCGGCGGTCACCAGCAGGCCGAGGGGGTTGGCGCGGATCAGCGCGTGCTGCGCGGCGCGTGAATCGTCCCGGAAATGGGGCGGCTGGTACATGGGCCTGTCCTGCGGCGATCTTGCGGATCCGGGCTTGACCGTTCGGCGGTCCAGGCGAAAGATCCAATTCTCGCACCGCGACTGGACCAGTTTGCCGCATGGCTCGGGCTCCCCTGCCCCTGACGCTCACCCTCGACACCGCGGCCGCGGCGCCGCTGCACGCGCAGCTCCGGGAGGGCCTGCGCGCGGCGATCCTCGAGCGCCGGCTGCCGCGCGGGGCCCGGCTCCCGGCCTCGCGGGTCCTGGCCGCCGACCTCGGCTGCGCGCGCGGGACCGTCGTCCTGGCGCTGGAGCAGCTGACCGCGGAGGGCTACCTGACGGCGCGGCCGGGCTCCGCGACGCGCGTCGCCGCGACCCTGCCGGACGACGCGCTGCCCGCGCCCGGCCCGCTCCGACGCCCGGGGGACGAGCCGGCCCCGACCCTGTCCCGTCGGGGCACCCGCCTCGTGTCCGCTTCGAGCCGGCGCTACATGGCGGGTCCGGGCGTGCCCGACGCCTTCGCGCTGGGCCGGCCGGCGCAGGACGCTTTCCCCTTCGAGGTCTGGGGTCGCCTGCTCCAGGCCGAGTGGCGCCACGGCCCGACCGAGCGGCCGGACCCGCGCGGCTCGCCGGCCCTGCGCGGCGCCATCGCCGCCTACCTGGCGCAGGCGCGCGGCGTCGCCTGCGAGGCCGACGACGTCATCGTCACCGCGGGTATCCGACAGAGCCTGCGCCTGCTCGCCGAGCTGCTCCTCGATCCCGGCGAGACCGCCCTGGTGGAGGAGCCCGGCTTCCCGGGCATCGCGCAGGCCCTCGCCGGCGCCGGCCTGAACCCCATCCCCGTCCCGGTCGGTCCCGGGGGCCTGTCGGTGGCCCTGGCCGCCGCGGGGGCGCCCGGCGCGCGGCTCGCGGTGGTGACGCCGGCCCACCATTACCCCCTCGGGCACGCCATGAGCCTGGAGAACCGCCTCGACCTGCTGGCCTGGGCCGAGGCGGTCTCGGGTTGGATCGTGGAGGACGATTACGACGGCGCCTACCGCTACGCCGGACGCCCGCTCGCGCCGCTGCGCGCCCTCGATCGCGGCGGCCGCGTGATCTACGTCGGCAGCTTCTCGAAGCTGCTGCTGCCCGCCCTCGGCTTGAGCTACCTCGTGCTGCCCCGCGGCCTCGTCGCGCCGGTCAATCAGGCGCTGGCCGAGACCGGTCCCGCCCCGCCCGGGATCGGCCAGTGGGCGCTGGCGCGCTTCATCGAGGACGGCCACCTCGCCGGCCATCTGCGCCGGACGCGCCGCCTCTACGCCCTGCGCCAGGAGGCGCTGATGGAGGCCGCGCGCCGCCACGCCGGGGACGTCGCGGCGATCGCCGCGATGGAGGGTGGGATGCACGTGATCGCCCGGCCGGGGCCGGCTTGGCGCCCGGCCCTCACCGACGTGGCCGCCGCGGCGGCGCTCGGCCGCGCGGGAATCTCGGCGGTCGCGCTCTCGGCCTACCACGCCGGTCCGGCGGAGCCGGGCCTGCTCCTCGGCTACGCCGCCGTGCCCGAGCGGGCGATCGAGCCGGCGGTGCGGCGCATGGCGGAGGTTCTGCGGGTGGCGTTCAGTGGAGGATCGCGCCCGTCTCCATGAACCGGTTCAGCCGCTCGATCAGCGGCGCGACCATCACCCGCTCGTACTGCGGCAGCAATCCGCGCCGCGCGTGGGCCACGTTGGCCTCGGCCTGCTCGCGGGCGAGGCGGTGCCAGCGCGCCCGGTCGTCCCGGCACGCGGCCCAGGCGCGCTCGATCGACCGGAACACGAGCGGCAGCCGCTCGGCCGGGTCGGACACGAGGTCGTAGTGGTGGTCGATCAGGCCGCCGAAGGTCTCGAAGCCCAGCTCGGACAGCCGCGCGACGGCGCGCGGCGCGCCCACCGTCACGAAGGGCAGGCCCGTCGCCGCTGCCTTGATCGCCTTCTCGGTGATCCGCTCGACGCCCGGCTCGAAGAAGTCGGTCTCCGAGATGACGGTCAGGTCGCACGCCGCGTAGGTCTGGGTGTCGAGGGTCATGACCATGTCGGTGCCCTGATCGGCATCGATCCGCCGCGCCTGGCGCGGGATCCAGCTGCCGACATCGGCGAGCAGCGGCCCGAAGGGCGCCTCGATCTCCGGCGGGGCGTGGAAGACGTCGATGCCGCCCGCCTTCGGGTTGTCCTCGCCGATGCCGTGGAAGGAGATCAGCCCGTCGCGGTCCAGCCCGCTGAGCTGGAACCAGCGGTAGAGCAGCACCCGGTGCCAGCGCAGGGCCGCGTTCTGGCAGAGGAACCGGGCCGGGCCGGCGGCGCGGGCGAAGGGCGCGTAGCCGGTGCGGTCGAGGGGGTGCTGGGGGAAGAGCCGCGGACCCTCGGCGTCGTCCAGCCAGAGGGCGACCTGGAGCGGGAAGAACTCGAAGGTCCAGAACCGCAGGCCCTCGCCGTAGAGGCGCTCGTAGTCGAGCCGCAGCAGCCGGTTCTGCGTGACCAGGATCACCCGCTCGCGCGGGATCCCGCGGTCTTCGAGGTTCCGGTGCAGAGCCTCGAAGGTCGGCGCGTGCAGGCCCGGCCCCTCGTTCGAGAGGTCGAGGAGCAGCGCGGCGCGCCCGGCGCGCAGGTTCTCGGCGTCCCCCGGTTCGAGGAGGTCGAGGCGCCCGTTCGCCTCCGGGAAGCCGAGGCGCACGAAATCGAGGACCGGCAGGCAGAGGACGTGGTTCGCCGGGCCGGGTTGGGCGGTGACGGTGACCCGCTTGCCCAGCCAGCCGAGGGCCGCCGGCAGGAAGTGCCCGGCCTCGCCCCGGGGGACGAGCAGGATCTCGGACGGGACTGGCCCGGATAGGACTGGCCCGGATTGGACTTGGCTCATCGTGACGCCCGCGCGGCCGGTTCGGACGCGGTCCGCCGCCGCGGGACCGCGCCGAGCCGGATAAAGCCTCGGCGCGGGTGCGTCGAGGTCAGGCCGGGACCGGCTCGGCGGCGCGCACCGGGGTCGGGCCGGCCCGGTAGGCCGCCGAGGCCTCCTCGGTCCGCCAGCAGGCGACGCGGTGGCCGGGGGCGATCTCGACGACCGGCGGCATCTCCCGGCGGCAGCTTTCCTCGGCCAGGAAGCAGCGCGGCGCGAACGGGCAGCCCGGCGGGCGGTTGGCGAGGTCGGGCGGGCTGCCGGGGATGGTCTGGAGCCGGGAGCCCTTGGCGAGCGCCCCCTCGGCCCGGCTGCGCAGCAGGCCGATCGTGTAGGGATGGTGCGGGTTCAGCACCACCTGATGCGCCGTGCCGGTCTCGACGATCTTGCCCGCGTACATCACGGCGATCCGGTCTGCGACCTCGACCGCCGCGCCGAGATCGTGGGTGACGATCACGATCGACAGGCCGAGGTCGCGCTGCAGCTCGCGGAGCAGCAGCAGGACCTGGATCTGCACCGTGGCGTCGAGCGCCGTGGTCGGCTCGTCGGCGAGCAGGACCTGCGGCCGGCAGGCCAGCGCCAGCGCGATCATGGCCCGCTGGCGCATGCCGCCCGACATCTCGTGCGGGTAGTTGTCGAGCCGCCGCTCCGGGCTCGGGATCCGCACCCGCTCGAACAGGGCGAGCGCCCGCTTCCGCGCCGCGTCCTTGGAGATCGTCTCGTGGCGCAGGATCGCCTCGGTGATCTGCCGGCCGACCGTGTAGACCGGGTCGAAGGCGAGCAGCGGCTCCTGGAAGATCATCGAGACGTCGCCGCCGCGGAAATCGGCGAGCTGGCGCCGGGTCAGCGCCTGCACGTCCTTGCCGGCGGCCCGGATGCCGCCCTCGATCCGGCTGCGCCCCTCCGGGAACAGCCGCAGGATCGCCCGCAGGGTCACGCTCTTGCCGGAGCCGGATTCGCCGATGAGCGCCAGCGCCTGACCGCGCTCCAGGCTCAGGTCGACGCCGTCGACGACCTGCACCTTGCCGAAGGCGACGCGCAGGTTCTCGAGGGCGACCGCGGGTTCTGAACCGGACATCGGGGTGCTCATGCTGCCAGCGCGCCCGCGGGCGCCGCGGAATGGCCGGAACCCGCCTGGCGGGCGAGGCAGGCGACGCGGTGCAGCGGCCGGATCGTGTCGAGCGGAGGCTCCGTCCGGCCGCAGACGTCCTCCGCCAGGGCGCAGCGCGGGTGGAAGCGACAGCCCGACGGCGGGTCGATCGGGTTCGGCGGGTCGCCCGCGAGCAGCGCCGCCTGGGTGCGGTTGTCGGGATCGAGCGACGGCATCGAGGCGAGCAGCGCCTCGGTGTAGGGGTGCGCCGGCGCGTCGAGCACCGTGTCGGACGGGCCGATCTCGGAGACCCGGCCGAGATACATCACCATCACCCGGTCGGAGATGAAGCGCACGACGTTCAGGTCGTGGCTGATGAAGATGTAGGTCAGGCCGAACTCGGCCTTGAGGTCGAGGAGCAGGTTCAGGACCTGCGCCTCCACCGACTTGTCCAGCGCCGAGACCGCCTCGTCGAGGAGCACCAGCCGCGGCTCCAGAGCGAGCGAGCGGGCGATGTTCACCCGCTGGCGCTGGCCGCCGGAGATCTCGTGCGGGTAGCGGCCGGCGAAGCGCTTCGGCTCCAGCCCGACCCGGGCGAGCAGCCCGCGGGCGCGCTCCACCGCCTCGCGGGCGGGCACGCCGTTGACCTTCGGGCCGAAGGCGATCGACTGCTCGACGGTCATGCGCGGGTTGAGGGACGCGTAGCTGTCCTGGAACACCATCTGGGCTTGGCGGCGGTAGGACCGCCAGGGCATGGCGCGCTCGCCGACCGGCTGGCCGTCGTACAGCATGGTGCCGGAATCGCGCTCGATCAGGCCCATGAGCAGCTTGGCGGTCGTCGACTTCCCGCAGCCGGATTCGCCGACGATGCCGAGCGTCTCGCCCTTCAGGACATCGAAGTCGACGCCGTCGACGGCGCGGACGACCTGCTTCTTGCCTCCGGCCTTGCGGACCGGGAAGTGCTTGACGAGGCCGGAGACCGACAGGAGCGGCTGGCCGGGTCCGCCGCGATCGCGGGCGAACGGGTCGGGGGCGTCCGGGATGACGCTCACTGGCGAATCTCCATGGCGGACCGGAGCCCGTCCGAGAACAGGTTGAAGGCGATCGAGACGATGAAGATGCAGACGCCCGGGAGGGCGGCCACGACCGGATTGACGTAGATCGCGGTGCGCAGGGTGTTGAGCATCAGGCCCCATTCGGGCTCGGGCGGGCGCACGCCGAGGCCGAGGAACGAGAGGCCGGAGGCCAGGATCATCGAGACCGAGATCAGGCTGGTCGCGTAGACGAAGATCGGCCCGACGACGTTGCCGAGCACCTGCACGCGCATGATCGTCAGGGCCGAGGCGCCCGACAGCTTGGCGGCGTCGATGTAGTCGCGCTTGCGGATGCCCGTGGTGACGCTCTCGGCGACGCGGGCGATCTGGGGCACGAACACGCAGGTCAGCGACACGATCGAGTTGAAGATGCCGGCGCCGAGTGCCCCGGACAGCGCGATCGCCAGCAGCACCGATGGGAAGGCGAAGAACACGTCGATGGTGCGCATCAGGATCGTGTTGGTCCAGCCGCCGACGTAGCCGGCGAGGATCCCGATCGCGGAGCCGATCACGAAGGCGATCAGCACCGGCGTGACGCCGATGAACAGCGACAGCCGCGAGCCCAGCATCAGCCGGCTGATCATGTCGCGGCCGAGCTCGTCGGATCCGAGCCAGTAGGTGGCGTCGCCGACGTGCCTGAGGCGGCGCAGCATGGAGCCCTTGTAGGGGTCCATCGGGGTGATCCAGGGCGAGAGGATCGCGATCAGCACGACGATCAGGATCACGGCGCCCGCGCCCATGGCGACGGGGTCGCGCACGAGCCGGTGGCCGACATGGCCCCAGAAGCCCCGCGACGGGGCGAAGGCGGCCTCGGGCCCGTGGGTCACGTCCTCGGCGGCGAGGACGCCGCCGTCGAGGGCCACGGAGGCCGCGGTGACGGGAACGGTCATCGTCGGGCTCCGGCTCAAGCGCGCTCGATGCGCGGGTCGAGGGCGGTCTGCATCACGTCCACCAGCAGGTTGAGGAGCACGAAGAACATCGCCAGCACGAGGATCGAGCCCTGGAGCAGGGGCAGGTCGCGCTGGAAGATCGCGGCGTTGAGAAGGAAGCCGGTGCCCGGCCACGCGAACACGGTCTCGACCAGGATCGAGCCGCCGAGCAGGTAGCCGAGCTGCAGGCCCATGATGGCGAGCGCGGTCGGGGCGGCGTTGCGCACGACGTGGCGGAACACGCCGCGCTCGTCCATGCCCTTGGCGCGCAGGGCCTCGACGAAGTCCTGGGACAGGATGTCGGCCACCAGCGCCCGGACCGTGCGGGCGATGATGCCCATCGGGATCACCGACATCGTGATGGCCGGCAGGATCAGGTAGCGCAGGTGCTCGAAGTCGGGCCGCCAGTTGCCGGAGCCGTCGGGCCCGGCCCCGGTGGGCGGCAGCCAGCCGAGATTGGCCGAGAACACGATCACCAGGACCATGCCGAGCCAGTAATGCGGCACGCTCACGCCGAAGACCGACACGGCCGAGGCGGCCCGGTCGGCCAGGGAGTTGCGGTGATAGCCCGCCACGAAGCCGAACAGGGTGCCGAAGGTGAAGCCGATCACGGTCGCCACCGAGGCGAGGATCAGGGAGTTCACCACGGCGCGGCTGACCTCGCCGAGCACCGGGCGGCCGGTGGCGATCGAGGTGCCGAGATCGCCGTGCAGCACGTGCCAGAGCCAGATCAGGTACTGGACCGGCAGGGGCTTATCGAAGCCGTAGGCCGACCGCATCTCGTCGATGGTGGCCTGGGTGGCGTCGGCGGGCAGGACCGCGCTCAGGGGATCGCCCGGCGCGAGGTGGACGAGGAGGAAGCAGACGACGCTGACCCCGAACGCCACGGGCGTCACGTAGACCAGACGTTTGAGGATGTAGAGCAGCATTCAAGGGCCTGTTGTCTACTCAGCCGAGACTATTCCCCTCCCCCTTGTGGGGAGGGGTCAGGGGTGGGGGTGGTTCAGGAGGCACCGCAACGCCCTATCCTGCACCATCCCCACCTCCGGCTCCTCCCCACAAGGGGGAGGAGAGAGGCGCCCCGTTACGCTACCGCCCCGCGGTCGCCATCGTAATCTTCGAGAAGTCCTGGAACCAGTTCTGCGCCTGGACGAAGCCCTTCACCTTGGGGCTCATCGCGCGCGGATTGACGTCGTGCGTGATCATAATGAACAGCGCGTCGTCGACGTACTTCTCGTGGACCTTCTCCAGGACCTTCGTCTGCTCGGCCTTGTCGAAGGTGTTGCGGACCTGATCGAACAGCTTGTCCATCGCCGGATCGCAGTAATAGCCCCAGTTCGTGCCGTTCGGTGGGGCGAAGTTGCACTGCAGGTGCCGGATGAAGCCGGTGAAGGGGTCCTGGATGAAGTACGAGTAGTTGATCGCCGAGACGCCGCGGGAGATGTCGGCCTTGGCCCCGGCCCGCCAGATGTTGATCAGCGTGTTCCACTCCACGACCTCGTAATCGACCTGGATGCCCACGTCGGCGAGGTTCTGCTGGACGAACTCGTTCATCGGCAGCGGCTGCATCTGGCCCGAGCCCGAGGCCGAGATCGCGACCTTGAGCTTCAGGGGCTTGGCCGGGCTGTAGCCCGCCTCGGCCAGCAGCTTCTTGGCGGCCTCCGGGTCGTACTTGATGTCGAAGGTCGGGTGGCCGAACCACTGGTGACCGGGCGGCATGAAGCCCTTGGCGGGGATCGCGAGGCCGCCGAGCAGCTCCTTCAGACCCTCGCGGTCGATGGCGAGGTTCGCGGCCTTGCGGACGCGGATGTCGTTCCAGGGCGAGCCCTCGACCCGCGACAGGTGCCACGTCCAGTTGTGCGGGTAGGCGTTGGTGACGATGGTAAAGCCGGCGCTCTTGAGCGAGGCCACGGCGTCAGGCGCCGGCGCCTCGATCCAGTCCACCTGTCCGGAGCGGAGGGCGGCGGTCCGGGCGTTGGCCTCCGGCAGCGGGATCAGCACGAGCTTGTCGAGCTTCGGCACGCGGTCCTTGTCCCAGTACTCCTTGAAGGGGACCATCTCGGCCCGCTCGCGCGGGGCGAACAGGGTCAGCTTCCACGGGCCGGTGCCCGAGGGCTGCTTGGCGAAGGCGTCCCAGGACTTGCCGAGCTTCTCCCACTGGGCCGGCGACGACATCATGATCCAGGCGATCTGGTAGGGCAGCGTCGCGTCGGGGGCCTTGGTGGTGATCTCGACGGTCAGCGGGTCGACCACCCGGTAGCTCGCGACAGCCGGGATGCGGGTCTTGCCCTGCGCGGACTGGCGCGGGTCGTACTGCGGCGCGTCGGCCTTCAGGAGCTTGTCGAGGTTCCAGACCACCGCGTCGGCGGTGAAGTCCGAGCCGTCGTGGAATTTCACGCCCGGCCGGAGCTTGAAGGTCCACTTGGTCTTGTCGGTGGCGTCGACGCCCCAGCTGGTGGCGAGCCCCGGCACGAGGTCGGAGGCCAGCTCGGCGCTCGACAGGTCCCAGTTGATGAGGCCGTCATAGACCGTGTAGCCCATGAACCGCATGCCCTCGCCGCCGTTGTCGGTCTGGCCGGTGGTCAGCGGGATGTCGGAGGCGGTCATGCCGATCCGCAGCGTCCCCTGCGCGAGGGCAGCGGTGCTCGCGGAGAGCGCCAGGGCACCGGCCAGCGCGGCACGGGCGCCGAGTTTTCTCAGACGGGACAGCATCTTGGGTCGGGTACTCGCGTTGGTCCGCGCCAGACGGCGCGGAATACGCTCGACCGTATGCAAGCCCGCGGCCACACGCCCCCGCCGGGGCGCGGGCCGCTCCGCGGCTAGTCCGCGTCGATCAGGCTCACGTGGGCTGCGACCACCCGCCAGCCCTCCGGAAAGCGCGCCCAGGTCTGGCTCTGGCGACCGATCTTCTCCGGCGCGCTGGCGCGCGTGAACAGCGTCATCGCGGTGGCGAAGTCGCGCCCGTAGGTGGTGATCTGCGTCCGCGCCAGGGTCCGCTCCAGGCCCACCGGGGAGCGGGCCCGGCGGAAGGCGCGGATCGCGTCCATGCCGTAGAGGTTCTCGCCGATCCCGTAGCGGATGGTCAGCGGATCGTCCCGGAACAGCGCCTCCAGGGTCGGGACGTCGTTGGTGGTGAGCGCCGTCTCGTAGGCCCGGAACGCGGCCTCGACCTCGGCCTTCACGGCGGGATCGTCGATGATCATCGGTCAAGCTCCGCGATGGGCGCCGCGCTGACGCCGGTCCGTTCGAGATGGCGCGCCGCGCGCAGGACGAGATCCTCGCGCCAGGGGGCGGCGATGATCTGGACCCCCAGCGGCAATCCGGCGTCCAGCCGAACCGGCGCCGCCACGACCGGGAGGCCGATGAAGGAGATCGGCTGCGTGAACACCCCGATATTGGCGCGCACCGGCAGCGTCACGCCGTCGAGGACGAAGTGGGTCTGGCCGCCCCTCGGCGCGCGGCAGGGCGTGGCCGGGGCCAGGATCACGTCGACGGTCTCGAACAGCTCCAGCACCCGCGCCCGGTACCAGCGGCGGAACCGCTGCGCCCGCTCCACGTGGGGCGCTGGGATCATCGCCCCGGCGATCAGCCGGTCGCGCACCGCCGGGTCGAAATCCTGCGGCCGGGTGCGGAGACGGTCGAGGTGGAGCGTGGCGCCCTCCGCGGCGGTGATCAGGTAGGCGGCCGCGCGGGCGCGGTGGGCCTCCGGCAGCTCGACGGTGCGTCGCGCGCCGAGCGCCTCGGCGGCGCGCGCCACCGCCGCGAAGGCTTCCGGATCGCCGTTGCGGGCGAAATGGCCGCCGGCCACCGCGACGCGCAGGCCGTCGATCCCCGCCTCGAGCCGCGGCAGGACCGGCTCCGCCGGGCGGAGCGTCGCCACCGGATCGTCCGGATCGGGGCCCTGCATGGCGTCGTAGGCGAGCGCGAGATCGGTCACGCTCCGGGCCATCGGGCCGAGATGGTCGAGGCTGCCCACGAAGGGGAAGCTCCCCGCGCGGGTCAGCCGGCCGTAGGTCGGCTTGAGGCCATAGCAGCCGCAGAACGCGGCGGGGACGCGGATCGAGCCGTTCGTGTCCGAGCCCAGCGTGAGCGGCACCATCCCGGCCGCGATGGCCGCGCCCGAGCCGCCCGACGAGCCGCCGGTCATGTGATCCAGGGCGTGCGGATTGTGGGCGTCGCCGTCGTGGATGTTCTCGCCGGTGAAGTCGTAGGCGTACTCGCCCATGTTGAGGGCGCCGACGAGGATCGCCCCCGCGGCCTCCAGGCGCCGGACCAGGGCGCCGTCCCGCTCCGCCGGCGGCCGCTCCCGGTTGATCTTCGATCCGGCGCGGGTCGGCAGGCCGTCGATGTCGATCAGGTTCTTCACCGCGAACGGCACGCCGGCCAGCGGGCCCGGCGACGCACCCTCGCGGCGCGCCGCGTCCTGCGCGTCGGCCCGGGCCAGGGCGCGGGCGGACAGCACGTCGGTGAAGGCGCCGACCTTGTCGTCGAGGCGCCCGATCCGGTCGAGCGCCGCCGTGACGGCCTGCCGCGCGGTGGTCCGGCCATCGGCGATCGCTGCGGCGATCGCCGTTGCCGTCGAGGGATCGCTCGCGCTCACGCTTCGAACCTCGGGGCCGCGTCGATCTCGTCGGCGAGCGGGAAGGCCTCCACCAGCTCGGCCGCCGCGGCCAGGACGCGCAGATTCGCGGTCACCGGGGCGATCCACGCGGGGTCGATGGTGAGGCCGAGGAGGGCCGCCGCGGTCGCGGCGTAGCTCTCGGGATCGTACGGGGGGCGGGTCTCGGACATGGAACTCCTCAGGCCGATCGCGCGGGACGCGATCGATCGCGGCAAGCAGGCCCTGTGCCGCGAGCCCGCGCGCAGTGCCGCGAACCGGCGCGCCTGCGTGCCTAGATCATAGGCAGGCAGGGACGTGCTGGCGATGGATTCGATGCGCTCCGATCCGCGTGCACAAGAATTAGGCGGCGACGGAGGAGCCGTTTCTGGGCATGGCCGCGCGCCGGAGCGGAATCGCGACCCCTCGCGGGATCGAAGGTCCGGCAACGATTACGCTGTCGATTTTGCAGGTCTGCTTTGTGATGGAAGTATAGGTCCGTCCAGTGGACAGCTGCGCGATGGGCGCCGGGCGAACACGAATCTTGTCTTCGCCCGGCGCGCGACCCATCTAGGACTGGCAGGCAAGTCCAGGGGATGGATGCGCGCCCACCTGTCGAGCACCGAAGCCTCTGCCGGCTGCCGGCCTGAGGTATTTCCGCACCGCGGCTCGAAACTCTTACAGAGTGGGCCGGGATTGTCGCTGGACCGGCCGCCTGCGCAGGTCTCGCCGATTGCATCTCGCGTGAAGCTCTGATTAAGGGCTCTGCGATCTTCGAACAATGGTCCGACCCGAGCGTTCAGACGCAGGCCGAACGCTCGGGTCGGACCATCGGTACAGCCGGTGGATCGGTGCGGTTCCGGGGCGCGGGGATGGCGTCGGAACCTGCAGACTCCGTACGTGCCCGGCCCCGCCGGATGTCCCCGCGACACGCGAGACGTACCCAACTGAGAAAGGTCAGATGAGCGCATTCGACTACAGGAATTTCGACGACCGTCGCCAGAACTCGCAGAACGCGAAGGCCGCCCTGCTGGCCAAGTTCAAGGCGCGCCCCCCATCCGACGACCCCGAGGTGATCGCCAAGGCGAAGGCCCGCGCGGAGGTCGCCAAGGCCCGCGAGGAGCGCTCCCGCGAGCGCGAGGCCGCCCGGATCGCCGCCGAGCGGAAGGCCGCCGAGGAGAAGCGTCAGCGGGAGGAGGCGGAACTCGCCGCCCAGATCGCCCGCGAGGCCGCCGAGCTGGCCGCCGCGCAGGAGCGCAAGTCGGCCGACCTGGCCGCCAAGAAGGCCCAGCGCGACGCGCGCTACGCGGCCCGCAAGGCGAAGGTCAAGACCAAGCGCTGAGCGCAGGCCGTCGGCTTACCCGAGCTTCGGACGCCCACGACGCCCGCCCGCAAGGCGGGCGTCGTCGCGTTCGGGGGGGCGTGTCCGCACGCGGCAACCAACGCGCGCGGCAACGCGTTGAGGGCGGCCGAACCGCGACGGGCCCGTCCGGCGCGGGCAGCCGAGGCCGCGATGCTTTCCCGATCCCGACAGGTTCTTCCCGCGGTCCTCGTCCTCGCCGCCCTGTCCGGCGCCGTCGCGCCCTGGACGGCCCGCGCGCAGGGGGCGGACTCGGTGATGGCTTGCGAGACGTTGATCGCCGCCCGGCGGATCGACGCGTCCTCGGGCAGCGGTGGCCCCACCCCCACGGAGTCCGGCTGTCGGCGGATCCCGCGCAGCGCGATCGGCACCGTGGAGCAGCGGGCCCTGATCGGCGGGGCGCCCTACGAGTGCCTGACCGTCGCCGGCGGGGGGCCGTGCCGCTGGATCGTGCCCTAACGCGAAGGCTGTCGATTATTGCCGGAGCCCGCACTCTGACCAAGCTTCACGGGTGATCGAGACGCTCTATCTGTGTCTCGAGCGAGTGAGGTCCGAACGTCAGTATGCCGAGTACCCTGGCAAGCACGCGCGTATCGATCGTGGCAGCGACCTGGATCGTCTCGGCCCTGGCCGGCGGGGCCGCCCGCGCGGAGCCGCCGATCCGGAGCCCGGAGGACGCGGCCTGCCGCAACGAGGCCCGCGCGAAGGTGTTCTCGGCGCCCAACCCGCAGGGTCTCGAACTCGAGGAGATCGGGCGCCGGATCTACTTCGCCTGCATGGACCGCGTCGCGAAGGCGGCCGCACCGGCGGCGAAGCGGGGTGGCCGGCGCCATCGGCACCGGCGGCATTGACCCGCGACGCGGGGGTCAGGCGTCGAGCGGCGCGCCGATCCGGGCGCGGAGCCGCAGCCGCAGGGCCTCGTGCCCGCCTTCGGCATCGAGGGCGGCCATCAGGCGGAGCAGCTGGCTGAGCGGGGTCGACCGGCTCTCGACCGCGTCGGCGATCTGCTCCGGCAGCGACTTGGCGGCCGGTACGAAGCGCGGTGCCGGGCCGGCCTGGTGAGTCTGGGGCATGCGAGGCGCTCGTCCTTCGAAGGAGTCCAGATTGGCGGGCGGGTCGCTACGCCTTTCGATCGACGGGCACCAGTCCTTTTCGCGTGAATACGTAGCCGGCATCGCTCCGCGTCACCGCGCTGCAACAGCGTGGCGGGAATGTGTGGACGACGCCGGACCCGCCGCGGAATCCGCTTGCCGGGCCGGCGCTCAGCCGCCCGCCAGCGGCGACTCCGCGAATCGGTCGAGCAGATCCTCGGGGTCCCGGTAGATCGCCGCGCAGCCGGCCGCCCTCAGGTCCGCCTCCGGAAAGCCGCCGCAGAGGAGGCCGACGGTGCGCAGGCCCGCCTTCGCGGCGGCTTCGGCGTCGTAGGGGGTGTCGCCGACGACGATGATCGCGTCGGGCGGGACGCCGTCGAGCTTCGCCAGGGCGGCCTCGAAGATGTCGGGGTGCGGCTTGGACCGGTCCGCGTCGTCCGAGCTCGTGGCGACGTCGACGAGGTCGCCGATCTCCAGGATCTCGGTGTAGTGCTCGACCTCGGAGCGCTTGCCCGACGAGGCGAGCGCGATCTTCAGCCCGGCGGAGCGGATGTGCTCGAACAGCGGCCGGACACCCGGGAACGGCCGGACCTCGGACAGGTAGCGCCGTTTGAACAGGTCGGAGCGGTAGGCCTCGATGGTCTCGCCCTCCCGCGCGATCCGCTCCTCCGACAGGAAGACCGGCATCAGCTCGTCGCCGCCCTTGCCGATCTGCCGGCGGACTTCGGCGAAGCCGGTTTCCACGCCGAAATGCGCGAAGGCCTCCACCCAGGCGCGGGCATGCAGGTCGACGCTGTCGAGCAGCGTCCCGTCGATGTCGAAGATCACCGCGCGCATCGCCGCCCCGTCGCGGAGCCCTGCGCCCGCATCAGGCCGGACAACCTGCCGGCGCCCGGCCTGTTCCGCGCCGGGCCCACGAACGGCAGAAGCCCGCCCCTGCGCGAGGGGCGGGCTTCGGGAGAGGCCGTGGTGGCGCCGCGGCGCCGACCCTTCAGTGCATCGAGGCCGGGGTCCGGGCGGGCTTCGCCTTGGCGGCGAGGCCGGCGGTCACCGCGGCCTTGGAGGCGCGGGCGGGCTTCGGGGCCGCCGGCTTCGCGGCGGCTTTCACGGCCGCGGGCTTGGCAGCGGCGGTCTTCGACGCGGCGGGCTTGGCAGCGGCGGGCTTGGCAATGGCGGTCTTGGTGGCAGCGGTCTTGGCGACCGGCTTGGCGGCGGTCTTCACCGGCGCGGCCTTCGCAGCGGCCTCGACGGGCTTGGCGGCCTCGACCGTCTCGTACGCGGCGGCCGCGAGCATCGCGTTCGCGCGCAGCTCGGACTCGGCGCGGATCCAGTGGGCCGCAGCGTGCCCGTGAATCCGGCCCTCGTTCTCCCAGATGTAGTAGGCGCACTCGCGCACGTGGTGCTCGCTGATCAGCATGCGGTCGATCTCCTGTCCGTCCCGGGGACGACGATGGGAGAGCCGGGTTAAGCGTCGGTTAACCCTGCCGCCGGCGACCGGTCGCGGTGCGCGCGCGCTTCGGGCCGCCCTACTGGGCGATCCCCAGCACCCGCCGCGCCTCGGTCAGCAGCACGGCGTGCCGGGCCGCGCCCGGACCCTGATCCGGCGCCTCGCGGCCGGCCCGGGCGATCAGGTCCTGGAAGCGCCGCCGGTCGAGGGCGCGGTGCCCGATGCTGGCGAGGACCGCGCCCAGGACGGTCCGGACCGCCTCGGTGCGCTCGTCGGCCATCGCGGCGGCTTCGGACGCGGCCGCGTTCGCCTGCGCGTCCACCTGCGTCTCGGCCCGCGCGGTCGTGGCCGCCTCCGCGCGGGTCTGCGCCTCCGCGAGCGCCGCGGCGAGGCGCTGCCCCTCCTGCCAGGCCTGGTCGTGCTGATGCGTGCGCAGCGCGAGCAGCACCTTGAGCGAGGCCGCTTCCGCGCGCGCCGCGTCCAGCTTGGCTTGGGCCTCGCGCAGATCCTTCAGCAAGTCCTGCGCGAGGGTCTGGTCCGCGGTCATGTCCACTGCCGGCTCCTCTGGCGTTCGACGGCGTTCGTCCTGTCGCGCCGTCGGCCGAATGTCCACTCTCGCGCGCCGGCGGGACCGGACGACAGGTTGAGAAAATCCGATCGCCGGTCCACATGGGAGGCGGCGCCTCGCGGCGCCTGTCCCGGCCGGCCTTGAACCGGCGCAGCGGAGTATCGCCACCATGTTCATCCAGACCGAAGCCACGCCGAACCCGGCCACCCTGAAGTTCCTGCCCGGCCGCGTCGTGCTGGCGGAATCGACCTTCGAGGCGCGGGACGCCGAGGCCGCCGCCCGCTCGCCCCTGGCCGCGGCTCTGTTCACCGTCCCGGGCGTGGCGGGCGTCTATTTCGGCCACGATTTCATCTCGGTGACCAAGGCCGAGGACAGCTCGGACTGGGCGCAGGTCAAGCCGGCGGTGCTCGGCGCGATCATGGAGCACTTCCAGTCCGGCGCGCCCGTGATGGCCGAGGGCGGCCACGGCGAGATCGAGCCGGGCGACGAGTTCTACGACGAGGCGGACCACGACACCGTCGTGACCATCAAGGACCTGCTCGAGACCCGGGTGCGCCCGGCGGTGGCGGGCGATGGCGGCGACATCACCTTCCGCGGCTACAAGGAGGGCGTGGTCTATCTGGAGATGAAGGGGGCCTGCTCGGGCTGCCCGTCCTCCACGGCGACCCTGCGGCACGGCGTGCAGAACCTGTTCCGGCACTTCCTGCCGGAGATCCGCGAGGTCCAGGCGATCTGAGGATTTGCGCCCGCGCCGCGGTGCGGGCGGCACGCCGGAGGGCCGGAACGGCACTCGGCTGCCCCCCGGCTCCCGCCTTCGCGGCGGAGCGGGGGGGCCGGTGCGCCGGACCCGTCCGAGGCCGCGGGCGCGCACCGGCGCAAGCCGGCAACACTCTACCGGTGATCCGCCCGGTGCGGGCGCCCCGCCGCTGACGAGGCGGCGGTTTTGCTCTAACGCTGGAGGCTCTTCGCGCCCGTCGCGGCGCAGGGAGGCAACCGTCGGCGCGGACCGGCCTGTGGGAGTGAGCGTGCGTATCCTGGCCATCGACACAGCGCTGGACACCTGCGCCGCCTGCGTCATGGCGGAGGAGTCCGAGGCGCCTCTCGCCGCCGAGTCGCTGCCCATGGCGCGCGGCCACGCGGAATCCCTGCTGCCGCTGATCGAGCGGGTGATCGCCCGGGTCGAGGGCGGATTTGAGGCGATCGACCGGGTCGCCGTGACGGTCGGGCCCGGCAGCTACACCGGGCTGCGGGTCGGCCTGTCGGCGGCCCGCGCCATCGGCCTCTCGACCGGCAAGCCCGTCGTTGGCGTCGGCACCCTCTCGGCGCTCCTCGCGCCGCTCCTGGCCGACACCGTCGCGGGCACGATCGCCGCGGTGATCGACGCCCGCCACGGCGCCGTCTACGTGCAGGCCCTCGGACCGGGCGACGGCCTCGCGCCCGCGCATCTCGCCGTCGAGGCGGCGGCCGAGCAGCTGGGCGACGGCCCGGTGGTGCTGACCGGCTCCGGCGCGCCGATGCTGGCTGCCGCGCTCGCCGCGCGCGGCGTCGCGGCGCGCGTCGCCCATGTCGGCGGTCCCGATATCGCGGCGGTGGCCTCCCTCGGCCTCGTCGCCGACCCGGCGCAGGCCCTGGCGCGGCCCCTCTACCTGCGGGGGCCGGATGCCCGGCCGCAGGACCACGCGCGGATCGCATGGCGATGACGCGCCCGCTGCCCTTCTGGCCCTTCGACTGGTGGTTCGCGTGGTGGGACGCGCTGACCCCGGAGCCCTACGTCGCGCCGCTCCGCGACGCCGCGCAGGCCCCTGCCCTCGCCCGCCTCCACGCGACCGCCTTCGCGCGGCCCTGGGACGCGCACGAGTTCGAGCGGATGCTCTGCGAGCGCTCGACCCACGCGCACGCCCTCTGGCGCGCGGGCGTGCTCCAGGGCTTCGTGCTCTCGCGCCGGGCCGCCGACGAGGCCGAGATCCTGACGGTCGTGCTGTCCCCGGCTCTGCGCGGCGGCGGCCACAGCCGCAAGCTGCTCCGCGAGCACCTGGCGAGCCTCGCCCTCGACGGCGTCGCCCGGGTGCATCTGGAGGTCGACGAGGGCAACGCTCCCGCGCTGCGGCTCTACGCCCGGCACGGCTTCCGGCAGGTCGGTTCGCGCACCGGCTACTATCTCAAGGCCGACGGCAGCCGGGCGACCGCGCTGACGATGAGCGCCGACCTGTGACGCCGTGAGCCGCCTCGGCATCGCCTGGCGCGTCGCGGCCCTCGCCCTCGCCTTCGCTGTGCTGGGACCGCCCCACTGGATCGCCCTGCGGCTCCTCGGCCGCCGCGCGACCCTGGCGCCGATCCTGTTCCACCGCGTCTTCCTGTGGCTGTTCGGGGTGCGGGTCACGCAGAGCGGGACGCCCCCGGCCCCCGGCGAGGCGGCGCTGGTGCTCGCCAACCACGTCTCGTGGCTCGACATCATCGCGGTGGGCTCGCTGCGGCCGCTCTCCTTCGTGGCGAAGTCCGAGATCGCCGGCTGGCCGCTGATCGGCGTCCTCGCGGGGCTCCAGCGGACGATCTACATCGACCGGCAGCGCCGCGGCGCGACCGCGAGCGTCAGCACCGCCATGGGCCACCGCCTGGCCGAGGGGGAGCTGGTCGTCCTGTTCGCGGAGGGGACCACCGGCGACGGGACCCGCCTCCTGCCGTTCCGCTCCTCCCTCGTCGGCGCCGCCCGCGCGGCGCTGCAGGCCGAGGCCGGGCGCGGACGGGTGCGCCTCCAGCCGCTCGCCATCGCCTATCCACGGCGCAACGGCCTGCCGGTCACGCGCGCCGAGCGCGCGGAGATCGCGTGGTACGGCGACATGGAGCTGGTGCCGCACCTCGCGACCTTCGTGCAGGGCGGCCCCATCGACGTGCACGTGGTCTGGGGCGCGCCGATCCCCTTCGAGGCGACCACCGACCGGAAGGTCGCCACCGCGGCCGCCGAAGCCGAGGTGCGCGCGGCCCTGCGGGGCGCCGGCACGGGCGCCGGCACCGCCCCGGCACCCGACGCGCGGCCGGCCGCCCCGGAGATCGGTCTCCAGGGGCCGGAGATCGCGCCGGTCTGAACCCTCGGCGCTGCGCCGGACGCTGCTCCCGCGTCGGGATCCGTGACGGGCGCGCCCGCGATCCGGGCACCGAGGAAGGTACGCGCCGCCTGCTTCTCCACGCCTAAGCTCTTGGATGCGAACGGAATCCTGTCTCAGCTCCAGACTTTACGCCTGTTCCGGACGGGTCTGATCCTTTCGAGACCAGCTCGTCGCTGTTCGACCGGGCGGATCCGCCGATCCGCGCGAGAGAAAGCCGGTGGAATCACCGTCAGAATACATGATTCAACGCATTGAGCGGCCGGAACACGTCTGCTAGCTAGGCCGCAATCCGGAACAGACGGAAATTATTGGAGGACGCCCGGTGCAAACCTGGAACCAGGTTTACGACCCGTTCGGGAGCCCGTGGCTCTCGACGCTCGCCGCTTCAGTGCCGGTCATCGCACTGCTCGCCATGATCGCCAGCGGGCGCGTGAAGGCCCATATCGCGGCCGTCATCGCCCTCGGCCTCGCCATGCTGGTGGCCATCGTCGGCTTCGGCATGCCGACCGATCTCGCCACCCGCGCCGCCATCCTCGGGATGGTCACGGGCTTCTTCCCGATCGGCTGGATCATCCTCAACGTCATCTTCCTCTACCGGCTCACGGTGGAGAAGGGCTGGTTCGCGATTCTGCAGCAGTCCGTGGCCGGCATCACGGCCGACCGGCGGTTGCAGCTGCTCCTGGTGGCCTTCGCGTTCGGCGCCTTCTTCGAGGGCGCGGGCGGCTTCGGCACGCCGGTCGCCGTCACGGGCGCGATCCTGATCGGCCTCGGCTTCTCGCCGCTCGCCGCGTCCGGCCTGTCGCTGATCGCCAACACCGCGCCGGTGGCCTTCGGGGCGCTCGGCGCGCCGATCCAGGGCCTCGCCTCGGTCACCGGCTACCCGCCCGAGATCCTCGGCGCGATGATCGGCCGGCAGCTGCCGCTGTTCTCGCTGATCGTGCCGTTCTGGCTGATCTGGGTGTTCGCGGGCTTCCGCGGCATGATCCGGGTGTGGCCGCCGATCCTGGTCTGCGGCGCCTCCTTCGCGGTCGCGCAGTTCCTGATCTCGAACTACGTCAACCCGTGGATCGTCGATATCGGCGCCTCGCTCGCCTCGATGCTCGCGCTCGTGCTGTTCCTGAAGGTCTGGCAGCCCAAGGAGATCTGGTCGTCGCCGGCTCTGCGCGGCCACGATCCGTCGCTCGCCGTCGCCGGTCCGCGGCCCGTGGCGCTCGGCGCCGGCGTGCCCGGCACGCCCCCGGTCCATACCGGCGCCCGCACCGCCTCGCAGGGCGAGATCCTGATGGCCTGGGTGCCGTGGATCATCCTGTCGATCGTCGTGGCCATCTGGGGGACCGGCTGGTTCAAGGGCATCGTCAACCCGCTCTTCACCTGGAAATACGAGGTGCCGGGCCTGCACAACGTGATCATGAAGGTGCCGCCGGTGGTGGCCAAGCCGGTGCCGGAGGGCGCGGTCTTCCTGTTCACCTACATGTCGTACACCGGCACCGGCGTGCTGATCGCGGCGATCATCTCCGGCCTGATCATGCGGTTCTCGCCGCTACGCCTCGTCACCGCCTACTTCGAGACCATCTGGGCCCTGCGCTACTCGCTGATCACCATCGCGGCGATGCTCGCGCTCGGCGTCCTCACCCGCTACGCGGGCGTCGACGCCACGCTCGGGCTGGCCTTCGCGGGCACCGGCATCCTCTACCCGTTCTTCGGGACGCTGCTCGGCTGGCTGGGCGTGGCGCTCACGGGTTCGGACACGGCCTCGAACGTGCTGTTCGGCGGCCTCCAGAGGATCACCTCCGAGCAGCTCGGCCTCTCGGGCGTGCTGATGGCGGCGGCGAACTCGTCGGGCGGCGTGATGGGCAAGATGGTCGACGCCCAGTCGATCGTGGTCGCCTCCACGGCCACCGGCTATTTCGGCCAGGAAGGCAAGATCCTGCGCTTCGTGTTCTGGCACTCGATCGCGCTGGCCTGCCTCGTCGGGCTGTTCGTGATGCTGCAGGCCTACGTGCCGTTCTTCCAGCAGATGGTCATCGACCTGCCCGCGGCGGCGCCGGCCGCCCACTGAGGCCGGTTCGACCGCGACAGCCTCTGACCGGCCGCCCTCGGGCGGCCGGTCGCGTTTCGGGCGCCGCGACGGCCCCCGCGATCCGTGCTACAGGCCGCGTGCCGGGCCCCGCGGGGCGGGTGCAAGGATCATCGGACGGTTCGGGACGGCGCGCGTTGAAGAAGGCTTTCGTCAAATCCTACGGTTGCCAGATGAACGCCTACGACGCGGCCCGCATGGCCGACGTCCTCGGCGCCGAGGGCTACACGGCGACCGACACGGTCGAGGACGCGGACGTCGTCGTCCTCAACACCTGCCACATCCGCGAGAAGGCCGCCGAGAAGGTCTATTCCGAACTCGGCCGCCTGCGCGTGCTCAAGGGTGAGCGGAAGGCGCAGGGCCTCGACACGCGCATCGTGGTCGCGGGCTGCGTCGCCCAGGCCGAGGGCGCCGAGATCCAGGCGCGCCAGCCCGCCGTCGACGTGGTCGTCGGCCCGCAGAGCTATCACCGGCTGCCGGACCTGCTGGCGCGCTCCCGCGAGCGCCGCGTCGTCGACACCGAGTTCCCGGTCGAGGACAAGTTCGACCACCTGCCCCGCCGGCGGACGTTGGGTTCGTCGGCCTTCCTCACCGTTCAGGAGGGCTGCGACAAGTTCTGCGCCTTCTGCGTGGTGCCCTACACGCGGGGCGCGGAGGTCTCGCGCTCCGTGGCGGCGGTGCTCGCCGAGGCCGAGAAGCTCGCCGACGGGGGCGTCCGCGAGATCACGTTGATCGGCCAGAACGTCAACGCCTATCACGGCGACGGCCCCGACGGTGCGCCCGCGGGCCTCGCCGACCTGGTGCGCGCGGTGGCGAAGATCCCCGGCATCGCGCGGATCCGCTACACGACGAGCCACCCGAACGATTTCGACGACGCCCTGATCCGGGCGCACGCCGAGGTGCCGGCCCTGATGCCCTACCTGCACCTCCCGGTGCAGTCGGGCTCCGACCGGATCCTCGCCGCGATGAACCGCAAGCATACCGGCGACCAGTACCGCCGGCTGATGGACCGGATCCGCGCGGCGCGGCCCGATATCGCCCTGTCCTCCGACTTCATCGTCGGCTTCCCCGGCGAGACCGACGCGGACTTCGCCGAGACCCTGCGGCTCGTGCGCGACGTCGGCTTCGAAAGCGCCTTCTCGTTCAAGTACAGCCCGCGCCCCGGAACGCCGGCCGCCGACCGCACCGATCAGGTGCCGGAGGCCGTGATGGCGGCCCGGCTCGCCGAGCTGCAGGCGCTCCTCGACGGCCAGCGCCACGCCTATCAGCGGGCGGCCGTCGGCCGGGTCTTCGACGTTCTGGTCGAGAAACCCGGGCGGCATCCCGGTCAGGTCGCGGGCAAGACGCCGCACCTGCTGGCCGTCCAGTTCGACGCCGCGCCTCACCATATCGGACAGGTCGTGCCCGTGCGGATCACCGAGGCGGGGTCCAACAGTCTGTTCGGGGAACTCGTCTCCGCGGCTGCGGCGGCGTGAGGAGCGGAGCGGTCGGGATGATGGCGAGGATGGCGGCTTGAGCGCGTCGGACGGTGCGGGCGCGCGCGGCGCGCTCAAGGGGCGCGGCCCGGCGGCGCGGCCGGCCGGATCGGACGAGGCGGTCGAGGTGCCGCTGACCTTCGACGACAACCGCCTCGCGAGCCTCGTCTTCGGCCAGTACGACCAGAACGTCGCCCATATCGAGCGCCGGCTGGAGGTCACCGCCACCGCGCTCGGCAACCACCTCGTCATCAAGGGGCCGGCCGACGCCGCCGAGACGGCGCGGCGGGTGTTCCAGAAGCTCCACGCCCGGGTGCGGACCGGCGGCAGCACGCTGACCCTCGGCGACGTGGACGGCGCAATCCGCGAGGCCACGGCGCAAGCGACCCTGTTCCCGGCCGAGGTCATCGCGGCCGAGGCCGACAGGCCGCATTTCGAGCAGATCGCCACCCGCAAGCGCGGGGCCGTGCGGGCGCGCAACCCGGCGCAGGACGCCTACATCAAGCTCCTGCGCACCAACGAGCTGGTCTTCGCCGAGGGCCCGGCCGGGACCGGCAAGACCTGGCTCGCCGTCGGCCACGCCGTGTCGCTCCTGGAGCAGGGCCATGCCGAGCGGCTGATCCTGTCCAGGCCCGCGGTCGAGGCCGGCGAGCGCCTGGGCTTCCTGCCGGGCGACATGCGCGAGAAGGTCGACCCCTACCTCCGCCCGATCTACGACGCCCTGTACGACTTCATGGAGGCCCGCCACGTTGATCGCGGCCTCCAGACCGGCCAGATCGAGATCGCGCCGCTCGCCTTCATGCGCGGCCGAACCCTCACCAACGCGGTGGTGCTGCTCGACGAGGCGCAGAACACCACCTCCATGCAGATGAAGATGTTCCTCACCCGCCTGGGCGAGGGCTCGCGCATGATCATCACCGGCGATCCGAGCCAGATCGACCTGCCGCCGGGCCAGAAATCCGGCCTCGTGGAAGCGGTCAGTGTGCTGGAGGGCGTCGAGGGGATCGGGCACGTGCGGTTCAAGGACGTCGACGTGGTCCGCCACGACCTCGTCCGCCGGATCGTGACCGCCTACGAGCGCGCCGCCCACGGCAGCGCGGAGGCCGACCGCAACCCGAATCCCCGCCGCCGGCCCCTGGCGTGACCATGCCCCACGAGATCGACCTCGCCGTCGAGGACGCGCGCTGGGAGACGGCGGTTCCGGACCTCGAGGCCCTCGTCACCCGCGCCGTCGAGGCCGGGCTCGCCGTCGCCCCCGAGAGGCCGGACGGTCCCGTCGAGGTCAGCGTCCTGCTGACCGACGACGCCGCCGTCCGGGAACTCAACAGGACCTGGCGCGGCAAGGACAAGCCCACCAACGTCCTGTCCTTCCCGGCCGCCCCGCAGCCGCGGCATGCCGGGACCGCCGCGCCCCTCGGCGACGTGGTCCTTGCGTACGAGACCCTGGTGCGCGAGAGTGCCGAGCAGTCGAAGCCGCTCCAGAATCACCTCGCCCACCTCCTCGTCCATGGCACCCTGCATTGTCTCGGTCAGGACCACGAGATCGGCGAGGCCGAGGCCGATGCCATGGAAGCCCTCGAGGTCGCGGCACTCGCGACCCTCGGCATCCCGGATCCCTATGCCTGAGCGCGCGACGTCCGAGCGACCCCAGACCCGAGAGACATGAGCAACGATCGAAGTCGCGGCGCGGCCCTGGCCGCGCCCAGTTCCACCGAGGGCGAGTCCCAGCACCGGGAGCCCTGGTACGACCGCCTGCTCCAGGCGCTCCATCTCAAGCCGCGCGATTCGCTGCGCGAGGGTCTTGAGGAGGCGCTGGCAGAGCCGGACGCCGGCGAGAGCGGCCTCACCCCGCTCGAGCGCGTCATGCTCAAGAACGTCCTCGGCCTGCACAAGGTGCGCGTCGACGACGTGATGGTCCCCCGGGCCGACATCGTCGCCGTCTCGAACGACACGAGCCTCGGCGAGTTGCTCAAGCTGTTCCGCACGGCCGGCCATTCCCGGCTGCCGGTCTACGGCGAGACCCTCGACGATCCCCGCGGCATGGTCCACATCCGCGACCTCGTCGACCACATCGCCGCCAAGGCCGAGCCGGCCCGCCGCAGCGCGCCCGCCGTCTCGAAGCCCGCCGAACTCGCGGCCGACGGCGCGGCGGACGCGCCGGCCGCGCCGCGCCCGCGCCGGCCGGCGTCGCGCCTGCCGCGCGGCCTGGACCTCGGCAAAGTCGACCTGACGACCACGCTGGCGGCGGCGCGCATCCAGCGGCCGGTCCTGTTCGTGCCGCCCTCCATGCCGGCGATCGACCTGCTGGTGCGGATGCAGGCGACCCGCACCCACATGGCGCTGGTCATCGACGAGTACGGCGGCACCGACGGGCTGATCTCCATCGAGGACCTGATCGAGGTCGTGGTCGGCGACATCGAGGACGAGCACGACGTGGCCGAGGACAAGTACGTCCAGCGCGTCGAGGGCGAGGGCGAGGTCTTCGTGGCCGACGCGCGCACGCCGCTGGCCGAGGTCTCCGAAGTGACAGGCGTCGACCTCGTCGCGGCCGTCGGCGAGATGGCCGAGGAGATCGACACGCTGGGCGGCATGATCGTGACGCTGGCGGGCCGCGTCCCGTCGCGCGGCGAGCTGATCGCCGGCCCCGGGGACCTCGAGTTCGAGGTGCTCGACGCCGATCCGCGCCGCTTGAAGCGGCTCCGGTTCCACAAGGGCGCGGCGCGCATCGGCAATGTCGTGCCGCTCGCCCTGCCGCCGCCCGCGAACGCCCCGGTCGCCGAGACGCCGCACCCGTGACGGTCGCGGCGTGACGGGTCTGGTGGACGGTTTCGCCCGGTCGCCCGCGGCGGCCGGCGCACCGATGCGCGGGCCGATGCCGGGCCCCATGTCCGATCCGGAGCGGGCGCGCGTGCCCGGCGCGGTGCTGGCGATCGCGCGCCTGACCGGCTGGCGCCGGCTCGGGTTGGCGTGGCTTGCCGGCGCCCTGGGCGCGCTGGCCATGCCGCCCTACGGGCTCCTGCCGGCGCTCGCGGTCTCCCTGACGGTCGCGGTCTGGCTGCAGGACGGGGCTGCGGCCGGTCGGACGACACTCCGGCGATTCGGGCCCTGCTTCCTCATCGGCTGGGCCTGGGGCTTCGGCTATCTCACTGCCGGGCTCTGGTGGCTGGGCCAGGCCTTCCTGGTCGAGGCCGACGAGTTCCTCTGGGCCCTGCCGCTCGGCGTGATCGGCCTGCCCTTCGTCCTCGGCCTGTTCTACGGCGCCGGTTTCGGCGCCGCGGGCCTGCTCTGGGGCCGCGGCGCGGCGCGGATCGCCGCCCTCGCCTTCGGGCTCGGCGCGGCCGACTGGCTGCGCGGCCACCTGTTCACGGGGTTCCCCTGGAACACCCTCGGGATGGCGCTGGCCCAGAACCTCTGGCTGATGCAGGGGGCGGCGGCGATCGGGCTCTACGGCCTGTGCATCCTGGCCGCGCTGGTCTGCGCGGCGCCCGCGACGCTCGCCACCGGCGCGAATCCGCGCGCGCGGTTCGGGCCGAGCGTCGCCGCCGCGATCGTCCTCGCCGGCCTGGCGCTCTACGGGGCCGAGCGGCTCGGTCCGCCCGACCCGGTGGTCGCGGGTGTCCGGCTGCGGCTCGTCCAGCCCAACCTGCCCCAGGACGCCAAGTTCCGGCCCGAGAACCGGGCCGACATCGTCGACCGCTACATCGAGCTGAGCCAGCGCCCGACGGAGGCCGGTGCGCCGGAGCCGACCCACATCGTCTGGCCGGAATCGGCCTTCCCGTTCCTGATCCAGCGCGACCCCGACGCCCTGGCCAAGGTGGCGGCCGGCCTCAAGCCCGGGCAGCACCTGATCACCGGGGCGGCCCGCGCCGAGGAGCCGCTCCCGGGCGAGCGCCTGCGCTTCTACAACGCCGTCCTGGTGATCGGCCCGGACGGCCGGATCTCCGACAGCTACGACAAGGTCCACCTCGTCCCGTTCGGGGAGTACCTCCCCGCGCCACTCGACGCCGCCCTGCGGGCCGTGGGGCTGCGCCAGTTCGTGGCGATCCCCGGCGGGTTCTCGGCCGGGACGCTCGCCGGGCAGCGGATCCTGACGGTGCCGGGCCTGCCGCCGGTCGCGGCGACGATCTGCTACGAGGCGATCTTCCCGGGCGCGATCCTGCCCGCCGGGCACGCCGCGCCGTCCCCGCAGCCGCCGGGGCTGATCCTGAACGTCACCAACGACGCGTGGTTCGGCGACACGCCGGGGCCGCGCCAGCACCTCGCCCAGGCGCGCCTGCGCGCCGTCGAGGAGGGGCTGCCGCTCGTGCGCGACGCCAATACCGGGATCTCCGCGGTGATCGACCCGCACGGCCGCGTCGTCGCCCGCACCGCGCTCGACACCGAGACCTGGCTCGACGCCGACCTGCCCGCCCGCATCGTCGGCGGCACGCTCTACGGTCAGTTCGGCGACGCCGCCTTCGCGCTGATGCTGGCCGCCTGCCTGGGCGGGGCCGTGATCGCGCGGCGGCGGCCGTGAGCGAGGACCGGGCGACCGCCAACCGGTTCCTGCTCGGCCTCGCGCTGATGCTGGTCGCGTTCAACCTGCGCCCGGCGCTGAGC
This sequence comes from Methylobacterium sp. 190mf, assembly GCF_900107945.1. Classification (NCBI taxonomy): domain Bacteria; kingdom Pseudomonadati; phylum Pseudomonadota; class Alphaproteobacteria; order Hyphomicrobiales; family Methylobacteriaceae; genus Methylobacterium; species Methylobacterium sp. 190mf. The sequence goes on along the minus strand of NZ_FNVI01000011.1, from coordinate 109,094 downwards.
ACGGTCGGCCCCCTGCTGGCGACGATCCGGGACGGCACGGGGCTCGGCGCCGGCGGCGCCGCCATCCTCACGACGCTGCCGGTCCTGTGCCTCGGCATCGCCTGCGCGCTGGCCGCGCCGCTGATCCGCCGGATCGGGCCCGACCTCGCGGTGCTCGCCGGCTCGACCATTCTCGTCGCCGGCCTGACGCTCCGCGGTCTCGGCGGCCTCGTGCCGCTCTTCGCCGGGACGGCGCTGGCGGCCATCGGGATCGGGATCGACAACGTCCTGCTGCCGGCGCTGGTGAAGCGCGATTTCGCCGGCAACGGTGGCCTCATGACGGGCCTCTACACGATGACCCTGTGCCTCGGCGCGGCCGCGGGCGCCGGGGCCTCGGTGCCGGTGCAGCACGCCCTCGGGGGCGGCTGGCCCTCCGCCCTGGCGATCTGGTCGCTGCCCGCGCTGGTGGCGGCCTTCGTGTGGATCCCGTTCGCCCGCCGGACCGCCTCGACCGCCGCGCCCTCGGCCGGGCGGCTGCTCCGCAACCCGCTGGCGTGGTGGGTGACGGGCTTCATGGGCCTGCAATCGTCGCTCGCCTACATCCTGTTCGGCTGGCTGCCGCTGCTCCTGCAAGGCCGCGGGCTAACGCCGCTGAATGCCGGGCTCTACGCCTCGCTGGCGACGCTGGTGCAGGCGCCGGGCGCCCTGCTCGTTGCCATGCTGGCGGCCCGCGCCCGCGACCAGCGCGCCTGGATCGTCGTGATACCCGGCCTGACGGCCGCCGCCTTCGTGGTCCTCGCCTTCGGGGCGGATTCTCTGCGGATCCCCGCCGCCTGCGCGCTGGGCTTCGGAATCGGCGGCTGCTTCGGGCTGGGCCTGACCCTGATCGTGCTGCGCGCCGCGGACGCCGCGAGCGCCGCCGGCCTCTCGGCCATGGCGCAGGGCATCGGCTACACCTGCGCCGCGCTGGGGCCGCTGGTCTTCGGTCTCGCCCACGAGGCGACCGGCGGCTGGACCGTGCCGGGCGCCCTGTTCGTCGGCATCACCGTCGCGGCGATCCTGATCGGGCTCGCCGCCGGACGCGACCGGAAGGTCAGCGCGGCCGAACCCGAGCCGCGGGATCCGGCCGCTCAGCCGCTGACCGAACTCCAGCCGGCGAACCCGGCCAGCGGTTCCTGATCGTAGCGGGCCATCAGGTCGGTCATCGCGGCGGCGTCGCCGAGCCGTCCCTCCGCGGCGAGGCGGGCCAGACCGTCGAAGAAGCCCTCGCGGCCGAGGGCCGGCGCGAAGCTCAGCGTGAAGCGCACCGGGCGGTCGCCGCGATTGGCGAAGGCGTGCGCGACGCCGGGCGGGATGAGCGCGAAATCGCCGGGTCCCAGGTCGTGGTCCGCACCGTCGACGTTCAGGGCGAGCCGGCCCGCCTCGACCGAGAAGGTCTCGGTCAGCCGGGCGTGGCGATGCAGTCCCGCGCCCGGCGTCCGGGGATCCATCGCGACGCGGTAGATGCCGAGGCCGTCGGCCGTCTCGTCGCTGCGCGCGAGATAGGTGACCCGCATGCCGCCGATGACGGCGTTCGGGCCGGGCCCGCGGTGCACGACACTCGCCATCTTCGCCCCCGTCCGTTCCGCAAACGAGAACCCCGCGCGGCCGGGTGACCGCGCGGGGCTGTGTCGATGAGCGCGCGCGCGAGGCTTACTCGGCGGCGACCCGGTGGGCCTGCGAGCCGTCGGTCAGGGTCTCGGACTGCAGGCGCTTGCCCGGGGCGGCGCGACCCGGCAGCGGCGGCAGGGCCTTGGCCTTCTCCAGATCGATCCCGGCGCCCTCGGCGACGCGGCGGCCGTAATCCTCGTCGGCGTGCCAGAAGTGCCAGACCATCCGCAGCCGGATCGGCTCGGGGCACTGCTTCATGTCGGCCACGAGGTTGGCGATCAGGTCGTCGCGCTCCCAATCCTGGAACGAGCGGTACCGGACGCCGGCCTGGGTGTAGTCGTCCTCGGTCCGCGAGGTCTGGTAGCGCCCGAGGCGGCCCTCCACCGGCTGGTGGTAGTCCTTGGCGGGCTTCGGCGCCTCGCGCAGGCCCTCGGCCAGCGTCGACGGCTCGTAGTTGATGTGCTTGTTAGGGCCGGTGCCGTCGACCGTGTAGGCCATCTGACCGTCGCGCTGGTTCGAGTAGACCTTCACGCCGGGCTGCGGCGCGTTGATCGGCAACTGGAGGTAGTTGGCGCCGACGCGGTAGCGCTGCGTGTCCGAGTAGGACAGCGTCCGCCCCTGCAGCATCTTGTCGTCCGAGAAGTCGATGCCGTCGACCAGCACGCCGGTCCCGAAGGCCGACTGCTCGACCTCGGCGAAGAAGTTGTCCGGCACGCGGTCGAGCACCATGCGGCCCACCGGCAGCAGTGGGAACTGGTCCACCGGCCACAGCTTCGTGTCGTCCAGCGGGTCGAACGACAGGTGGTCGTTCGGGCCGTCCGGCATGATCTGGACGCAGAATTCCCACTCGGGGAAATTCCCGGCCTTGATGTTGTCGTACAGGTCACGGGTCGCGTGGCCGACATCCTTGGCCTGGATCTCGGAGGCTTGGCTCGAGGTCAGGTTGCGCACGCCCTGCTTCGGCTCCCAGTGGAACTTGCAGAGCACCGCCTCACCCTGGTCGTTGACCAGCTTGTAGGTGTTGACGCCCGAGCCTTCCATCTCGCGGTAATTGGCCGGGATGCCCCAGGGCGACTTCAGGTGCGTCACCATGTGGATCGACTCGGGGTGCTGGGCCACGAAGTCGAAGAAGCGCCACGCCTCCTGCCGGTTCGTCACCGGGTCCGGCTTGAACGCGTGGATCATGTCGGGGAACTTGATCGCGTCGCGGATGAAGAAGACCTTGAGGTTGTTGCCCACGAGGTCCCAGTTGCCGTCGACGGTCTTGAACTTGACCGCGAACCCGCGCGGATCGCGCTCGGTCTCCGGGCTCTCCTTGGCGCCGGCGACCGTCGAGAAGCGCACGAACATCGGCGTCTTCACGCCGGTCTCGTTCAGCACGCGGGCGCGGGTGTACTTGGAGGCCGGCTCGTCGCCGATCTTGCCGTAGGCCTCGAACCAGCCGTGGGCGCCGGCGCCGCGGGCGTGGACGACGCGCTCCGGGATCCGCTCGCGGTCGAAGTGGGTGATCTTCTCGATGAACTGGTAGTTCTCGAGCGTGGCCGGGCCCCGCTCACCGACCGTGCGGGTGCTCTGGTTGTCGCGGACCGGATGGCCCTGGCGGGTGGTCAGGATCGGGCGTTGATCGCTCATGCGTACCGTCTCTCCGTACTGCGAAGGCTCTCGGTGGACAGCGGGGTCAGCCTGGAACCGTTCTGGTGAAGGGTTATGACCGGGGCGTGACCCCGAGGCAAATGCATCGTCACAAAGGTTCTGATAGACGCAGCCTATGAATCTGGCCGGCCTCTCCCTCCGCGATCTCGAATACGTCGTCGCCGTCGCCGACGAGGGGCATTTCGGCCGGGCTGCCGAGCGCTGCAACGTCAGCCAGCCGACGCTGAGCGTGCAGGTCCGTAAGCTGGAAACCGCGCTCGGCCTGACTTTGTTCGAGCGCTCGAACCGGCGGATCCTGCTCACCGAGGCGGGCCAGGCCATCGTCCGGCAGGCGCGGGTCGTCCTGGCGGAGGCGCAGCGGCTCCTGGCCCTGGCCAGCGAGGGGCGCGGCTCGCCGCTCACCGGGCGCCTCGTGCTGGCGGCGATCCAGACGCTCGGCCCCTACTTCTTCCCGCTGGTGCTGCGGCCCCTGCGCGAGCAGTACCCGCTGCTGATGCTCTCGCTGTCGGAATCGCGCACGGCCGACATCGTCGAGGGTCTGCGCGACGGCCGCATCGACGCGGCCCTGGTCTCGCTGCCGCTGCCGTCGCACGGGCTCGCGGTCTCGCCGCTCTTCGTGGAACCGTTCTGGCTCGCCTGCCCGGCCGAGCACACCCTCGCCCGGGGCGGCGCGCTCTCCGCCAACGAGATCGCGGGGCCGGACCTGCTGCTCCTCGACGAGGGCAACTGCCTGCGCGACCAGACGATCGCGGCCTGCGGCGCCGGTTCCTCGGTCGGCCGCCACGCGACCAGCCTGGAGACGCTCCGCTCGATGGTGGCGGCGGGCGCCGGATACACGCTGCTCCCGGCCCTGGCGGTGCCGGCGAGCCCCGATCCCAGCGGCCTGACGGTGACCCGCGCTTTCGACGTCGACGGTCCCGGTCGGACCATCGCGCTGGTCTGGCGCGCGAGCGATCCGCGGGCCGCCGGCCTCGCGAGCCTGGCCGCCTTCTTCCGGGCGCACGCGCCAGCGGGCACGGCCGCCTGCCGCGACGGGGAGGCCGTCGCCTGAGCCGCCGCGGACGCCCACCTTGAGCGGTTGTGAATAGGAAGAGGGGCCGCGACCGGTCTATCAGGAGGGGTGACGACAGGGAGCGGCTCGATGCGGCGCACGATGGTCTGGGCCGTACTGGGGCTGCTGATCCCCGCGGGCGCGCGGGCCGAGCCGAAGGACAGCTTCGCCCGGATCGACCAGATCAACCGCGCCTCCCTGGTGATGACGGTGGAGACCGGCATCGTGCCGCGGGCGCTGGGCGCGACCGTCGCCCGCGCCCTCGACCAGGTCGCCGCCGACGCCGCCAAGCCGGGCGCCGAGCGGCCGGACGATTACCTGCGGATCGAGCCGCTGATCACCGCCATCGAGGGGGCCGACGCCACGCGGATGCATTCCGGGCGCAGCCGCCAGGACATCATCCCGACGGTGCTGAAGCTCGAGCAGCGCGACCGTCTCCTGAACCTGGCCAAGGCGCTCAACGAGACCCGGGCGGCCCTGCTGGCAGTGGCCGAGCGCGAGGCCGACACGATCGTCCCGGCCTACACCAACGGGGTGCAGGCCCAGCCGACGACGCTCGGCCACGTCTACCTGGGCTACGCGTCCGTCCTCGCCCGCGACGCCGACCGCCTCCGGGAGACCTGGGCGCGGCTGAACCTGTCGCCCCTGGGCGCGGCCGCCCTCGGCACGTCGAGCTTCCCGGTGGATCGCGAGAGGCTGGCGGCGCTGCTCGGCTTCGACGCGCCGGTGGAGAACAGCTACGATTCCGGCCAACTCGCGCCCATGGACATGGGGCTCGAGCTGACCGGGCTCGCGGCGAACCTCGCCACCACGGCCGGCAGCTTCGCGCAGGACCTCTACGCGCAGTACCACCAGACCCGGCGCTGGATCCTGCTGCGGGAGGGCGCGCTGACCGGGCCGAGCAGCATCATGCCGCAGAAGCGCAACCCCGTCGCGCTCTACAGCCTGCGCATGAAGGCCAGCGACGTCGTGGGGGCCGCCCAGGCCTTCGTCATCATGGCGCACAACGTCGATTCCGGCATGCCGGACTACAAGCGCAACCAGGCCGAGCCGCCGGGGCGGACCCTGGCCGAGGCCGCCGAGATGTGCCGGCGCTGGACGCGCGTCCTCGACGGGCTGGTCGTGGACCGGGCGCGCGCCGCCGACGAGGTCGCGGCGGACTATTCCACCACCACCGAGCTCGCCGACACGCTCCAGCGCGAGGCCGACGTGCCGTTCCGGCTCGGCCACCACTTCGCGTCCGAGCTCGTGAGCTACGGCCGCAGCCACGACCTGCGCCCGGCCGACCTGCCCTTCCCGGAGGTGCGGCGCATCTACGCCGAGGCCGCGGCGGGGTCGGGGCTGAAGCCGGACCTGCCCCTCGACGAGGCCCGCTTCCGGGCGGCGCTGTCGGCCCGCGGCATGATCGACGCCGCGAAGGGGCTCGGCGGCCCGCAGCCCGCGGAGGTCCGGCGGATGCTGGGCGCCGCGCAAACGCGGCTGCGGACCGACCGCGACTGGCTCGACGCCCGCCGCAAGGGCCTGGCCGATGCCCGGGCGCGCCTCGACGCCGCCTTCGCGGCCCTCACGCGCGAGCCCTGAATTCCGCGCGGGGGCGCCGTGCCGAAACTCTGCCGTGACAGGGCCAATATTGCGGTATAGCGCGCGCCTGACGCCTGCCGGCTGAAGCGGGCCTCTCCCGATCGGTCGCCTTGCCCCCTCTCCGCACCCTCGGCCTCTGGGCCGCCCTCGCCGCCGCGTCGGCGGCCGTGTCGTACGGCCTGATGCAGGCGCAATTCCCGGCCGCGCTGCTGCTCGGGCCGATGATCGCGGCCATCGCCTTCGGCGTCGGCGGCTCGCGCCTGCGCGTCCCGCGGCCCGCGTTCCAGGCCTCCCAGGCGGCGATCGGCTGCCTCGTCGCGCACGCCGTCACCGGGCAGATCGCCCAGACCCTGATGGAGGACGGGCCGCTCATCGTCGCGGTCGTGCTGGTCACCGTCGCGGTCAGCGGCCTCGTCGGCTGGATCCTGACCCGCCTGCGCGTGCTCCCCGGGACCACCGCGGCCTGGGGCTCGTCCCCCGGCGGCGCCTCCGCCATGGTGGCGATGGCCGAGGATTTCGGCGCCGATCCGCGCCTCGTCGCCTTCATGCAGTACGTGCGCGTCGCCGCCGTGGTGTTCTCGGCCTCGCTGGCGGCCCGCTTCCTGATGGAGGCCCCGGTCCCGGGGGCGTCGGCCGGCGCCGGCGAGGTCACCGGTCCGCTCTCGCTGCTGGCGACGCTCGCGGTCGCCGTCGTCGGCGCGGGCGCGGCGCTCGCCCTGCGGGTTCCGGCCGGCGCGCAGATCGGGCCGATGGTTCTCGGCAGCCTGCTCCACGCCACCGGGCTCGTCCGGATGGCGCTGCCGGTGCCGCTCCTCGAACTCGCCTACGCCTGCATCGGCATCTACGTGGGCCTGCGCTTCACCCGCGAGACGCTGCGCCTGACCGTCACCGCCCTGCCGGGCATCCTGGCGGCGACCTTCTCGGTCATCGCCCTCTGCGCGGCGTGGGGCTGGGGACTGACCCTCCTGCTGCCCATCGACCTGCTGACCGCGATCCTCGCCACGAGCCCCGGCGGCCTCGACTCGGTGGCGATCATCGCGGTCGGCTCGAAGGCGGACGTCTCCTTCGTGCTGGCCGTCCAGACCCTGCGCCTGTTCGTGGTGCTGCTCACCGGCCCGCTGCTCGCCAAGTGGATCAGCCGGTCCGTGCCGGAGGCCGCCATCCGATGAACGCCCTGGTCCTCGCATTCCTCAATTCCTGGCGCGGCCTGCGCCACGGCGCGCGCACCGAGCGGGCCGTGCGCCAGGAACTCGTGCTCCTGGCGCTCGGGATCCCGGTCGCGCTGTTCCTCGGCGCGACGCTCTGGGTGCGCGTCGCCCTGATGGTCAGCCTGCTGCTGATGCTGGCCGCGGAGTTCCTGAACACCGCCGTCGAGAAGCTCTGCGACCACGTCCATCCGGGCCATCACCCGATGATCGGGACCGTGAAGGACCTCGCCTCCGCCGGCACCTTCATGGCGCAGATGGCGGCGCTGCTCGTCTGGGTGGCGGCGCTGGTGGACCGTCTCGGCTGACCTGCCGCGCGCGGGGCGCGCTCGCATCCGCGGGCCGGAGGGTCTATCTGGCCGGCATCGCCCCGCGCATCGGCCGAGACTGCACACCGTGACGGACTACATCCGCAAGATCCTCACCGCCCGCGTCTACGACGTCGCGATCGAGAGCCCCCTCGATCCGATGCCGCGCCTGACGCAGCGGCTCGGCCGGCCGGTCCTGCTCAAGCGCGAGGATCTCCAGCCGGTCTTCTCGTTCAAGCTGCGCGGCGCCTACAACAAGATGTCGGGCCTGCGTCCCGACCAGATCGCCCGCGGCGTCGTCTGCGCCTCGGCGGGCAACCACGCCCAGGGCGTCGCCCTCGCCGCCGCCAAGCTCGGCGCGCGGGCCGTCATCGTGATGCCGCGCACCACCCCCTCGATCAAGGTCGATGCCTGCCGGGCGCGCGGGGCCGAGGTCGTGCTGCACGGCGACGCCTTCGACGAGGCCCTGGCGCAGGCCAAGATCCTCGAGGCCGAGCAGGGCCTGACCTTCCTGCACCCCTTCGACGATCCGGACGTGATCGCCGGCCAGGGCACCATCGGCAAGGAGATCCTGGAGCAGCATACCGGCCCGATCGAGGCGATCTTCGTGCCGGTGGGCGGCGGCGGGCTGGCCGCCGGGATCGCCACCTTCGTGAAGTACCTGCGGCCCGGCACCAAGGTGATCGGCGTCGAGCCCGAGGACGCCGCCTGCATGGCCGCCGCGCTCGCGGCCGACACCCGGGTCAGCCTCCCGAGCGTCGGCCTGTTCGCCGACGGCGTCGCGGTGCGGCAGGCCGGAGAGGAGACCTTCCGGCTCTGCCGCGAGCACCTCGACGAGGTCATCACCGTGGACACCGACGCCATGTGCGCCGCGGTCAAGGACATCTTCGACGACACCCGCGCGGTGTCCGAGCCCTCCGGGGCGCTGAGCCTCGCCGGCGCCAAGATGTACGCCGAGCGCGAGGGCGGCGACGGCACGCTGATCGCCATCTCGTCGGGGGCGAACCTGAACTTCGACCGCCTGCGCCACATCGCCGAGCGCGCCGAGATCGGCGAGCAGCGCGAGGTCCTGATCGGCGTGACCATCCCGGAACGTCCGGGCGCCTATCGCGCCTTCATCCAGGCCCTCGGCCCGCGCGCCGTCACCGAGTTCAACTACCGCCACGCCCCGGGCTCCGAGGCGCAGATCTTCGTGGGCATCAACGTCGGCGGCGGCAAGCGCGAGAAGCAGGCGCTGATCGGCTCCCTGCGCGACGCCGGCTACCGCGTCCTCGACATGAGCGACAACGAGATGGCCAAGGTCCACGTCCGCTACATGGTCGGCGGCCGGGCCGTGGGGGTGGCGCACGAGCGCCTGTTCCGCTTTCAGTTCCCGGAGCGGCCGGGCGCGCTGATGAAGTTCCTCGAAGCGCTGGGACCGGACTTCGACATCACGCTGTTCCACTACCGCAACCACGGCGCCGATTACGGCCGGGTGCTCGCCGGGATCGCGGTGCCGCCGGCCGAGCGCGCCCGCTTCGACGCCGTCATCGAGGCGCTCGGCTACCCGGCCACCGACGAGACCGAGAACCCGGCCTACCGCCTGTTCCTCGACGGCGAGGGCGCCGGGACGTTCTGAGCCCCGGCGGCGGCACGCCCCCGCGTCACCCCCCGTCAGCTCTCCGCCACGTCGACGGAGATGACGTCCGGCATCGCCCGCAGCTTCGCCGCGATGGTCTCGAAGCTCGTCCGCGACAGGCGCACGAAGGTGACGGTGACCTCGTCGAGGTCCGGGTCGGGCCCCGGATGGACCGTGAAGGTCCGGACGCGCGAGGCACGCTCGCCGGTCGCCGCCTGGAGGGTGTCGATCGACATGGTGCCGCGCTTGGCGGTCAGCCGCAGCGTCTGGGCGCGCATCCGGTCGCGCCAGCGCTCCTCGAAGGGTTTCACGCCGGCCAGGATCCCGACGATGAGCGCCGTCGCGGCGAGCGCCGGCACGTAGAGGCCGCTGCCGATCGCCAGCCCGATCGCCGCCACGCCCCAGAGGCTCGCGGCCGTGGTGAGGCCCTTCACCACCTCGCCGCGGAGCAGGATCGTCCCCGCGCCGAGGAAGCCGATGCCGGAGACGACCTGCGCGGCGATCCGGGACGGGTCGAGGACGACGTGCTCGGCTCCCAGCACGTCGGCGAAGCCGAAGGCCGAGACCAGCATGATCAGGCAGGAGCCGACGCAGACCAGCATGTGGGTCCGCAGGCCGGCCGCCCAGAGCAGCCGCTCGCGCTCCAGGCCGACCACGCTGCCGAACAGGGCCGCCAGCGCCAGCCGGGCCACCATCTCGCCGTTGCCGATCAGAGCCGCCTCCGTGCCTCCGCCCCGTGCGGATGGCGCGGATCCTTGCGGCTTTAGCGCGGGCGGATCAAGCGATCCCGAGCGCCGCCTTCTCGACCTCGTAGGCGGCCCGCACGGCGGCGGCGCCGTAGGCGCGCTCCAGGCGGCGCACGGTGAAATGCGCCCGCGCGGTCGACTGGAAGTGGTTCATGAAGGCTGTGTTGACCGCCGCCCCGCCGAAGGCGCCGAGGATCGGCACCGCCTGCGCGGCGACCTTCTGGGAGACCACGAGCCCGAAGCGCGCGGCGATCTGGGCGGTGAAGCGGATCAGCGCCGGGGCCGACTGGTCGAGGAGCGTCTTGCTCCCGGCGTAGCGGGCCGCCTCCGACAGGGTCTTGGCCAGCGCGGCGCGGACCGCGAAATAGCCGCTCTCGGTGAGCGCCGAGCCCGCCTCGGTCTCCGCCATGGCCCGGCCGCCGAGGGCGAAGACCTGCACGCAGGCGAGCGCGCCTTCGGGGGTCTCGAGATCCTCCCCCTCCTCCCGGGCGATCTCGGCGATCGAGCGCAGCATCAGCGTGGTCGAGACCGGCAGCTCGACCGCCAGCGTCGCGAGGCCGAACGCGCCGCCGACCGCGCCCGAGAGCGCGGCCATCGCCTTGTGCTTGGCGTCGCCCGAGCCGAGCAGCCGAGCGAGACGGCTCTCGGCCTTCGCGGCCACGCCGCCGAGACCCTCGCCCTCGGCGGGGACGAGTTCCTTGCGCGGCAGCGTCGCCAGCGCGACGCGCAGCGCGCCCCGCATGGCCACCTCGGTGCTGCGGCTGACAGCCTCGGTGACCGGGGTCGGCAGCGATCGGCCGATGATGTCGAGGGGTGCGCCGGCCGCCGCGGAGAGCCGCGCCGCGAGGCTCGGACGCTCCAGCACCTGCACGGCGCGGCGCAGGGCGGCGAGATCCGCGTCGCTCAGCGCTATCTCTGGCGTCTCGGCCGGCAGCGTCTCGCCGGCGCGGGTGAGGTCGCTCGTGCTCATCCGTCGATCCCTGGATCTGTCCCGCTCACGCGGCCCCGGGGGCGCGCGCCGTGGTAGGAAGCTCGGGCCCCGGGATGCGGTTCCCCGGCTCCTGGGCGTCCCGCGCCGGGGCCGCGGCCTCCACCCGACCGCTCCGGCGCCCGACCGCGAGGCAGAGCACGAGGACGGGGATTCCCACGAGGGAGGTCATGACGAAGAAGGCCGGGTAGCCGATCGCCGCGACCACGAAGCCCGACGAGCCCGCGATCAGCTTGCCCGGCAGCGCGTAGAGCGAGGAGAACAACGCGTACTGCGTCGCCGCGTAGGCCGGGCTGGTGAGGCTCGACATGTAGGCGATCAGCACGATCCCCGCGAAGGAGCCGCAGAAGTTCTCGATCGAGATGGCCACAGTCAGGCGCCAAATCTCGGGCGCGCCGGCCGCCAGCCACGCGAAGGCGAGGTGCGAGGCTGCCGCCAGGAAGGCGCCCAGCAGCAGCGTCGGGAACAGGCCGAACCGGGCCAGCGCCCAGCCGCCCGCGAAGCCGCCCGCGATGCCGACCCAGATGCCGTAGAGCTTGGTGACGGTGGCGATCTCTTTCAGGTCGAAGCCCAGCGTCCGGTAGAGCGGGCTCGCCATGACGCCCGACAGGAAGTCGGGCAGCCGGAACAGGGCCACGAGCAGGAGGATGCCCCAGAGCGCGCCGCCGAACCGGCCGTGCAACTCGGTTAGCGGCTCCAGGATGGCGCGGCGCATCGACCAGAACCGGGACCGGCCGGGCGTCTCGGCGGGGGCCGCGCGCGGTCTGTCGAAGGCCGGGGCCAGCAGGGCGGCGATCATCCCGACCAGCATGAGGGCGGCCATGATCAGGTAGGCCAGCGTCCAGCCCCCCGCGGAGGCGATGAACAGCGCGCCGGCGCCGGCGCTGATCAGGCCGAGGCGGTAGCCGAGGTTCGAGGTCGCCGCCAGGATGCCCTGGAAGTCGCTGCCGGCGGCGTCGATGCGCCAACCGTCGATCACGACATCCTGGCTGGCCGCGCAGAACGCCACCAGGAAGGCGCCGAGGCCCAGGAGCGCGAGGTTGGTCTTCGGGTCCGAGAAGGCCATCAGGATCAGGCACAGGGCGACCGCGGCCTGCGTCGTCACCATCCAGGCGCGGCGGCGCCCGAGCCGGGCGCTCAGCACCGGCACGTTCAGGCGGTCGATCGCGGGCGCCCAGAGGAACTTCAGCGAGTAGGGCAGCGCCACGTAGCTGAACAGGCCGATCGCCCGGACGTCGATGTCCGAGAAGGCGAGGCGGAGCGTGAACGTCCCCAGCACCAGGAGCAGCGGCAGTCCGGACGAGAATCCGAGTGCCAGCATGAGCGCGATCCGCCGGTCCTCGACGATGTCGCGGAGCCGGAAGCGACGCGTCGCCTGTGGCTGGTTCGCCATGGCATGGAACTCCTGAGCGTTCGTGGCCTTGATCCCGCGAAATCGTGGCAGCCTTACGCCGCACCTGTCTCCGCTGGATCCTGCTGTCTTGCGCCCCAATCTTGGTAGAAGCTTGCTTAACGCGGTGTCCACGTCCCGCGGTCGGAGCGCGATGGTGGCGCCGCCGGACGAACGGGGGCACCGCCTGACTGTGGAATGACGCGTTGAGTGCCCGATCCGAGACCGGTCCGCCCCTCGCGACGCTCGTCGACGCGTTCGCGTCGAGTCCGTCGCCGATGGTCATCACCGATGCCCGCGCGCCCGACAACCCGATCGCCTGGGCGAACGACGCCTTCCTGAACGCCACCGGCTACGCCGCCGACGAGATCGTCGGGCGCAACTGCCGCATGCTGCAGGGGCCGGCCACGGACCGGTCGACGATCCAGCGGATCCGCGCGGCCGTCGAGTCCGCCGAGGCGATCTCGGTGGAGCTGCTCAACTATCGCAAGGACGGGTCGTCGTTCTGGAACGCGATGACCATCACGCCGGTGCGCGACGCCGAGGGGCTCGCCTACTTCTACGCCGCGCAGGCGGACATGACCCATGTCCACCAGATGGAAGTGTCGATGCGCGGCACCAACGACGAGCTGGAGCGCCTCGTCGCGGCGCGGACCCAGGACCTGACATCGGCGCTGGAGCAGAAGACCGCCCTCCTCCACGAGGTCGACCACCGGGTGAAGAACAATCTCCAGGTGATCTCGTCGCTGATGCTCCTGAAGGCCCGGCGCACGCCCGAGGGCGAGGCGCGCGACGCGCTCCAGGGCATGGCGGAGCGGATCGGCGCCCTCTCGACGGCGCACCGGATGCTCTACTCCGAGGGCGACTGCACGCACTTCAACCTCGGCGACTTCGCGGCCGAGTTCCTGGCCGACATGAATGCCGGCCTGGACCCGGAGCGGCGCCGGGTGGAGGCCGATGTCGAGCCGATCGCGGTGGCCGCCGCGATGGCGGCGCCTCTCGCGCTGATGATCCACGAATTGACGGCCAACGCCCTGCGCCACGCCTTCCCGGGCGAGCGCGAGGGGCGCGTGTCGATCGTCGCCCGCCGCACCGAGGGCGGGATGCACATGACGATCCGCGACGACGGCGTCGGCGTCGCCGCGGCGGCCCCGAACCCGGCGGGGTTCGGGCGCAATCTCGTGGAGATGGTGGTTCGGCAGATGCGCGGGACCATCGCCTGGGCGGATGCCGGCCCGGGCACGACCGTCGAGATCGACATCCCGCTCCAGCAGCCGGCTTGAGAAATCGACGTGGAGGCATCAAGCTCGTCGGCCGCGGGGCCGGAGGACGAAGAGCGCATGGGGACCGGGAACGCCGCCGCGGACGCCGCCCTCCGCATCCTCGTGGTCGAGGACGAGGCCCTGATCGCCCTCGAGCTGGAATGCCTGCTGGACGATCTCGGGCACGTCACCGTCGGCGTCGCCGGCAACGCGACGGAGGCCATCGCGATGGGCCGGTCCACGGCGCCCGACGTCGCCCTCGTCGACATCCACCTCGTCGACGGCCCGACCGGCATCGACGTGGCCCGGGCGCTCTCGGCCGACCGGCGCACCACCGTGGTGTTCATGACCGCCAACGCCAAGCGCATCCCGGCCGATTTCGCCGGCGCGATCGGGGTGATCGCCAAGCCTTATTCCGAGCGCGTCGTGGCCAGCACCCTCGACTACGTGGCCGATCGCCGGGCCGGCCGCGACGGGCCGGCCTGCCCGGACGGTTTCTCGCCCGCGCCCGTCTGAGATTCTTCGGGTCAGGCCCCCGGCGCGCGGCCCACGGGTCTCAGCCCCGCGCCGCCCGCTCGCGCTTCAGCCGGTAGAGCGCGTCCAGCGCCTCGCGCGGCGTCAGCGCGTCCGGGTCGATCCCGTCGAGCAGCGCGCCCAGCGGATCCTCCGGCGGCGGCTCCGGCGGCGGGGGTGGCGCGAGGGCCGCGAAGAGCGGCAGGTCGTCGATCCGGGCGCGGGCGGGGCGGCCCCGCTCGGCCTTCTCCAGGCTCTTGAGGATCGCCCCGGCCCGGGTCACGACCCCGGCGGGCAGGCCGGCGAGCCGCGCGACCTGAAGGCCGTAGCTGCGCTCGGCGACGCCCGGCACGACCTCGTGCAGGAACACGACGCCGTCCCGGTGCTCGGCCACCTTCAGGGTGGCGTTCTCCAGCCGCGCCAGCCGGTCGCCCAGCGCCGTCAGCTCGTGGAAATGCGTAGCGAACAGCGCCCGGCAGGCATTCACCTCGTGGAGGTGCTCCAGGCAGGCCCAGGCGATCGACAGGCCGTCGAAGGTCGCGGTGCCGCGGCCGATCTCGTCCAGGATCACCAGGGAGCGCCGGGTCGCCTGGTTGAGGATCGCCGCGGTCTCGACCATCTCGACCATGAAGGTCGATTGCCCCCGGGCGAGATCGTCGGCGGCGCCGACGCGGGAGAACAGCCGGTCGACCCGGCCGATCCGCGCCTCCGCGGCCGGCACGAAGGCGCCGATCTGGGCGAGCACCGCGATCAGCGCGTTCTGGCGCAGGAAGGTCGACTTGCCGCCCATGTTGGGGCCAGTGATCAGCCGGATCCGGCCGCGCGTGTCGCCGGACAGGTCGCAGTCGTTGGCGATGAACGGCTCGCCGGCCCGGCGCAGGGCCGCCTCGACCACCGGGTGGCGGCCGCCGACCACGACGAAGCTGAGCGAGTCGTCGACCACGGGACGCCGCCAGTCGAGTTCGACGGCAAGTTCCGCGTGGCTCGCCGCCACGTCGAGCCCGGCCAGCGCCTCGGCCACCTCGGCGACGGGCTCGGCCTGGGCCAGCACGCGGGCCGCGAGGTCGTCGAAGACGGCGGCCTCCAGGGCCAGGGCCCGGTCGGAGGCGCCCGAGATCTTCGATTCGAGCTCGCCCAGCTCGACGCTGGTGAAGCGCATCGCGTCCACCATGGTCTGGCGATGGACGAACTCGCTCTGCAGGCCCTTCAGGCAGGCCTCGCCGACGGATTGCGGGACCTCGATGAAGTAGCCCAGCAGATTGTTGTGCTTGATCCGCAGGGTCCGGCAGCCGGTCTGCTCGGCGTAGCGCGCCTGAAGGGCCGCGATCACCTTGCGGGAATCCTGTCCGAGGGTCCGCGCCTCGTCGATCTCCGGGTGGTAGCCCGTGCGGACGAATCCGCCGTCGCGCCGGCTCAGGGGCAACTCGTCGGCGAGCGCCGCCGCCAGGGTCGCGATGAGCGCCCGGTCGGCCTCGGCCAGATGCTCGGCCAGCCGGGCGAGTTCCGCCGGGAGGCCGTGCATGGCGGCGAGGCGCGCACCGAGATCCGCCGCGACCGCGAGGCCGTCGCGGATCGCCGCGAGGTCCCGAGGACCCGCGCGACCGAGCCCGGTCCGCGAGAGGGCCCGGGCGAGGTCGGGCGCGCGGGCCAGGGCGTCGCGCAGGAAGCCGCGCAGGCGCGCGTCGTCCACCAGGTACGCCACCGCGGCGTGCCGCCGGGCGATGGCGTCGAGATGGGTCAACGGGCCCGCGAGGTGCTCGGCGAGCAGCCGCGCCCCGTTCGCCGTCACGGTCCGGTCGATCGTGGCGAGGAGGCTCCCGGCGCGCTCGCCCGACAGGGTGCGGGTGAGTTCGAGATTGGCCCGCGTCGCCGCGTCGATCGCCAGGGTGGCGCCGCCATCCTCGCGGGTCGGAACCGCCAGGGGCGGACGGGCCGCGAGCTGCGTCCGGGCGATGTAGAGCAGCGCCGCCCCGGCGGCCGCGATCTCGGCCCGGGTGAACTGGCCGAACCCCTCCAGGGTCGAGACCCCGTACTGCTCGCGCAGGCGCCGCTCGGCGGCCGCGGGCTCGAGCTCGGCCTGCGCGAGGGGTACGACGGCCGCGCGGCTCTCCTGCCAGAGGCGCGCGAGGGCCGGATCGGCGTGGATCGCCTCCGACAGGACGATCTCCCGCGGGTCGTGCCGGGCGATGGCGCCGGACAGGTCGCCGCCCGCGACCTCGCTGAGGGAGAAGCGGCCCGTGGAGATGTCCACCGCGGCGAGGCCGTAGGCGACCGCCCCCTCCCCGGTCTTCCGGCGCCCGATGGCCAGGAGGAGGTTGGCCCGGGCCGGGTCGAGGAGCCGGTCCTCCGTGATCGTGCCGGGCGTGACGAGCCGCACGACCTCGCGGCGGACCACGGATTTCGGCCCGCGCTTCTTGGCCTCGGCCGGATCCTCGGTCTGCTCGCACACCGCCACGCGGTGGCCGAGGGCGATGAGGCGGTTGAGATAGTCGTCGGACCGGTCGACCGGCACGCCGCACATCGGGATCTCGCCGCCCGCGTGCTTGCCGCGCTTCGTCAGGACGATGCCGAGGGCCCGGGACGCGATCTCCGCGTCCTCGAAGAACAGCTCGTAGAAGTCGCCCATCCGGTAGAACAGCAGGCAGTCCGGATTGGCGGCCTTGATCTCTATGTACTGCGCCATCATCGGCGTCGCGCCGGCCGGGTCCAGGCCGGGCGTGGGCGTCGTGTCGGCGGCGGGGCGGACGGCGGTTCTGGCCATGCCGCCTCTTAGCAGAGCGACGCCGGCGAATCAGGCCGGGCGAACCGATGCGCCTGGGGAGAAGGCGCCCGGACGTCGCATCGCCGGTGGATGGCGCCCGGATCCGCCACAGCCTGCGCGGGATCCGGGCGCGGTCGCGATGTCAGTAGCGCGGGCCGCCCGTGGTGTTGCCGAGCTGCTGCTGGTAGCCCGGGCGCGACGGGTTGCGGGCGTTCGGGTTGCCGTGGCGCATCGTGTTCATGCGCCGCATCCGGCGCTCGTGCCGGGTCGAGTGATGGCGGTGCATCCGGTGATGATGCATGCGGTGGTGGCGATGCATCGCCACGGTCTCGACCATGTCGGATCCGGCGAAGCCGGGCTGCGCGATCGCGGGCGCGGCCTGCGACGCGACGGTTCCGGCCAGGAGGCCGCCGAAGACCACACCCGCGGTCAGGAAAGAACGAAAAGACATCGTGGAGTAGCTCCGATCAGCCCTCATGGGCCACCACCAAGTGACAAGTGCTCGTCATGTTCCGGAGCGGCGAGCGAAAAATAGTACGTGGCTTCAGAGAAGCGAACGGATTACCGCACCGCCCGACGCGCGTCCGCACGCGCCGGCGCGGAGACTTGCGAGACCCGGCCGTGCATTGAATATCGCTCTACAACTTGCCCGCGTGGACCGGCCCGCTTTCACGCGGGTGCAAGGCGGCTAGCGGAGGAACGCGCCGAGGTCGGCGTTGACCGCCTCGGGCTCCTCGTGGGCGAGCCAGTGGCTGGCCCGCTCGTACCAGCGGAGCCGGCCGGCGTCGCAGTACGCGAGGCTCGCCTCCGCCAAGCCGGGCTGCAGCGCCGTGTCCCGTTGCCCCCAGAGGATCAGCACCGGCACGCGCACCCGCGGCGGCCGCGCCCGGGGCAGCTGCACCAGGGCCCGGTACCAGTTCAGCATGCCGGTCATCGCGCCGGGCCGGAGCCACCCCGCGACGTAATGGTCGAGATCGGCCTGCGCGAAGGTGCCCGGCCGGCTGGAGGTCGTCAGCGCGCGCCGCAGGGCCCGGCCGCGATCCGCCGTGAGCAGCCGCTCGGGGAGGCGCGGGAGCTGGAAGAGGCCCACATAGGTGCTGCGCAGCCACTGACCGGGATGGCGGCGCATGTAGGCGCCGACGATCGCGGGATGCGGCGCGTTGAGGATCGCCAGCCGGTCGATCCGCTCGGGGTAGCGGCTCGCCACCCACCACGCGACGAGGCCACCCCAGTCGTGGCCGACGAGCCGCACCGTGGGCGCGCCGTAGGCGTCGGCCAGGGCCAGGACGTCGCCGGCCAACCGGTCCAGGTGGTAGGCGGCGATCCCCGCCGGCTTGTCGCTGAGGCCGTAGCCGCGCTGATCCGGCGCGATGATCCGCAGCCCCGCCTCGGCGAGCGGCCCGATCTGGTGGCGCCAGCCGTACCAGGATTCCGGGAAGCCGTGCAGCAGGATGGTCGGCGGCCCCGTCTCGGGACCCGCCTCGGCCACGTGCAGGCCGCCCTCCGGCAGGGCGATCCGGCGAAACCTCACTCCCGCGACGGTCATCCTCTCGCGCGCCCCGTCATGTCCGACTCCCCCGCGGCGGAGAACGCGCGCGTCCTCCGGTCCGATCCGCTCAGAAGCCGAGCGCGGCGCCGTCGCCGGCGTCCGGGGAGAGCTGGTCGCGCAGACGCTCCGGCGCGGTCCGCGTCCAGAGGCACAGCAGCACGAAGGCGGCGCCGTGCAGGAGGGCGTGCGGCCCGGAATGGTCGGCCGCGGCGCGCCGGTCCGGCGCGGAACCGGGCACGGCGCCGGTCGGGGTCTTGGCAGGATGGGTCATGGTTCCGGTCTCCCGATGACGTGTTGCACCGGAGATCGTCGGCGGATGGTCCGGGTTACAGGGCCGCGGGCGCCGCGCGTGCGCCGCCGCACGCGGACATCTCAGCGCACCGGGTCAGCGGACCCGTTCAGCGCATCGGATCGAGCCAGCGCGCGAGGGTCCCTGTCGCGATGCCCAAGCGGGTCTCCCGGTAGCCGAGCTCCGCCGATTCCCGGAAGCGCGACCACGCCCGCAGGTCGATGCCGGAGAGCTGCGGCTTCAGCACGGCGGTCGCGTGGGCCGCCGCCATCAGGCTCTGCGCGTCGCTCGACACGGTGGCGGCGCGCAGGAGCAGCGGGGCCAGGCCCGGCATCGCCAGCGGTGAGCCGATCAGCTTGCGCATGAGCCGGCCGCTCCACCCGCGCCGCGGCATATCCTGGAACGCCCGGTCGGTCCCGACATCGACGGCCAGGACCGGGCCGCGCTCCAGCCCGGCGGCGACGTCGGCCGGCAGGTTGTTCATCATGCCGCCGTCGACCAGGACGCCCTCGTCGCACAGCACGGGCGGCAGGAGGCCGGGGATCGCGATGCTGGCGCGCAGGGCCTTCGGCAGGTCGCCCGAGCGGTGCACCATGGTGTTGCCGGTCGTCAGGTTCGACGAGACGCAGAAGAACGGCAGCCAGAGGTCCTCGATGCGCACGCCGCCGTAGCGCGCCGCGAGGCCGGCATCGACCTTTGCGCCGCGGGTCAGCGCGTGCAGTGGCAGCGTGTAGTCGTTGATCGGGTTGCTGGTGGCGAAGAACGCCTCGATCTGGGCCTGGATCTCCGCGACGCTCCAGCCCATGGCGAGGCTCGCCGCGATGATCGCGCCCATGCTGGTCCCGCCCACGAAGTCGGGCGCGCAGGACACCTCGTCGAGGGCCTTGAGCACCCCGAGATGGGCGAGCCCCCGCGCCCCGCCGCCGCCGAGGACGAGGCCGCGCGCCGACCCGCTGGCGAGCCGCGCGAGGCGATGCAGATCCCCCCGGTCGCCGTCCCGGACCTGGATGCGCATCGCCGCGGGCAGCGCGGCGACCTCCGGATGCAGGGCCCTCGGGCGCCGGGCCGCGGGGTCCTGGCGCACGACGAGGTCCATGCGGATCCAGTCGGAGCGCACCCGGTCGAGATAGGCCGCCGCGCCCGGCCGCGGCGGCGCGCCGGGCTCGGCGAGGAGCAGGACATGGTCGCCCCGCCGCTGGCTCTGGCGGCACCAGGGGCAGTCGATGTCGTGCGCCGCGAAGATCGTGCGCGCGTGGGCGCCCTCGAAGGCCTGGAACCACGCCTCGTCGGCGCCCTCCGGCCAGTCGGTGAGGCAGCCGGTCTTCCCGGGCAGCAGGGCGTCGAAGGCGGCGGCGAGCTGCCGCGCCACCCGCGCCGGATCGGGCCCCTCGGTCACGGCCAGGATCGTGAAGATCCGCGGTGCGTGGTGGACCGAGTGGCCGTCGTAGATCGCCCGCAGGCGGTCGGCGAGCATCCGGGCGAAGTAGAGGAGTGTGTGCGGGTGCTCGGCGATCACCGCCTCGAAGGCCCCGCGGGTGAGTTGCAGGAGGTGCGAATCGCGCAGCGCCATAACGGTCGCCGCCCGCGGGGCGTCCGACAGCAGGGCCATCTCGCCGAAGGTCTCGGGCGGCCGCAGGCGCGCGATCCGGGTCGGCCGCCCGGCATGGTCGCGGGCCGAGACGCCGACCGCGCCGGAGACCAGCGTGTACAGGGCGTCCCCGGTCTCGCCCTGCTCGAACAGGGTCCGGCCGCCCGGCACCGCCACCGGCACCATCCGGGCCCGCACGGCCGCGATTGCCGGCGCGTCGAGGCCGGCGAGGAACGGGATCTCGGGTGCGCTCACGCCGGGACCGCCGCGTCGCTCGTCCCGCGCAGGCCTGCCGACGAACCCTGCCCCATCGTTCCGTTCCCGTCCCCGTGTCTTTCGACCACCATAGCGCATGGCGGCTGCCGGTACGCCCTGTGACCGTGGCCCGCATGTGAAACGCCGACGCCTTCGCGCGGCGGCGGCCATCCGCTACAGGCGGTGAAACACCGGAGCCGGGAGGAACGCATGTCGGGGCTTGAGCGGATCGCGATCGTGACCGGGGCCGGGACGGGTGTCGGCAAGGCCGCCGCCCTGGCGCTCGCCGACGCCGGATGGCGCGTCGTCCTCTCGGGGCGGCGTCAGGCTCCCCTCGAGGAGGTCGCCGCGCGGATCGGACACGGAGCCCTGGCGGTCCCGACCGACGTGACCGATCCCGACTCGATCGCCGCCCTGTTCGCGCGCACCAAGGTGGAGTTCGGCCGGCTCGACCTGCTGTTCAACAATGCCGGGATCGGCGCTCCGGCGGTCCCGCTGGAGGATCTGCCCCTCGAGACCTGGCGGCAGGTGGTCGACACCAACCTCACGGCGCTGTTCCTGTGCACGCAGCACGCCTTCCGGATCATGCGCGACCAGGATCCCCGGGGCGGCCGGATCATCAACAACGGCTCGATCTCGGCCCACGCGCCCCGACCGAACTCCATCGCCTACACGGCGACCAAGCACGCCGTGACCGGGCTGACCAAGGCGACCTCTCTCGACGGCCGGGCCTACGACATCGCCTGCGGCCAGATCGATATCGGCAACGCCGACACGCCCATGGGCGGCAAGATGAAGGCCGGCGTCCCGCAGGCGGACGGCTCCCTGCGGGCCGAGGCGGTGATGGATCCGGACCATGTCGGTCAGGCCGTGCTGTCCATGGCGAGCCTGCCGCTGGAGGCCAACGTGCAGTTCATGACCATCATGGCCACCAAGATGCCGTTCGTCGGCCGCGGCTGAACCAACGCGGTTTCCGGGCCCGCGCGGCGACGCCGCGCTGAACTGCTTGGCGGTGCGGACACGCGATCCGCCCTCCCCTGATCCGATCGAGCGGACCGGTCATCGCCGCCGTGCCGATCGGCCGGCCGCGCCCCGTGGCCCGCGCGACCCCATCGCGCCGACCGGCGATCGAACTCGGACCTGAACCCGCGGCGCGCTCCACACACACACCTGAGACCGCGCCGCGAGACGGGGCGCCGCGCGTGCCGATTGACGGCCCCTCTATAACTCATACAAATAGAATGGCCGAGCTTCTCAAGGTGCGGGCTTGGCCCTCGAAGAGGCTGCCGGCGGCGCCCGGATTGCGCTTCTGCCTGCCAACCCGGCCAAGTTTGCCGGATCGGCTCCCGCAGGGATATTCGGTCGGGCAGTGGATGGGTGTCGGCCATAGACTAGATAAGTAAAACATCGAGTTGTAATTATAAAAAATAATCGATCGACAATAATGGAAGCACGGACTCGCTTCGATTGAAGTCGAAGTCCGGCTGCGCAGCGATAGGGGGGGATTGTGATCGCCAGGCATACGGTTCTCAAATACATCCTGGGCCTGTCGCTCATCGGCGCGTGCGCCACGGCATCGGCGCAGGCGGCCGGCGGGGATTCGATCGGGGTCGCCATGCCGACCAATTCGTCGCAGCGCTGGATCGACGACGGCAACAACATCGTCAGGCTTCTGAAGGCCAAGGGCTACAAGCCGGATCTGCAATACGCGGACGACGACATCCCGACCCAGCTCGCCCAGATCGAGAACATGCTCACCACCGGCGTGAAGATCCTGGTGATCGCTTCCATCGACGGCACGACCCTCAGCGATGTGCTGTCGAAAGCGAGCGAGCGCGGCGTCAGGGTCATCGCCTACGACCGGCTCATCCGGGGGACGCCGAACGTCGATTACTACGCCACCTTCGACAACTACAAGGTTGGCGTTCAGCAGGCGACATCCATCGTCGACGCCCTCGGCCTGAAGGACGGGAAGGGGCCCTTCAACATCGAGCTGTTCGGCGGTTCGCCCGACGACAATAACGCATACTTTTTCTACGACGGCGCCCTGTCGGTGCTGAAGCCCTACATCGACGCGAAGAGGCTCGTTGTGCGCTCGGGCCAGTTCGGCATGGACAAGGTGTCCACCCTGCGCTGGGACGCCGCGACCGCCCAGGCGCGGATGGATAACCTGCTCTCGGCCTATTACGGCAACGCCCATCTGGATGCCGTGCTCTCGCCCTACGACGGCATCTCCACGGCGATCCTCTCGTCGGTGAAGAGCGTGGGCTACGGGTCGGGCGGCGTGAAGCTGCCGGTGATCAGCGGCCAGGACGCCGAGCTGCAATCGGTCAAGTCGATCATCGCCGGTGAGCAGACGGCGACGATCTTCAAGGACACCCGAGACTTGGCCAAGGTGACGGTGGCGATGATCGACGCCATCGAGGCGGGCCGACAGCCCGAGGTCAACGACGTGAAGACCTACGACAACGGCAAGAAGATCGTCCCATCCTACCTGCTCACGCCGGTGCTCGTCACCCGGGCCAACTGGAAGCCGGCCCTGATCGACACGGGCTACTACACGCTCGACCAGCTCAAGTGACCGATGCCGGGGCGGCGCTCGGTCGCTCCGCCCGATCCGATCCCCGCCGCGACGACTGTCGCGCGGGCCGAACGTGCAGTCCGAGCTGGTAGGCGCCGCATGCAGCCCGTTCTCGAAATGCGGGGAATCACCAAGACCTTCCCCGGCGTGAAGGCCCTCTCCAACGTCAACCTGACGGTCGAGCCAGCCGAGATCCTCGCCCTGGTCGGCGAGAACGGCGCGGGGAAGTCGACGCTGATGAAGGTGCTGAGCGGCGTGTATCCCTACGGGTCGTAAACGGGCGACATCACCTACGAGGGGCGGCCGGGCCGCTTCCGGGACATCACGGACAGCGAGCGCCTCGGCATCGTGATCATCCACCAGGAACTCGCCCTGGTGCCGTACCTGTCGATCGCCGAGAACATCTTCCTCGGCAACGAGCCGGCCCGGTTCGGGGTCATCGACCGGGATCGTGTCCAGGCCCGCGCCCGCGCGCTGATGGCGATGGTGGGGCTCGACGAGAGCCCCGACACCCTCGTCACCCATCTCGGGGTCGGCAAGCAGCAGCTCGTGGAGATCGCCAAGGCGCTCTCCAAGGAGGTGAGGCTCCTGATCCTCGACGAACCGACCGCGTCGTTGAGCGAGACCGACAGCGAGGCCCTGCTGCAGCTCCTGCTGCGCTTCAAGGCGCAGGGCATCGCCTCGATCCTGATCTCCCACAAGCTGAACGAGATCGCCAAGGTGGCCGACCGGATCACGGTCCTGCGCGACGGCAGCACCGTCGAGACCCTCGACTGCTGCGGCGGCGCGATCGACGAGGACCGCATCATCCGGGCGATGGTCGGCCGCACGCTGGAGAGCCGCTACCCGGTCCGCACGCCGCGGATCGGCGCAGTGCTGATGGAGGTGCGCGACTGGACGGTCCACCACCCCGTCCACGCCGACCGGGCGGTGGTGCGCGACGTCGACCTGAGCCTGCGCCGGGGCGAGATCGTCGGGATCGCGGGCCTGATGGGCTCGGGCCGGACCGAGCTCGCCATGAGCCTCTTCGGCCGGTCCTACGGCCGGGACATCCGGGGCACGGTCCGGATCGAGGGTGTCGAGGTCGACGTCTCGACGATCGACCGGGCGATCGCGGCCGGCCTCGCCTACGTCACCGAGGATCGCAAGCAGCTCGGGCTCGTGCTGGGCGAGGACATCGCCCGGAACACCACCCTGGCGAACCTGCCCGGGATCTCCACCGCCGCGGTGATCGACGAGGCGGCCGAGCACCGGGTCGCGACCGGCTACCGCACCAAGATGCGCATCCGCTCCGTCGGGGTGACGCAGCAGACCGTGAACCTGTCGGGCGGCAACCAGCAGAAGGTCGTGCTGAGCAAGTGGCTGTTCACCCGGCCCAAGGTGCTGATCCTCGACGAGCCGACCCGCGGCATCGATGTCGGCGCGAAGTACGAGATCTACAGCATCATCAACGAGCTGGCCGAGGACGGCCGCGGCGTCCTCCTGATCTCCTCGGAGATGCCGGAACTGCTCGGCCTCTGCGACCGCATCTACGTGATGAACGAGGGGCGCTTCGTGGGCGAATTCGACCGCGCCGAGGCCAGCCAGGAAGCGATCATGCGCGCCATCATGCGCTCCAGGGGGCTGAACGGATGACCGACATCACAGTGAGCAAGTCCGTGAGCCCCGGCAGCGACCTCATCCCGGCGGGTGCGGCCGGGGTCCGGCGCGGCCGCCTGCCGATGGCGCAGCTGCGCGCCTACGGGCTCGTCGTCGCGCTGGCGGCGATCACGCTGTTCTTCGAGGTCGCGACGGGCGGCGTCCTGTTCCAGCCGCTGAACCTGACCAACCTGATCCTCCAGAACAGCTACGTCGTCGTGATGGCGCTCGGGATGCTGCTGGTCATCGTGGCCGGGCATATCGACCTGTCGGTCGGCTCGGTGGTCGGTTTCGTGGGGGCGCTCGCCGCCCTGCTGATGGTCCGCTTCCACGTCGACCCGTTCTCGGCGGCCGTCCTGTGCCTCGCGGTGGGCGCGGTCATCGGCGGTCTGCAGGGCTACTTCGTGGCCTACCTCGCCATCCCGAGCTTCATCGTCACCCTGGCCGGCATGATGGTGTTCCGCGGCCTGACGCAGGTGCTGCTGCAGGGGGCCTCCATCGGACCGTTCCCGGAGGTGTTCCAGCTCCTCGCCAAGGGCTTCCTCGTCAACGGCGCCGGACCCTGGACCGCCGTCCTGATCGCCGCCGCGCTGGTCGCGACGCTGACCGGGCTGAACTGGCGACGGCGGCAGGCGCGGCTGCGGAACGGGAGCCCGGCCGAGTCCCCGGCGGCGTTCATCGGCCGCAACGGCGTGACCGCCATCCTGATCCTGGCCTTCGCCTGGCAGATGAGCGCGTACCGGGGCCTGCCCAACGTGCTCCTCGTGCTGCTGGCGCTGGTGACGCTCTACGGCTTCGTGACGACTCGGACGACGATCGGGCGCCGGATCTACGCGCTGGGCGGGAACATCAAGGCCGCGCGCCTCTCGGGCATCAAGACCGAGCGGCTGACCTTCCTGACCTTCGCCAACATGGGCGCGCTGGCGGGCCTCGCCGGCATGATCTTCGTCGCCCGGCTCAACACCGCGAACTCGAAGGCCGGCGTCGGCATGGAGCTCGACGTGATCGCCGCGTGCTTCATCGGCGGCGCCTCGGCGGCGGGCGGCATCGGCAAAGTCTCGGCTGTCGTGATCGGCGCCTTCATCATCGGCATCATGAACAACGGCATGTCGATCCTGGGGATCGGCGTCGACTGGCAGCAGGTGATCAAGGGTGTCGTCCTGCTCGCCGCCGTGTGCCTCGACGTCCACAACAAGACCAACCGGCTCTGACCGGCGCCGCGCGCTCCGCGGTCCCGCCTCCGGTTCGGATGGCCCCGATCGGGACGGCGCGGGTCCGCCTCGCGGAGGGTGTCGATCCGGCGGTGCCGCGATCGCTTGTGGCGTGCGTCGCGTGGTCGTGGCGCAGTGTTCGCGGAGGTCCGGCCGCCGGGCCCGGCCCGGCCGCCCGAGGCGGCGGCCGGATTTCCCCCGCCCGGCGCGATCAGGTCTTGCGGGCGACCGTGAAGCGGGCGGCGTCGCGCAGGACCCGGGCGCCCTCCCCCCAGGACGACACCGCGTCCTCGCAGACGCCGACGAGGCGGTCGCACTCGGCGCGGGCCCCGTCGATGCCGAGACGGTCGACGAGCGTCGCCTTGCCGGCATCCTTGTCCTTGCCGGTGGCCTTGCCCATGGCCTCGGGCGAGGCCTCCCGGTCGAGGATGTCGTCGGCGATCTGGAAGGCCTGCCCCAGGGCGAGGCCGTAGCGCAGGAGTGCGGCCTGCTGGTCCTTGTCGGCACCGCCGACGATCGCGCCGGCCTCCACCGAGAAGGCCAGGATCGCGCCGGTCTTCATCGCCTGCATCCGCAGGGTGTCGTCCACGTCCATGTTGGCCGCGCCGAACCGGCCCTCGGCGGTGAGGTCGAGGAGCTGGCCGCCGACCATGCCGCCGAGGCCCGAGGCCCGGGCGAGGCCGAGCACGAGGTCGGCGCGGATGCGCGCATCCGGCTGCCAGGTCGGGTCGGCCACGATCTCGAAGGCCAGCGTCTGCAGGGCGTCGCCGACGAGGATGGCGGTGGCCTCGTCGTAGGCCTTGTGGACCGTGGGCTTGCCGCGGCGCATGTCGTCGTCGTCCATCGCCGGCAGGTCGTCGTGGACGAGGCTGTAGCAGTGGACCAGCTCGACGCCGGCGCCGGCCGCCAGCGCGGCGGCCTCGGAGCCGCCGAGCATCCGGGCGGTCTCGATGGCCAGGAACGGCCGGAGACGCTTGCCGCCGCCGAGCACGGCGTGCCGCATGGCCTCCATCAGGCGGGGCGGCCGGGCGATCTCGCCGGCGCCGACCGCGGGGCCGAGCCGCTCGACCAGGAAGGTCTCGACCGTGCCGGCGACCTCCGTCAACCTGTGGGTAAAATCGGCGGCCGGCGTGACTGCCTTGACCGAACCGGTCGGTGCCTGCGTTGAGGGGGTCGGGGTCATCGGGCTTACGTCCGGTCCTGGCCTTGCGAAAACCAATCGGGTGTCAGTTGGGCGGGGACGGACTCACGGTGGACGGGGCTCGACGCAGGCGGGAGACGGCAGGTCGCGACCTCCCGCTCGCGCGCCCGCGCCGTTCCCGTCGCGTCCGACAGCTTGTGGGAGCGCTGCTGCTGCTCCCCGCCGTCGGGTTCGTCCTCGCACTGACGTTGGCGCTCGTCTATAGCGCGGTGATGCCGCCGTCGACCCTGATGCTGGGACGGTGGTTGACGCTTCAGCCGGTGAGTCGGGATCCGGTCCCGCTCTCCGCCATCGCGCCGGCCCTGCCCCAGGCCGTGATCGCCTCGGAGGACCAGCGCTTCTGCCTGGATCACGGCGTCGATTTCGGCGCGATCCGCGACGTGGTCGAGGACGAGGATTCCCCGAGCCGCGGCGCCTCCACGATCGCCATGCAGACGGTGAAGAACGTCTTCCTGTGGCCCGGCCGCTCCTACATCCGGAAGGCCATCGAGATCCCGCTGGCGCTGGCGCTCGACACGCTCTGGGGCAAGCGCCGGATGATGGAGATCTACCTCAACGTCGCCGAGTGGGGCGACGGGATCTACGGCGCGCAGGCCGCGAGCCGGCACTGGTTCGGCAAGGACGCGAGCCGGCTGACCCGCAACGAGGCCGCCCTGCTCGCCGCCGTGCTGCCGAACCCGATCACCCGCAGCGCCGGCCGGCCCTCCCCCGGGGTGCGCCGCCGGGCCGCGCGGATCCAGGCGATGATGGGACAGATCGACGGCCTCACGGGCTGCTTGCGGCGGTAGCAGGGGGCGACCCGCCTCTGTAAGACGGGCCTTCCAAGCGTGAGAGCCGGGACCGATACACGATGAGCGATGCCGTCTACGACCTGAGCCTGGAGCGCATCGCCCTGATCCGCCGGATGGTCGTCGCCTGGGACGGCGCCGAGCCAGGGGCGCCGACCATCCACCCGGCCGCCCCCTATGGCAGCCTCGACCGCGACGGCGACATCGCCAACGTCACCGGCGACGACGAGGGCGCCGAGGAGGAGCACCGGTCGCTCGAGTACGGCCTCGCCGTCTTCGTCCAGAACGGGCAGCTGAAGCCGGGCCGGTACCAGTACCACAACGGTCTGGCCAAGCTCGATCCGGGCGCCGTGGGCGACGTCTTCCGGGACGCGGCCACCGGCGAGACCCCGGACCTGATCACCTTCGCGGTGACGCCCGAGCACCTCGCGCTGATCCCGCAGCTGAATATCGGGTGGAACGCCGAGCAGGGGGTGCCGCGCGTCGACCCGGAGCGGCCCTACGGCGCGGACGGCGCCTACACCGCGGCGATGAAGCGCCTTCTCGCCGCCGTGCCGGGCGCGGCCGCGAACGACGACGAGGACGCGGAGACGCGGCTCGTGCGCCTCCATCGGGAATTGCAGCCGGCCCTGCAGATCTTCCTGCGCTACGCCGATCTCGGGCCCGGCGACTTCCGTCGGGCCGCCGAGCGCTGGCTCCCCGCCTGACGGCTACCTCCGGTCGCGGCCGCCCGCGCGGCGGCGACCGGCACCGGGCTCAGCCCTCGCGCTTCCTGCGCTGGGCCAGCGTGCGAAGCCGCAGGGCGTTGAGCTTGATGAAGCCTGCCGCGTCGCGGTGATCGTAGGCGACGGCGCCCTCCTCGAAGGTCACGAGGTCCTGGTCGTAGAGCGAGTGCGGACTCTCGCGGCCGATCACGTGGACGCCGCCCTTGTAGAGCTTCAGCCGCACCGTTCCGGTGACCTTCTCCTGGCTCTTGTCGATCAGGGCCTGGATCATCTCGCGCTCCGGCGAGAACCAGAAGCCGTTGTAGATCAGCTCGGCGTATTGCGGCATGAGCTGGTCCTTCAGGTGCGCGGCACCCCGGTCCAGCGTGATCGACTCGATGGCGCGGTGCGCCGGCAGCAGGATCGTGCCGCCCGGCGTCTCGTACATGCCGCGGCTCTTCATGCCGACGAAGCGGTTCTCCACCAGGTCGAGCCGGCCGATGCCGTTGGCGCGGCCGAGCTCGTTGAGCTTGGTCAGCAGGCTCGCGGGCGACAGAGCCTCGCCGTCGATCGAGACGGCGTCGCCGCGCTCGAACCCGATCGTGATGACCGTCGGCTGGTCGGGCGCCTCCTCGGGGGAGAGCGTGCGCGAGTAGACGTAGTCCGGCACCTCGACGGCCGGATCCTCCAGCACCTTGCCCTCCGAGGAGGCGTGCAGGAGGTTGGCGTCCACCGAGAACGGGCTCTCGCCGCGCTTGTCCTTGGCGATCGGGATCTGGTGCTGCTCGGCGAAGGCGATGAGCTGCTCGCGCGAGCGCAGGTCCCACTCGCGCCAGGGCGCGATCACCGTGACGTCGGGTTTCAGCGCGTAGTAGCCGAGCTCGAACCGGACCTGATCGTTCCCCTTGCCGGTGGCGCCGTGGCAGACCGCGTCGGCGCCGACGCGCTCGGCGATCTCGATCTGCTTCTTGGCGATCAGCGGCCGGGCGATCGAGGTCCCGAGCAGGTAGACGCCCTCGTAGACGGCGTTCGCCCGGAACATCGGGAAGACGTAGTCGCGGACGAATTCCTCGCGCAGGTCCTCGATGTAGATGTTCTCGGGCTTGATGCCGAGCAGCTCCGCCTTGCGGCGCGCGGGCTCCAGCTCCTCGCCCTGGCCGAGATCGGCCGTGAAGGTGACGACCTCGCAGCCGTAGGTGGTCTGCAGCCACTTCAGGATGATCGATGTGTCGAGGCCGCCGGAATAGGCCAGCACGACCTTCTTCACGGGGCTCTTCGCGGGAACGGACATGGGACTTCCGGAACTGGGCGAGGGATCTGGCTCGGCGTTTGCGGCTTATCGCGGGTGTCACCGGCCTGCAACCGGCGCGCCGCCTCGCGCGTAGCCGAGATGCCGGAGGATCGGCCGCGTTTCGCCTCACGACGGCCTTGCGGTTGTGTCAGAAACGGCGCGGGCGTTGCAGGTCGTCATCGCCGCGAGAGTGCATCGGAGAAGCGAAGTCTATGGCGCGCCAGCCAATTCTGGAGTTCTGGTACGAATTCGCCTCCACCTACTCCTACCTCGCGGCCATGCGCGTCGAGGCCGCCGCCGCCGAGGCGGACGTGGCGATCCGGTGGCGCCCCTTCCTGGTCGGGCCGCTCTTCGCCGCGCAGGGCTGGACCACCTCGCCGTTCAATCTCTACGCGGCCAAGGGCAAGAACATGTGGCGCGACGTCGAGCGCGAGGCCGCGCGCCTCGGCCTGCCGCCGGTGACGCGCCCCGCCCAGTTCCCGCAGAACAGCCTCAGCGCGGTGCGGGTCGCGATCCTCGGCCAGGACCAGCCCTGGCTGGTGCCGTTCTCGAAGGCGGTCTTCACCGCGAGCTTCGCCGAGGGCCGCTCGATCGCGGAACCGGCGGCCGTCGCGGAGATCCTCGATTCGCTCGGGCTCGACGGCACGCAGACCGTGCGGGCCGCCGCCGCCGAGGCCAACAAGACGAAGCTGCGGGTCAGCGTCGAGGAGGCGCGCTCCCGCGGGATCTACGGGGCGCCGACGTTCCTGGCCGACGACGGCGAGCTGTTCTGGGGCAACGACCGGCTCGAGCAGGCCCTGGCCTGGGCGACCGGCGACCGGCCGAAGGGGCTGCGCTAGGCCGCGCTCGCCCCGCGGTAGCGCGACGTTCACGGCCGCTCGGCCATGAAACCGACTCGACCCCCTGGTTCTGGTCTGGCTCCGCTTCGGCGCGGCCGGAGCGGGACAGCGATGCCCCGGACGAGTCCCATGCCTGTTTCGAAGCCTGTCTCGCGACGTCTCCTGCTCGCCGCAGCCGCCACCTTCGGTGCCGGCCTGACCGGCGCCTCCGCGCAATCCTACGGCCAGCGGGTCGCGGTGACGGGCGACGACGGGCGCGCGGTGGCGAACTCGATCCTGCCGGGCGAGATCACCGGGCAGATCCCGGCCTTGCGCGGCGTGACCTATGTCGGGCCGCGGGATGCCGGGACTACGCTCTACGAGTTCTTCGACTTCAACTGCCCGTACTGCCGGAAGGCGGCCGCCGACGTGGTCGCCCTGCACGACAGCGATCCGGAGCTGCGGATTGGGCTTGTCCACAACCCGATCCTGTCGCCGCAATCCGCCCAGGCCGCCAAGGTGATGCTGGCGGTGCAGCGCAAGCTCGGCTCCGAGGCCGCGTGGCGCTTCTACCAGACGCTGCTGGGCAAGCCCGGCCGCATCGACGGGCCCGGCGCGCTCGCCGTCGCCGCCACGATGGGGATCCCGCAGGCGGAGGTCGAGGAGATCGCCGACAGCGAGGAGGTGCGCGCGGCGCTGAAGAGCCAGATGCGGATGGCCGCGGATCTCGGGCTCTACGCGACGCCGTCCTACGTGATCGGCAACAGCGGGATCCTCGGGCATCCCGGCGCCGGCGCCATGGCCAAGATGATCGCGAGCGTGCGGCGCTGCGACCGGCTCGCCTGCTGAGGCGGGACCCGCGTCACACTTCCGCCGTCCTGACGCGCAGCGACGCGCGCCTGCCGTGTTGCGCGCGGCCATGCTGGCATGCTAGGCGGTCGCCGCGCCGCGAGGACAGTTCTCGACCTGTCCGTTGCCGGCGCGATCCCACGTCCCGAACGGTCTCGCACCGCGCTCCAGCCGGAGCGCGCGGAGCGGACGGGCAACCAGAGAAGAGAGCGACGGGTGGCGCAGAACGGTTCCGAGGCTGGTCCCCTGGTCGCAGGCGTGGCGGGCCGGTACGCTTCCGCCCTGTTCGAGCTCGCGCGCGACGAGCGCCAGGTCGACGCGGTCGCCGGGTCTCTCGATCAATTCGACACGCTGCTGAAGGAGAGCGCGGATCTCCGCCGCCTCGTCCGCAGCCCGGTCTTCAGCGCTGAGGAGCAGGCGGCCGCCATCGGCGCCGTGCTCGACAAGGCGGGCATCGGCGGCCTCGCCGGCAATTTCATCCGCCTCGCGGCCTCGAACCGCCGGCTCTTCGCCCTGCCCGACATGATCGACGCGTTCCGGACCCTGGTCCAGGACTCGAAGGGCATCGTGCGCGCTCAGGTCCGGGTGGCCGAGAAGCCCTCCGACGCGGTGATCGAGGAGATCAAGGCGTCGCTGCGCGACATCGCCAAGGCCGATGTCGCCGTCGACCTCGTGGTCGACCCCAGCCTGATCGGCGGCCTCGTCGTGAAGATGGGCTCGCGCATGGTCGACGCCTCCCTCAAGACCAAGCTCAACGGTATCCGCCTCGCGATGCGGGCCGCGCGGTAAGCGCCCCCATCCGACCCGAACACGCATAGACGCATCAGCGACAGAGGCCCGAGTATGGACATCCGCGCCGCCGAGATCTCCGCGATCCTGAAAGAGCAGATCAAGAACTTCGGCGAGGAGGCCGAGGTCTCCGAGGTCGGACAGGTCCTGTCCGTCGGCGACGGCATCGCCCGCGCCTACGGCCTCGACAACGTCCAGGCCGGCGAGATGGTCGAGTTCGAGTCGGGCGTGCGCGGCATGGCCCTGAACCTCGAGCAGGACAACGTCGGCATCGTGATCTTCGGCTCCGACCGCGAGATCAAGGAAGGCCAGACCGTCAAGCGGACCGGCGCCATCGTGGACGTGCCGGTCGGCAAGGGCCTGCTCGGCCGCGTCGTCGACGCCCTCGGCAACCCGATCGACGGCAAGGGCCCGATCCAGTCGACCGAGCGTCGCCGCGTCGACGTGAAGGCCCCGGGCATCATCCCGCGCAAGTCTGTGCACGAGCCGATGGCCACGGGCCTGAAGGCGATCGACGCCCTGATCCCGGTCGGCCGCGGCCAGCGCGAGCTGATCATCGGCGATCGCCAGACCGGCAAGACCGCCATCGCCCTCGACACGATCCTGAACCAGAAGCCGGGCCACGCCGCCGGCGGTGACGAGAAGGCCAAGCTCTACTGCATCTACGTCGCTATCGGTCAAAAGCGCTCGACGGTGGCCCAGTTCGTGAAGGTCCTGGAGGACCAGGGCGCGCTGGAGTACTCCATCGTCATCGCCGCCACGGCGTCCGACGCGGCCC
Source organism: Methylobacterium sp. 190mf (assembly GCF_900107945.1). Taxonomy (NCBI): domain Bacteria; kingdom Pseudomonadati; phylum Pseudomonadota; class Alphaproteobacteria; order Hyphomicrobiales; family Methylobacteriaceae; genus Methylobacterium; species Methylobacterium sp. 190mf. The sequence goes on along the minus strand of NZ_FNVI01000011.1, from coordinate 76,060 downwards.
CGATGCAGTTCATCGCGCCGTTCGCCGGCTGCGCCATGGGCGAGTACTTCCGCGACAACGGCATGCACGCCGTGATCGTGTACGACGATCTGTCCAAGCAGGCCGTGGCCTACCGCCAGATGTCGCTGCTGCTGCGCCGCCCGCCGGGCCGCGAGGCGTATCCGGGCGACGTGTTCTACCTCCACAGCCGCCTGCTCGAGCGCGCCGCCAAGATGGGCGACGCCGCCGGCAACGGCTCGCTGACCGCGCTGCCGGTCATCGAGACCCAGGCCAACGACGTCTCGGCCTACATCCCGACCAACGTGATCTCGATCACCGACGGCCAGATCTTCCTCGAGACCGACCTGTTCTACCAGGGCATCCGCCCGGCGGTGAACGTCGGCCTCTCGGTGTCGCGGGTGGGCTCCTCGGCGCAGACCAAGGCGATGAAGAAGGTCGCCGGCAAGATCAAGGGCGAGCTCGCGCAGTACCGCGAGATGGCCGCCTTCGCGCAGTTCGGCTCGGACCTCGACGCCTCCACCCAGGCACTCCTGAACCGCGGCTCGCGGCTCACCGAGCTCCTGAAGCAGCCGCAGTTCTCGCCACTGAAGATGGAAGAGCAGGTCGCGGTGATCTACGCTGGCGTGAACGGCTACCTGGACAAGATGCCGGTCAGCAAGGTCCGTCCCTTCGAGGACGCGCTGCTCAGCACCCTGAGGTCCAAGCACAAGGACCTGCTCGACTCGATCGCCGCCTCCAAGGACCTGTCGGACGAGAACGCCGGCAAGCTGAAGGGCGTCGTCGAGAGCGTCGCCAAGTCGATCGGCTGATGTGAGGCCCCTCCCCTCGGGGAGGGATCTTGGGTGGTGCGGGGGGATCCCGGTCCCCGCCGCACCGCCCGAACTTCCGGCTCCTTCCCGCCGAGGGAAGGAGAGGCCCATAGAACGGACCTGGACCTCACCCGATGGCGAGTTTGAAGGACCTGCGCAACCGCATCACCTCGGTGAAGGCGACGCAGAAGATCACCAAGGCCATGCAGATGGTCGCCGCCGCCAAGCTGCGCCGGGCGCAGATGGCCGCCGAGGCGGGCCGTCCCTACGCCGAGAAGATGTCGGCGGTGCTCGGCAACCTCGCGGGCAACCTCGTCGGCGGCGTCGGCGCCCCGCGGCTCCTGTCCGGGACCGGCTCCGAGCAGACGCACCTGCTCGTGGTGTGCACGGGCGACCGCGGCCTCGCCGGCGCGTTCAACTCGTCGATCGTCCGCCTCGCGGTGCGCGAACACGCCCAGAAGCTCGCCGCCGAGGGCAAGACGGTCAAGATCATGACGGTCGGCAAGAAGGGCCTCGACGCGCTGCGCCGGCAGTACCGCGACCAGATCGTCGAGAGCATGGATATCCGCGGCAACCGCCCGGTGGATTACGAGTTCGCCGCCTCGATCGCCGACAAGATCCTGACCCGCTTCGAGAACGGCGAGTTCGACGTCGCGACCCTGTTCTACTCCGAGTTCCGGTCGGTCATCTCGCAGATCCCCACGGCGCAGCGCCTGATCCCCGCGGAGCTGCCGGCGGTCGACACGACCGCGAAGGCGGCGGCCGGCAACGCCGCCCTGGAATTCGAGCCGTCCGAGGAGGCGATCCTCGAGACGCTGCTGCCGAAGAACCTGACGGTGCAGATCTACCGGGCGCTCCTGGAGAACGCCGCCTCCGAGCAGGGCGCGCGCATGAGCGCCATGGACTCGGCGACCCGCAACGCGGGCGAGATGATCAAGAAGCAGACGCTGATCTACAACCGGACGCGTCAGGCCATGATCACCAAGGAACTCATCGAGATCATCTCGGGTGCGGAAGCCCTCTGAGGCACCGCGACCCGACCGCACAGCTTGAAGGGTAGGTTAACGATGGCGAACACCGCACTCCCCGGCACCGGCTCCAACAAGGTCGGCAAGATCACCCAGGTCATCGGCCCCGTGGTCGACGTGCAGTTCGAGGGCCACCTGCCCGAGATCCTGAACGCGCTGGAGACCAAGAACAACGGCGCCCGCCTCGTCCTCGAGGTCGCCCAGCAGCTCGGCGAGAACACCGTCCGCTGCATCGCCATGGACACGTCCGAGGGCCTGACCCGCGGCCAGGAGTGCACCGACACCGGCGAGCCGATCAAGGTTCCGGTCGGCATGAACACCCTCGGCCGCATCATGAACGTCATCGGCGAGCCGATTGACGAGGCCGGCCCGGTCCAGGCCGACACGTTCCGCGCCATCCACCAGCCGGCCCCCTCCTACGCCGAGCAGTCGACCGAGGCCCAGATCCTCGTCACCGGCATCAAGGTGGTGGACCTGCTCGCCCCCTACGCGAAGGGCGGCAAGATCGGCCTGTTCGGCGGCGCCGGCGTCGGCAAGACCGTGCTGATCATGGAGCTGATCAACAACATCGCCAAGGTGCACTCGGGCTACTCGGTGTTCGCCGGCGTGGGTGAGCGCACCCGCGAGGGCAACGACCTTTATCACGAGATGATCGAGTCCAAGGTGAACGTCGACCCGAAGGAGCACGGCTCCGCCGAGGGTTCGAAGTGCGCCCTGGTCTACGGCCAGATGAACGAGTCGCCGGGCGCCCGCTCACGCGTCGCCCTGACCGGCCTCACGATCGCCGAGCAGTTCCGCGACGACGGCCAGGACGTGCTGTTCTTCGTCGACAACATCTTCCGCTTCACGCAGGCGGGCTCCGAGGTGTCGGCGCTCCTCGGCCGCATCCCCTCGGCGGTGGGCTACCAGCCGACGCTCGCCACCGACATGGGCGCCCTCCAGGAGCGCATCACCACCACGACCAAGGGCTCGATCACCTCGGTGCAGGCGATCTACGTGCCGGCCGACGACCTGACCGACCCGGCGCCCGCCGCCTCGTTCGCCCACCTCGACGCCACGACCGTGCTGTCGCGCTCGATCGCCGAGAAGGGCATCTACCCGGCGGTGGACCCGCTGGACTCGACCTCGCGCATGCTGTCGCCGGCGATCCTCGGCGAGGAGCACTACGACGTCGCCCGTCGCGTCCAGCAGACCCTGCAGCGCTACAAGGCTCTCCAGGACATCATCGCGATCCTGGGCATGGACGAGCTGTCCGAGGAGGACAAGCTGACCGTGGCCCGCGCCCGCAAGATCGAGCGCTTCTTCTCGCAGCCCTTCTCGGTGGCCGAGGTGTTCACCGGCTCGCCGGGCAAGCAGGTCGCTCTCGAGGACACCATCAAGGGCTTCAAGGGCCTGGTGAACGGCGACTACGACGACCTCCCGGAGGCCGCCTTCTACATGGTCGGCACCATCGAGGAGGCCCAGGAGAAGGCCAAGAAGCTCAAGGCCGCGTAAGACGACACCCCCTTCCCCGCGCGGGAAGGGGACAGAGGCCGCGCGGGCGACCCTGACCGGTGCCGTCCGCGCAGCCTTTTTCCGAGACGCTCCGCCCGCTTGGCGGGGCGCGCGCCGCCGATCCGGGAACACGTCAGGCCATGGCCACCTTCCACTTCGATTTCGTCGGCCCCGAGCGGACGCTGTATTCCGGCGAGGTGACCGCCGTTCAGCTGCCCGGTACCGAGGGCGAGATGACCGTGATGCCGGGCCACGCGCCCGTGCTGACCTCCCTCCGGGTCGGCGTCATCGTGATCACCGAGAGCCAGGGCAGCGGCAAGCGGATCTACGTCCGCGGCGGCTTCGCCGATATCGGCCCGACGGCCGTGACCGTGCTCGCCGAGCGCGCCGCCCCGATCGAGGAGCTGACGCACGAATCCCTCGACCGCGACATCGAGGCGATCGAGATGCAGCGCGACGCCACCGAGGACCTGCAGAAGCGCGAGGAGCTGAACGGCCAGATCGTCCAGCTCCAGGAGACCAAGGCGCTCCTGAAGCTCTGAGCCTCGTTCAGCGGGCGCTCTCCAGCGCCCGCGCCAGCAGGTCGGCCCGCGCTTCCGCGTCCGTCGGGCAGCCCCGCTTCAGCCAGATCCTCCGCGCCGCGGCCAACCCGCGCCCGATCCCGGGCCCCGGCGCCACACCGGCCGCGACGAGATCCGCCCCCGCCAGGGGAAAGGCCGGCGACGCCCCCTCCCCCTCCAGGGCCCGCAGGGCCGCCCGCGCCGCCTCCGTCACGGCGGGCCGCGGCTCTCCGGCCAGGATCGCCAGCGCGTCGGCCAGGCACGACAGGCCGTGCTCCGCCGCCAGGGCCCGCGCCGCGACCGCGTCCAGCACCGCGCATCCGTGGAGATCGGCCAGCGCCCCGGCGTAGCCGAGCAGCTGCCCGTGCTCGCTCTTCGACAGGCGCAGCCGCTCGCGCAATCTGTCGGCGTCGTGCCGGGCGCCGACGGCGAGGGCTGCGAGGCGCGTCACCGGAGGCAGGCCCGCGGCTGCGGCCCGTTCCAGCCGCCCGAGCTCCCCGACGCCGCCGGTGATCCGCGGCAGCAGCCCGGTCGCGCTCAGCGTCGTCACCATGGCCGGGCCGCCGGGGGCCGCGAGCAGCTTCAGGAATTCCGCGCGCACGCGTTCGCGAGAGAGCCGGTCCAGGCTGTCCCGCGCGGCCACGCAGGCCGCCAGGGCCGCGGCGTCGGGCGCGCCGGCACCGAACCGGGCGTGGAAGCGGAAGAAGCGCAGGATCCGCAGCGCGTCCTCGCGGATCCGGGTCGCGGGGTCGCCGATGAAGCGCACCCGCCCGGCCGCGAGGTCGGGCCTGCCGCCCACCGGGTCGTGCAGGGTTCCGTCGGCACCGAGGGAGAGCGCGTTGACGGTGAAGTCGCGGCGCTCGGCGTCGCGGAGGAAGTCGCTGCCGAAGCGGACGACGGCGTGACGCCCGTCGGTCTCGACGTCCTCGCGCAGGGTCGTGACCTCGATCGGCCCGTCCTCGGTCACCAGCGTGATGGTGCCGTGCTCGATGCCGGTCGGCGCCGCCTTGAGGCCGGGCGCCCGCTGCGCCGCCCGCATCACCGCCTCGGGCCGGTGCGTCGTCGCCATGTCGATGTCGGCGGTCGGTGCGCCGAGGAGCGCGTCGCGGACGCAGCCGCCGATCAGGCGGGTCTCCGCGCCCGGCGCGTCCAGGGCCGCGAGGACGCGGCGGACGCCCGGGCGTTCGAGCAGGGCCGCCAGCCCCGCCGGATGGAGGGCGCGCCTCACCGGAAGCCACCGGGTACGAGGCGGCCGTTCTCCATGTGGGTCGGCACGTAGCCCCCGGGACGGCGCTCCGAGAACAGGCCCTCGTAGACGAGGGTGCCGATCACCACCGCCAGCCCGGCCAGGACCAAGCGGAACAGGTGCGCGTCCCAGTGCACCCGGCGCAGGGGATTGCGGCCGGACAGCAGCAGGTAGACGAGGAACAGCGCGAAGGGGATGAGGAAGAGGCCGAACTCTTCGAGGATGCGGCGGAGCATGCGGTCAGCCTAACGCGCTGCGCGGTCGGCGTCGCCCGGCGCCGCCTCCGGGTAGAGCCGTTCCCGCAGATTGTTCAGGATCCCGGCGGTGACGCCCCAGATCAGCCGCTCGCCGAAGGTCAGGGCGTAGAACCAGCGCTCGCGGCCCTGCCACGCGCGGGAGCGCAGGCGGTAGCGCTCCGGATCCATGAGGAACGGGAGCGGCACCTCGAAGACGTCGGCCACCTCGTCCGGGTTCGGCGTCAGGACCGCGCCGGGATCGACCAGGCCGATGACCGGCGTCACGAGGAAGCCGGTGCCCGAGAGGTATGGGTCGAGATAGCCGAGGAACCGCACCGCCTCGGGCGGCAGCCCGATCTCCTCGTAGGCTTCCCGCAGGGCCGCGTCCGCAGGCCCGGGATCGGACGGATCGATCTTGCCCCCCGGCAGCGCCACCTGCCCGGAATGGTCGCGCAGGTTGGCGGCCCGCATCGTCAGGATCAGGGTCGGACCGTCCGCGCGCGGCACGACCGGCACGAGGACGGCGGCCCGGCGGTGCGGCGGCGGCGGGATCACGGCCGTCCCGTCCGGATCGAGGCTGTGGTCGCCCCGGGGATTGGAGGTCGGATCGTCCGGTCCGGGCGGGTCCGGCGACAGGCCGGCGGCGGCGCGGGCGAGGAAGTCGGCGAGCGGGTCGCTCACGCGGCGGCGACCGGCGCGATCGAGTGGAAGGCGCCGCCGGCCCACAGGCCGAGCCAGGGCTTCCCGTCGACCAGACGCTCCTCGGCGAGGTCCACGAGGTCGTAGGTGAGCGCCCGGGTCACGAGCGCCCACAGCCCGCGGCGGACATGGAGGTAGGGCTTCAGCGCCCCGTCCGGCGCCTCCTCGAAGCGGAGGGCGTGGTCGGCGTCGACGCTCACCAGGTCGTCGACGTTGGTCCGGAACGAGACCCGCCGGTCCGCCCCGCTCCCGTCCACCGCCATCTCGACGGCCACGAAGGCCGCGTCGTCCACGGTGATGCCCACGCTCTCCACCGGCGTGACCAGGACGGTCCGGCCGTCCGGCTCGCGCCGCAGGATGGTGGCGAAGAGCTTGACCAGCTTGTCCCGTCGGATCGGCGAGCCGTTGTGGAACCACGTCCCGTCCGCGGCGATGCGGATGTCGATGGCGCCGCAATAGGGTGGGTCCCACCGCTCCACCGGTGGCAGCCCGCGCTTCGGCAGATCCCCGAGGGCCGCGCTGAGGCGGCTCAAGGTCGGGTCGGGGGCGGGATCCTCGCTCATGCCCGTGACAGATAGCGTCGCGATGCCCGGTCAGCCATGGCCGAGAGGAGGATCGGCGCCGGTTCCGTCCCGGATCGCAGGTGCGCGATCCTAGGCCGGCCCGGCGCCCTGGGTATTCACCGTCAGGGCGTAGAGCGACTGGCTCGCCGCCATGAACAGGCGGTTGCGCTTGGGGCCGCCGAAGGTGAGATTCCCGCATACTTCCGGCAGGCGGATCCGACCGATGAGCTTGCCCTGGGGCGTCCAGACGGTGACGCCGTTGTAGCCCACGGCCCGGCCGGCATTGCTCGACACCCAGAGATTGCCGTCGACGTCGGTCCGCAGGCCGTCGGGCCCGCATTTCACCCCGTCCACGACGCAGTCCGAGAAGAGGCGCTTGTTCGAGAGCGCCGCCCCGGCCCCGACGTCGAAGGCGTAGATCTCGCCCTTGCCGCCGGGTCCGGTATCCCCGGGACCCTTGCCGGTGGAGCAGACGTAGAGCGTCCGGTGATCGGGCGAGAAGCACAGGCCGTTGGGGTCGGGCACCTGGTCGTCGGTGAGCACCCGGTCGACCCGGCCGGACGGGTCGATGCGGTAGACGGCGTTCGGGAGCACGCGTCGCCGCGGGACGGTCCCGGCGGGCTGGCCGAGCCGCGGATCGAGATGGCCCTGCCGGTTGCTCGGGCCACCGGCGACGTCGGGCAGGCCCTCGTAGAGCAGCGCGCCGTAGGGCGGATCGGAGAACCAGTAGGCGCCGTCCGGGTGCTGGACGACGTCGTTGGGCGAGTTGAGCGGCTTGCCTTCGAACGAATCGGCCAGGACCGTCGCCGAGCCGTCGAGCTCGTAGCGGACGACCCGCCCGGTGGCGTGCTCGCAGGTAAGCTGTCGCCCCTGGCGATCGAAGCTGTTGCCGTTGGAGTTGTTGCTCGGCATCCGGAAGGTGGAGACGTGCCCGTCCTCCTCCAGCCAGCGCATCTGCCGGTTGTTCGGGATGTCGCTCCAGACCAGGTAACGGCCGACCGAGTTCCAGGCCGGTCCCTCCGCCCAGAGGGCGCCGGTCCAGAGCCGGCGGATGGCACTGTTGGGCACGATGTAGGGCTCGAACGCCGGGTCGACCGTGACGATGTCCGGATCGGTGAAGTAGGTGGTCGGGGCGGCGCCAGGCCGGAAGTCGCGCGGCGGGCTCGTCACCGTGCTGGGCGGTTCCGGTCGGGCCGCCGCGTCGCCGGCAGTGACGGCCAGGGCCCCCAGGCCCGCGAGGATCGTGCGCCGGGATCGCGGGGCGGACCCGCGTTCAGCCGCGATCCCGGATGCGTCGGTCGGCGACGGTCGCATGCGATCCTCCCCCGCACATCGGGCCTCTGCGCCGCGATGCGCCCGGGCAGGTTAGGACCGTCGTCCTGCGCGGGTCAATCGGGACGGCGCCTAAGGATCTTCCAGACGCCGTCCGCCGAGGCGAGGAGACGTGTGCCGTCGCGGACGTCGCCGCGCATGAATACCAGGGAGCCCGTGCGCTTGACGACCTGCGGCCGGATCTCGATCCAGTCGCCGAGTCGGCCGACATCGATGAACTTCATCTCCAGCTGGATGGTCACGCAGTTGGCGCCCCCGGCGGCGCGCATCGCGGTCTCGCCGAGGGCGCGGTCGGCGAAGCTCATCAGCATGCCGCCGTGGACCACGCCGATCAGGTTGGCGTGCTTCTGATCGGCCCGGAAGGCATAGGCGCCGTCCGCGCCGCGGACGTGCAACGGCCCGACATGGGCGATGAAGCCCTTGTCCTCCACCGGCGTCCAGCCTTCGGCGGGGTCGTGGGCGGCGGGGTCGTGGGCATCCGTGTCGGTCGTCATCGCGTCGGGTCCGTTCATGTCGGGGTCTCGGAGGCCGGCTGTCAGGTTCCCCGGGGCTTGGCCCGGCGGGTCGGGGCCTCGCTGAGCGGGTCCTCCGGCCAGGGATGGCGCGGGTAGCGCCCGCGCATCTCGGACCGCACCGCCGCCCAGGAACCGCGCCAGAAGCCCGGCAGGTCCCGGGTGATCTGGATCGGCCGCTGGGCCGGCGACAGCAGGTGCAGGACCAGCGGCCGGCCGCCGGCCCTGGGATGCCGGTCGAGGCCGAACAGCTCCTGGACCCGGACCGCCAGCGCCGGTTCCTCGGCCGTGTAATCCACCGGGATGCGGGAGCCGGTCGGCACCTCGACATGGGTCGGTGCCTCCGCGTCGAGCCGCGCGCGCAGGTCCCAGGGCAGCAGGGCCTGGAGTGCGTCCGCGAGGTCGCTCGCCGTGACCGACGCCAGGGCGGCGCGCCCCACTACGGCGGGCGCCAGCCACGTCTCCGCGGTGCGGGCCAGGGCGTCGTCCGACAGGTCGGGCCAGGCCGCGCCGTCGGCGGCGTGCAAGAAGGTCACCCGGGCCCGCCACTGCGCCAGGGCCGGCGTCCACGGCAGGCGGTCGATCCCGAGATCGGCGATGCCGCGCGCCAGGATCGCGGCGCTGTCCGTATCGGGCGGCACCGGCAGCGGCCGTGACCCGAGACTGACCGCGCCGAGCCGCCGGACCGCACGCGCCCGCAGGGCGGCCGCCTGCGGATCGAAGGCGATCTCGGTGCGCGACTCGATCCGATCGGCGAAGAGGCGCTCGATCGCCTCGGTGCCGATCGCCGCCGCGGCCAGGATCCGGGCGTTCCCGGCCGATCCGGAGAGGTCGGCGACCACCAGATGGGTCTCGCGGGCGAGCGGGCTCGCCGGGTCGAGGCGCCCGGCCCGACCGCTCGCCATCACGAACTCGCCCTCGCGGCCGCGCGCCCGGGCGACCCGGTCGGGGTAGGCGAGCGCCAGGAGCGGCCCGGCGGCGGCCGGGCCGGCATCCGGACTCGCCGACCCGCCGGCTCCGGCGATCCGGGCCCAGCCCTCGGCGAGCCGGCGCATGTCGGCGGCGCGCCCGCCCCGGTCGCGGCGGAAGCGCTCGACCCGGTCGTCGAGGTCGGCCCCGTCGCCGCCGAGGCCGCGCTCGACCAGCACGGCGGCGAGGTCGGCGGCGGCTCGCGCCTGGCCGGTACCGGCCGCAACCGTCACCATCCGGGCGAGCCGCGGCGGCAGCGGCAGCGCCCGCAGGCGCGCGCCGACCGGCGTCAGGCGGCCGTCGGCGTCGAGGGCGCCCAGCTCACTCAGCAGGGCGCGGGCCTCCGCCAGGGCCGGCGCCGGCGGCGGGTCGAGGAAGGCGAGCGCGCCCGGGTCGGTCACGCCCCAGGCGGCGCAGTCGAGGAGCAGCCCGGCGAGGTCGGCCGACAGGATCTCGGGCCGCGTGAACGGCTCCAGGGCGTTGGTGCCGGCCTCGGACCAGAGCCGCCAGCACAGGCCGGGCTCGGTGCGGCCGGCGCGGCCCCGGCGCTGGTCCACCGAGGCGCGGGAGGCGCGGGCCGTGACCAAGCGGGTCAGACCGAGGCCCGGCTCGTAGACCGGGACCCGCGCCAGCCCCGAATCGACCACGATCCGGACGCCCTCGATGGTGAGGGAGGTCTCGGCGATGCTGGTCGCGAGGACGACCTTCCGCGTTCCGGCGGAGGCCGGCGCGACGGCGCGGTCCTGCTCGGCGGGCGTCAGCGCGCCGTAGAGGGGCGCGACCTGCACGTCGGGGCCGACCTTCTCGGCCAGGAGATCCGCGGTCCTGCGGATCTCCGCCTGCCCCGGCAGGAACACCAGGATCGAGCCCGGATCGGCCCGCAGGGCCCGCAGCGTGACCTCGGCGACCGAGTCCTCGATCCGCCGGTTCGGATCGCGCTCCGCGTAGCGGGTCTCCACCGGGAAGGCGCGCCCCTCGGAGGCCACGACCGGGGCGTCGCCCATCAGCCGCGCGACCCGGGCGCCGTCGAGGGTCGCCGACATGACGAGGATCCGCAGGTCTTCCCGCAGGCCGCCCTGCGCGTCGAGCGCCAGCGCGAGGCCGAGATCGGCATCGAGGGAGCGCTCGTGGAACTCGTCGAACAGGACGGCGCCGATCCCGGAGAGTTCCGGATCGTCCAGGATCATCCGGGTGAACACGCCCTCGGTGACCACCTCGATCCGCGTCCGCGCGGTGATCTTCGAGCCGAGGCGGACCCGCAGGCCGACCGTGCCGCCGACCGACTCACCGAGCGTCTGCGCCATCCGGGCGGCGGCGGCCCGCGCGGCGAGGCGGCGCGGCTCCAGCAGGACGATCTTGCGCCCGTCGAGCCAGGGCGCCGCGAGCAGGTCGAGGGGCACGCGCGTCGTCTTGCCGGCGCCGGGGGCCGCCACCAGGACGGCGGCGTTCCGCGCGGCGAGCGCGCGGCGCAGATCGGGGAGCGCCGCCTCGATCGGCAGCACGGGTGCGGGACCGGCCATCGCGGCCGCTGATGGCGCGGTGCGGCGCCGAGCGCAACCGGGCCGGGCCCGGGACCGCGACGCGTCCGGCATTCCCGTGACGCCGCGCGCGATTCGACACGGGCTTGCCGCCCCGGGCCCTGGTGGCCGCGCGGCGCCGCCGCGATCGTGCGGCGCGACTGCACAGATCCAACGGGAGCGAAACGATGACCCTCCGCCGCCGCGCGCTGACTCTAGCCGCCCTCGCCCTGGCCCTGCCGCTGGCGACCCCGCTGGCGACCGTGGCGGCGCGGGCGCAGGACCGGCTGCCGACCATCCCGCTCCAGGACTACACGCCCGAGCAGAAGCAGGCGGCCGAGGCCTTCGCGCAGGCGCGCGGCAAGCCGCCCTTCGGGCCGTTCGAGCCGCTCATGTACTCGCCGGAGGTGATGTCGCTCGCCCGGTCGATGGGCGACTACCTCCGCTTCAAGCCGAAGATCGGCACCACGCTCTCGGAGCTGGTGATCCTGATGACCGCCCGCCGCTGGACGCAGGACTACGAGTGGTACGTCCACGCGCCGATCGCCGAGAAGGCCGGCATCTCCGCTGACATCATCGCGGCGATCCGCGACGGCCGCCGGCCGGCGAAGATGAGCGACGACGAGACCCTCGTGTACGAGTTCACCGCCGAGCTCCAGGACACGAAGCGCGTCTCCGACGCGACCTTCGCCCGCGCCGAGGCCCGGTTCGGCAAGCCCGGCGTCGTCGATCTGGCGGCGATCTCCGGCTACTACACGTTCCTGGCGATGGAGCTGAACGCGGCCCGCTACCCGATTCCCGCCGACGGCAAGCCGCTGCCGCGCATGCCCGAGTGAGCCGGCTTATCCACAGTCGTCCGGCAGCGGAAACAGCGTTGTCCACAGGGTTTGGCCGGTCACGCGCGGCCGGCCCGGCCGCCGTTGACGGAACGTTAACCCTTATGGCTTGTTCTCTTTTCGTTCCCGGACGCGACGAAGGAGAACCCGATGCTGACCCAGGTCCTGGCCCAGCGCGACGATCACGTATGCCCCGTCGAGGCGATCAGCACCGCGTATCTCGGCTTCGCGGGCGGCGATGCCGGGATCGCCCTGCGCTGCGCGATCGCCGACGCCCTGTCCGACCTGATGGAGGCCGAGCGGCGCACGCGCGAGCGCAGTCGCCTGATCTCCCGAGGCTACATCCGCACCGCCCCCGACACGGAGGCCGGACCGGCAAGCTGAACCGTGGCTGCAGGCCGGCTTCAGCATCGGTGCAGCGCGGGCGCGGCATTGTCCCTCGTGTGATCCGGGGCGCCGCAGGCGCTCCCCGCACCCACCGGAGACAGGTCATGACACGCATCGCTCTGCTCTCGGCCGCCGCGCTGATCGGCGCGGGCACCCTGGCCTCCACCGCCGCCGAGGCCCGCGGCGGCGGCGCCATCGCGGCCGGCATCATCGGCGGCCTCGCGGCCGGCGCCCTGATCGGCGCCGCGACCCAGGCCCACGCGGCGCCCGGCTACGGCTACGGATACGCGGATTACGGCTACGCCCCGGCTCCCGTGGTCGTGCGGCGGCCCCCGGTCTACCGCGTCTACGAGGAGGACGCGCCGGTCTACGCCACCCGCCGGACCGTGACTTACGAGCGGGTCCCGGTCGGCTACGGCCCCGCCCGCCACTGGGGCGGGGATTACGAGGGCGGCTACGGCTATCGCGGCTGGTGAGCCGGGGGTTGCGTCCGGCGCCGTGACGGCGCCCGGGCGCGTGGCTTAAGACGGTGGCGGCGCCGACCGAATCCGGTTTCCGGCACCCCACCGACGGGTCATCGACGGGTCCATGCTGGTCCACGAAGGCGTGACGCGCACCCCCGAGGCCGACAGGGCGCTCGCCCTCTCCCTCGCCGGGGTGGCCGGCGCGCTGAACACCGCCGGCTTCTACGCGGTGGGCCTCTACGCCTCGAACATGACCGGGAACGTCTCGGCCATCTCGGACAGGACCGGCACGGGCGACCTGCTCCTCGCCGCGCAGGCCGGTCTGCTCGTCGTCCTGTTCGTGCTCGGCGCCGCCACCGCGACGCTGCTGATCCGCCGCCGCCGCCGCGGGCACCGACCGGGCGCCTACGCCTACGGGGTCTGCGCGGAGGCGATCCTCCTCGTCGCCGTCGGCTTGGTCGTGCTGCCGCTCGAGGAGCCTGCGCGGAGCCACGCCCTGGTGCTCGGCTTGAGCTTCGTCCTGGGCCTTCAGAACGCGGCCGTGACGAAGATCTCCGAATCGCGGGTGCGGACCACGCACGTGACCGGCATGATCACAGACATCGGCATCGAACTCGCGCGCTGGCTGGACCGCGGCCCATCCGGCGCGGATCCACTCAAGCCCCACGATCCGGAGCGGCTGCGGCTGTACCTGCTGACCGTCGGCGCCTTCCTGGTGGGCGGTGTGGTGGGGGTCGTGGCCTACCGCCTCGTCGGCGTGGCCCTGCTCTTCGCGGCGGCCGCGATCCTGGCTGGCATCGCCCTCCCGGCGCTCAGGCGGTGACGTCGAGGAGCTGGCCCATCATGCGGTCGGCGGAGCGCGCCACCGCGGCGTTCAGCGCGAAGGCCGACCGCGACCCGATCAGGTCCAGCGCGGCGCCCGACAGGTCCACCTGCGCGGCCGGCGGCAGGGCCGTGTCGCCGGTGGGCGCGCCGCTCGCCGCGATGGTCTCGGCGGCTTTCCCGAGCCGGTCGGTGGCCCGGGTCATGCCGGTCGCGGCGGTCTGAAGGGCGTCGATCATACCGGAATCTCCCCGCCGCCACTCTGGCAGGGACACGACAAGGGCCGGTTTCGGCGATCGCTCAAATGCAATCCATCCGGCGCGACGGCCGCCGCGTCCGCCTCACCCCTTCGGCGCGCACACGGTCACCGGAGAGGCGCCGCCGTAGGGCCGCTCCGCCTCGGCGATCTGCTTCGCGGCGGCCTCGCAGGCCTGCTTCGTGTTGAACTCGACGGATCCGATCGCGGAGCCCGAGCCGGCGAGCATGATGATGAGCACGTAGACCACGCCATTCCCCTCCGGCATCCCGGTCCGGCGTCGCGCTGCGTGCTGGTGCGGACGGCGGGACTCGAACCCGCACGGCCTCGCGGCCGCAAGATTTTAAGTCTCGTGCGTCTACCGGTTCCGCCACGTCCGCATGCACCCTCGGTAGCGGGGGCGGCGGGTCCGATCAAGCGGGGGGCGTCCAGCCATACAGCCAGGCGTAGCGGTCGCGCATGCCGTCTGGGCCGAGACGGGCCATCACGGCGTTGCGCAGGAACGCCACCACGCCGCCGGCGTGGTAGGTTCGGCCGTTGCTCCGCGCCGCTTTCTGAACCCGTCGCACCCGTGCGGTCCGCGCGCCCGAATACGCCGCGAGCGCGGCCGGAACGTCGGCGTTGTCCGCGAGGGCGCGCGTGAGGACTGCGGCGTCCTCGATCGCCAGGGCGGCCCCCTGCGCGAGATAGGGCAGCACCGGGTGGCCGGCATCGCCGATCAGCGCGAGCCGGTCGCGGGCGAGCGGGCGCGCCACGGCCCGGTCGGCGAGCGACCAGACCAGCCAGGAATCCGGCAGGCTCAGGAGGTCGCGCAGCGGCGCGGCGCTGCCGCGCAGATGCCCGCGCAGCACGGCCGGCTCCCCGAGCCGGCCCCAGCCCTCGTCGCCCACCGCCTCGGGCACCACCGCCACCACGTTCAGGAACTGGCCGTCCCGCACCGGGTAATGCACCACGTGCCGGCCGCGGCCGAGCCACAGGCCGGTGGCGCCGCCGCGCAGGTCCTGCGGGACCGCCTCCATCGGGATGAGCGCGCGCCACGCCGCGGCCTGACCCGGGCGGAGCGGCGCCGAATCGAGATGCGCGCGCAGCCGGGACCTCAGCCCGTCCGCGCCGATCGCGAGGTCGAAGGCGACCGGCTGGGCCCCGCTCGCGCCCTCGACGGTGAGGACGGCCTCGGACGCGGTCTGGGACACGGCGGTGACGGTGCGCCCCATCAGCAGGCGGATCGTCGAGCGGCTCCGGAGCGCGTCGAGCAGCAGCGTCTGCAGGTCGGCGCGGTGGATCACGTAGTAGGGCGCGCCGAAGCGGCTCTGCGCCTGCGCGCCGAGCGCCACGCCGCCGATGCGGCGGCCGCTGTCCAGGGCCCGCACCTCGACGGCGGGCGGCTCGCTCGCCGCCCGGCGCAGCGCCGCGGAGAGCCCGAGGCCCGCCAGAGCCCGGCTCGCGTTGGGTGAGATCTGGATCCCGGCCCCGACCTCGCTGAAGCCGGTCCGGCGCTCGATCACCGTGACGGCGTGGCCGGCATCCGACAGCGCCAGCGCCGCCGTCAGGCCGCCGATCCCGGCCCCGACGATCCCGATCCGCAGTGATGGACTGCCAGAAGGCACGGTGGGCGGCGCCTACTCCGCCGCGACCTTGGCGTCGTCCCGCCACACGCAGGCCTGCGGCTCCGCCTCGTCGGCCTTCAGGCCGGCCCGGTAGCGGTAGAGCGTCGAGCAGTACTGGCAGATGATCTCGCTGTCGGCGCCCATGTCGAGGAACACGTGCGGGTGGTCGAACGGCGGCAGCGCGCCGATGCACATGAACTCCTTCACGCCCACGGTGATAACCGGCACGCCCGGCTCGTTGTGGAAGTGCGGTACCGCCTTGCCTGCCATCCGGCCCTCGCCTGCCCCGCGACTGACCGCGCGGCGAATCTGCCAGCGCGCTCCCGGGCGTCTCGCGGCCGCTTATGCCGCCAGCCCCGCGACCGGCGCAAGCCTCGCCCGACCTACGACCGATGCGGCTTGGACTCGCGGGCCCCGCGCCGTACATAGGGCAAAGCCCGATTGACGCCGCCGCGAAAAAAGTCCCGACCATGCAGCAGGAACAGGCCAGTGCGCAGGGTGCGCGCCGCGCCCCGGAACCGCCGATCCACGGTCCCGAGGGCTTCGAGGGCATGCGCCGGGCGGGGCGGCTCACCGCCGAGGCCCTCGACCTGCTGATGGAGGCGACGCAGCCCGGTGTCACCACCGAGGAGCTCGACAGGCTCGCCTACACCTTCGCCATGGACCACGGCGCCTATCCGGCGTCGCTGCTCTATCGCGGCTACCCGAAGTCGATCTGCACCTCGATCAACCACGTGGTCTGCCACGGCATCCCCAACGACAAGCCGCTGCGCGAGGGCGACATCGTCAACCTCGACATCTGCCTGATCCTCGACGGCTGGCACGGTGATTCGAGCCGGATGGCCTATGTCGGCGAGGTGCCGCGCAAGGCCCAGCGCCTGTGCGAGATCACCTACGAGGCGCTGATGCGGGGCGTCGCCGCTGTGAAGCCCGGCGGATCGACCAACGACATCGGCCGGGCGATCCAGTCCTACGCCGAGGGCGAGCGTTGCTCGGTGGTGCGCGATTTCTGCGGCCACGGCCTCGGGCGCACCTACCACGACGCGCCCACGATCCTGCACTACGTCGAGGCCAGCTACGACGTGCCGTTCAAACCCGGCCAGTTCTTCACGATCGAGCCGATGATCAATCTGGGCCGGCCCGCCGTGAAGGTCCTGGGCGACGGCTGGACCGCCGTGACCCGCGACCGCTCGCTCTCCGCCCAGTTCGAGCACACGGTCGGTGTCACCGAGACCGGCGTCGAGATCTTCACGATCTCGCCGAAGGGGCTGCACCAGCCCGTCAACCCGGCCGCCTGACCGACCGTGCCCGAGCGGCAGGACGACGGTGAGGCGGGGCTGTTCGCCGACAGCGCCGCCCCGTCGCCGGTCGAGAAGGAGACGCCGCACTACCACGGCCATCGCGACCGCCTGCGGGAGAAGTTCTCCGCCGCGGGGCCCGACGCGCTGCCCGATTACGAGCTGCTGGAGCTCGTCCTGTTCCGGGCGATTCCCCGGCGCGACGTGAAGCCCCTCGCCAAGGCGCTGGTCGCCCGGTTCGGCAGCTTCGCCGAGGTGGTCAGCGCCGAGCCGGCGCGGCTCATGGAAGTGGAGGGCGTGAGCGCCGGGGTTGCGTCCGACCTCAAGGTGATCGAGGCCGCGGCGCGGCGGCTCGCCCGGGGCGCGATCCGCGAGCGCGCGCTCCTGGGCTCGTGGAGCGCGCTGCATGAGTATCTGCGCGCCACCATGGCGTTCGCCCCGCGCGAGGAGTTCCGCGTCCTGTTCCTCGACAAGCGCAACCACCTCATCGCCGACGAGGTGCAGGGACGCGGCACCGTCGACCACACGCCGGTCTACCCGCGCGAGGTCGCCCGCCGGGCGCTCGAACTGTCGGCGACGGCCATCATCCTGGCCCACAACCACCCGTCCGGCGACCCGGCCCCGTCGGCGGCCGACGTGGCGATGACCCGCGAGATCGTGGCCGTCCTGGCGCCGCTCAAGATCGTGGTCCACGACCACGTGATCCTCGGCCGAAACGGTCACGCCAGCCTGAAAGGCCTGAAGTTGATCTGATCCTCCGGCCGCCTTGAGCGTTATCGCCCGCGGATATAGCCATGATCGGGTGGCGCGCCTCTTGCCTCAAGAGCGGGAGCGTACGGGAGGAGCGAGATGGCGGTGACGGCCTTCGACGAGATGAACGGGATCGGCGCGGCCGATCCGGCGGCCGTCCGCGACGCCTACGGCCAGCTCAAGGCCTGGCTCGACTCCACGCCGCCCGAGCATTTCAACACCCGCCGCAGCCAGGCCGAGCTGCTGTTCCGCCGGATCGGCATCACCTTCGCGGTCTACGGCGACAACGAGTCGACCGAGCGGCTGATCCCGTTCGACATCATCCCCCGGGTGATCACCAAGCCGGAATGGGCCTTCCTGGAGCGCGGGCTGACGCAGCGGGTCACCGCCATCAACCTGTTCCTGAAGGACATCTACGGCGCCCAGGAATGCATCAAGGCCGGCATCATCCCGGCCGACCTCGTCTACCGCAACGCCCATTACCGCATGGAGATGCGGTCCTTCCGCGTGCCGCACGACCTCTACGTGCACATCGCCGGCATCGACATCGTCCGGACCGGCGAGAACGATTTCTTCGTCCTGGAGGACAACGCCCGCATCCCGTCGGGCGTCTCCTACATGCTGGAGAACCGGGAGGTGATGCTGCGCCTGTTCCCGGACCTGTTCTCGAAGCACCGGGTCGCGCCGGTGGAGAACTACCCGGACGCCCTGCTCGCCACCCTGCGCAGCCTCGCGCCGGGCTCGGCGACCCGGGACCCGACCGTCGTACTGCTGACCCCCGGACGCTACAATTCCGCGTTCTACGAGCACTCGTTCCTGGCCGACAAGCTCGGCGTCGAGCTGGTGGAGGCGTCCGACCTCTTCACCAAGGACGACGTCGTCTACATGCGCACCACCGAGGGGCCGCGGAAGGTCGACGTCATCTACCGCCGCCTCGACGACGACTTCCTCGACCCGCTGGTCTTCCGCCCGGACTCGGTGCTCGGCGTGCCCGGCCTGATGAACGCCTACGAGCGCGGTTCGGTCACCCTCGCCAACGCGGTCGGGACCGGCATCTCGGACGACAAGGCGGTTTACAGCTACATGCCGGAGATCGTGAAGTTCTTCACCGGCGAGGAGCCGATCCTGCACAACGTGCCGACCTATCGGTGCCGCGAGAAGGACGCGTTCGCGTACGTGATGGACAACCTGTCCGACCTGGTGGTGAAGGAGGTCAACGGCTCGGGCGGCTACGGGATGCTGGTCGGGCCGCATGCCAGCAAGCGCGAGCTCGACGACTTCGCCAAGAAGCTCAAGCACGCCCCGGACGGGTTCATCGCCCAGCCGACCCTGTCGCTCTCCACCTGCCCGACCTTCGTGGCCTCGGGCGTCGCGCCCCGCCACGTCGACCTGCGGCCCTTCGTGCTGTGCGGGGCCGACAAGATCCGCATCGTTCCGGGCGGCCTGACCCGGGTGGCGCTGAAGGAAGGCTCCCTGGTGGTCAATTCCAGCCAGGGCGGTGGCACCAAGGATACCTGGGTGCTCGACGCCTGAGCTCCGCGATATCCGGACGTTCCGAGGCGCGGACACCGTGGTCCGCACGACTTGGCTGAAGACCGATGCTCTCCAGGACTGCCGACAACCTCTTCTGGCTCTCCCGCTACGTCGAGCGCGCCGACTTCGTCGCCCGCATCCTCGACGCGGCGCACCGATTCGCGTCTCTGCCGACGAGCTACGGCGGCGGCGGGAGCAACGAGTGGGAATCGGCCCTCGCCTCGGCCGGTGACCCCGACGCGTTCAAGACCCATTACAGCGCCGTCAACGCCGACACGGTCTGCGACTTCCTGGCCTTCAGCCCGCACAACCCGTCCTCGATCCGCTCCTGCATCGAGGCGGCCCGCGAGAATGCCCGCTCGGTCCGCACGGCGCTCACCACCGAGATGTGGGACGCGATCAACGGCGCGTGGCTGGAACTGCGCAACTACGCCGGCAAGGACCTCAACCGCGACGAGTTCGGCCGCTTCCTCGACTGGGTGAAGACCGTCTCGCTGACCTTCGACGGCTCGGCGTTCCGGACGATGCTGCGCAACGACGCCTTCTGGTTCACCCGGCTCGGCACGGCGATCGAGCGGGCGGACAACACCGCCCGCATCCTCGACGTGAAGTACCAGATCCTGCTGCCGCACGACGAGACGGTGGGCGGCAGCCTCGACTACTTCCAGTGGACCACGATCCTGCGCGAAGTGTCGGCGTTCAACGCCTACCACTGGGTCTACCGGGAGAGCATCAAGCCGCTGCTGGTGGCCGACCTCCTGATGCTCAACAAGCAGATGCCGCGCTCCTTCGCGAACTGCTACGGCGTGATCGTCGAGTATCTCGACCTGATCGCCGACGCCTACGGCCGCCGGGGCCCGAGCCAGCGCCTCGCCGGAAACATGTTGGCGAAGCTGGAGGGCGAGGATATCGACCGGGTCTTCGCCACCGGGCTGCACGAGTTCGTCGAGGCGTTCATCGCCGAGAACAACAAGGTGGGCGAGGCGATCGCGAAGCAGTATCTGGTCGGCTGAACAGGACGGACAGGACGGCGCATGCGCATCCGCGTGGTTCACGAGACCATCTACACGTACGAGCAGCCCGCCCGCGGGCTCGTGCAGGTCCTGCGGCTGACGCCGCGCGACCATGATGGGCAGTACGTCCGCGGGTGGCGGATCGACACCACCGTCGACGGGCGGCTGACCGCCCGCGAGGACGGGTTCGGCAACGTCGTCCACTGGTTCACCCCGGACGAGCCGGCCGACGCCCTGACCATCCGGGTCACCGGCGAGGTCGACACCGACGACACGCACGGCGTCGTGCGCGGCACGGTGGAGCGCCTGCCGGACGAGTTCTACCTGCGCGACACGGACCTGTGCGCCGCGAGCCCGGAGTTGCACGCCTTCGCGGAGCGCGTCGCCGCCGAGGACGACGGTGCGACCTTGGCCCGACTCCACCGGCTGATGGGGGCTGTCCACGGTGCTGTGGCCCACGAGCCCGGTCCCGCGAGCGGCGCGGTGCCGGCCGGCAAGGCGTTCGCGGCGGGCCGCGGGATCTGCCAGGATCTCGCCCACGTGCTCATCGCCGCCGCCCGCCACATCGGCATCCCGGCGCGCTACGTCGCCGGCTACCGGGCCCGGGAGGACGGGCAGGCGGATGTCGAGGCGCCCCACGGCTGGGTCGAGGCCCTGGTGCCGGATCTCGGCTGGGTGGCGTTCGACCCGTGCTACGATGTCAGCCCAACGGACAACTACATCCGCGTCGCCACCGGCCTGGACTATCTCGGGGCGGCGCCGATCCGCGGCAGCCGGACCGGCGGTGGCACCGAGACACTGGACGTGAAGCTCCGGGTCGAGCAAGGCAGGGCCGCCGCTCAATCCTGACCGTCCCGACCCCGGTCCGCCGACCGCACGAGAGCCCGAAAACGATGACCTACTGCGTCGGTGTCCTGGTGGAGGAAGGGCTGGTCATGGTCGCCGATACCCGCACCAATGCGGGGCTCGACGACATCTCGACCTACCGCAAGCTCCACCATTTCAACGTGCCGGGCGAGCGGGTGATGATGCTCGCCTCCGCGGGCAACCTCTCGATCACCCAGTCGGTGCTCAGCCTGCTCCAGGAGGGCGTGCCCGGTGAGGAGGAGGGTGAGCCGCCGCAGAAGCTCGTCGAGGCGCCGACCATGTTCCAGGCGGCGCAGCTGATCGGCCGGGCCATCCGGCGGGTGCGCGCCATCGAGAAGGACGGGTTCGAGGCGGCCAATATCCGGTTCTCGATCTCGCTGCTGTTCGGCGGCCAGATCGGCACCGGCGAGATGCGGCTGTACCTGATCTACTCCGCCGGCAATTTCATCGAGTGCAGCACCGACGCGCCGTTCCTCCAGATCGGTGAACACAAGTACGGGAAGCCGATCCTCGATCGGGCGGTGAAGTACACGACCGACCTCTATGACGCCCTCAAGGTGAGCCTGGTCTCGATGGATTCGACCATGCGGTCGAATCTGGGCGTCGGCCTGCCGATCGACATCGCGGTCGCCCGCCGGAACGCGCTGACGCTCGAGGTGAACCACCGGATCGAGGCCGGCGAGGGCTACTTCCACGATCTGCGCGAGCGCTGGTCGGCGGCGCTGCGCGCGGCGCACCGGGCGATCCCGCGCCCGCCCTACGGACCGTCCAACGCCTAGGGCAACCACAGCATCGGCCGTCTTGCTCCGCGGCGCTCGCCGGGACGGGGGCAGATTTCTACGTGGCTGTCCGAGCCGCTGAAGACTCCGCTGCGCCCCAGGCCTCCAAGAGCGCCCGGGTCGCGTCGGCCGGATCCAGGGCGCGCATCGGGCCACCCATGACGGCGAAGCCCGCAGCCCCCGCCGCGCGACAGGCCCCGATCATCTCCGGACCGACACCGCCCAGGGCCACGATCGGCAGGCCCACCGTGCGTGCGGCGGCGATGCCCTCCGGTCCGAGAGCCGGTCCGTAACCGGGCTTGCTCGTGGTCGTGAAGATGGGGCTGAGGGTCACGTAGTCGGCGCCGGCCCGCGCGGCGGCCGCGGCCTCACGCGGCGCGTGCGCGGAAACGCCGATGAGCGCAGCCGCGCCCAGGGTGGCCCGCGCCGCCGCGATCACCTCCGGTCCCGAGCCGCCGCCGAGATGCACGCCGTCGGCACCGAGGGCGCGCGCGAGCGCGACATCGCCTCCGATCGTCAGGACGCCGTTCGCGGCCCGCACGCGCTCGGCCACGCGCGCGCCGAGGCGCAGGCGGGCATCCGCCTCCAGGTCCCTGTCGCGGAACCAGATCCAGCGCCCGCCGCCGTCGAGGACCGCCTGGACGGTCTCGGCGAGGGGCCGCGGATGCCCGTGCCGGTCCGTCACCGCGAGCAGCGGCGACGGCAGCGCCCTCACGAGCCGACGAGGCCGAGCTGCGGGCTCGACGGCTCGGCCCGGCCGCGGCGGGGGATCCGCCCGGCGCGGTGCGCGTCGCGCCCGGCCTCCACGGCCCGGCCCATGGCGCGAGCCATCCGCACCGGATCGTCGGCCTTGGCCACGGCGGTGTTGATCAGGCAGGCGGAGGCGCCGAGCTCCATGGCGATCACCGCGTCCGAGGCGGTGCCGATCCCGGCATCCACCACTACCGGCACCGTCGCCCGGCGGCAGATCAGCTCCAGGTTGGCCGGGTTGGCCACCCCCATCCCGGAGCCGATCAGGGAGCCCATGGGCATCACCGCGGCGCAGCCGAGATCCTCCAGGCGCTGGCACACGATCGGGTCGTCGTTGCAGTAGGGCAGCACGACGAAGCCGTCGTCCACGAGATGGCGGCAGGCCTCGATCAGCTCCATCACGTCCGGGTAGAGCGTCTCGCGGTCGCCGATCACCTCGACCTTGATCCAGTTGGTGTCGAGCGCCTCGCGGGCGAGTTCGGCGGTCATGATCGCGTCGCGGGCCGTTTCGCAGCCGGCGGTGTTCGGCAGGAAGCGCTTGCCCTTCAGGATCTTGACCGTGTCCGAGCCGTGGCCTTGGAGCGAGACCCGGCGGATCGAGGCGGTGACCACGTCGGCGCCGCTCGCCGCGACGGCGTCGCGCATGATCGCCTGCGTCGGGTAGCCGGCGGTGCCGATAAACAGCCGGGACGACAGCCTCACCCCGGCGATGGTCAGGCTGTCATCCCCGCCCTCGGGGCGCGGCGGCGTGTGACTCTGGTCCATGCTCAACCTCCCTGCATGGCGCGGACGATCTCGACCCGGTCGCCCTCCGCGACCGGTGTCTCGCCCCAGTCCCGGCGGCGCAGAACGCGGCCGTTCAGCGCGATGGCGACGCCCTGCGGGCTCTCGATGCCGCTCTCCTCCGCCTCCAGGCGGAACAGGGCGTCCACCGTCTCGACCGCGCAGTCGCGCGGCTCACCGTTGACGAGGAGTTTCATGCCGAGGCCCTCAGCGCTTCCGGCTGGCCGAAGCGCGCGCGGGTGAAGGGACGCGCCACCTCCGGCAGCGCGCCGCGCAGCACCAGCGCGGCAATCGCGTCGGCGGTGACCGGGGCGAGCAGGTAGCCGTTGCGGTGATGCCCGGTGGCGGCGACGAGGCCAGGGGCGATCGCGTCGAGGATCGGTGCGTCGTCGTCCGAGGTCGGTCGGTAGCCGCTCCACACAGCCTCCACCTCCATCTCCTCGATGCCGGGCAGCACCCGGCGGGCGCCCTCCAGCAGGGCGTAGAGCCCGCCCGCGGTGACGCCGGGACGGAAGCCGCAATCCTCCACGGTCGCGCCCACGACGAGCTGGCCGTCGCTCTTCGGGGCCATGTGGACCTGCTCGGTCCAGACCATCCGCGCCAGGGTACCGGTCCGGGCGGTGGTGCGCAGGGCCAGGGACTGGCCCTTCAGCGGGCGGACCGGAAGGGCGAGCGCGTCGGGCAGCAGGCCGCCCTCCCCGCTCCAGGCGCCGGAGGCGAGGATGACGGTCTCGGCCGCGACGACGCGGTCGCCGGCGCGGATCCCGGTCACGCGGCCGCCCGACCAGTCCAGGGCGGTGACGGGGGTCCGCTCAACCAGGATCGCGCCGGCGCGGCGGCAGGCCTCGGTGAGGGCGTCCATGACCAGACGGGGATCGACCTGATGGTCGAGCGGGCAGTGGATCCCGGCGGTGATGGAGGGGCGCAGGCCCGGCTCCAGGCGCCGCACCTCGCTGCCCGGCAGCCACGTGGCCTCGAGCCCCGAGCGGCGCTGCAGCTCGTAGCGGAAGCGCAGGCGCTCGACCTCGTCGCGGCCGACCGCCAGCACCAGGGTGCCGTCGGCGCGGTAGTCGATCGCGCGGCCGGACGCGGCCTCCAGGGCGTCGCGGAACTCGGGCCAGAGCCGCAGCGAGTCCAGGGCGAGCGGCAGCAGCGGATCGGAGCCCGGCTCGTGCTCGGCGGCCGGGGCCAGCATGCCGGTGGCCGCGAGGCTCGCGCCCGCCCCGATCGTGTCCCGCTCCAGCACCGTCACGGCGCGGCCGGCCCGGGCGAGGCGCCACGCGATCGACAGCCCGATCAGCCCGCCGCCGACCACGGCGACGTCCGTCCGCGCCGGAAGGGTCGCCGGCGCGACGCTGCCGTCCGGGTTGCGGCGGCGGCCGATCGGTGAGGCGGGTCGGTCGAGGGGCACAATCATCTCCGCGGATTGCCGTCGCGGAGATCGGGCCGTGCGCTTCGGTGAGAAGCTGTGGCCTGCCTTTCAGGCGGCCGCGGTCCAATCCCTACGCCGGTATGAGCCGGATCAGGTTCGAAGGATTTCCGCGCCGCAGGTCCTGACGGACGTGCCAGCGGTTTCTCAGCCCCTTGCCGGGGATCTCCCTGGAACAGACGCAGATGTGGCTCCCCGGCCGCTGCCGGTCAACCCCGCGCCGCGAGCATCCAGTCGTTCCCGCTACAATCCGCGGATCCCGGTGACGATCTGGACACCAAGCGGAGCGGAATCGGCGCGCGCGCCGCGGCGGCGACCGCGATCGCGCACCATCCCTTCACCGGTCTGGCATCTCATCACCGGGATTCCGGAACGTCTCCGGTCGCCGGCACTCCACGTCACGGGCGGACTCGCGTGCGCGCAATCCTATTGATCTGCCTGCTCGGCTTCCTCGGTGTCACGGCCGCCTTGAAGCTGCGCGACGGCATGAGGCCGGCGCCGGTGGCCCTCGCCGTCACGCCGCCGCCGGAGCCCGTTCCCGCAGTCGACGCCGCCGGTGTGGCTCTCCAGGCCGGGCGCAACGGCCACTTCTTCGTCAACGCGCTGCTGGACGGCCGCTCGCTGCCGATGATGGTCGATACGGGAGCGAGCGCCTGCGCGTTCTCCGAGGAGGATGCCGCGCGGATCGGGATCCGAGTTACTCCGGCCGATTTCACCCGCGTCTGGAACACCGCGAACGGCACGGTCCGCGTGGCGCCGATCCGGATCGCCATCGTGCAGATCGGATCGATCACGGTCCGGGACGTCGATGCGGTCGTGATCCCGCGCGGGCTCCTGTCGACGAGCCTGCTGGGCATGTCGTTCCTCAGGCGTCTGCGCGATTTCGGCATCTCCGGCAGCACGATGACGCTCAGGGGCTGAAGCGGCCGGAGATCGACGCTAATCTGTCTGGTCGAGGCGCGCCTGTGGCGGGCCCCGGGCCTGCACCACGGGATCGGCTGCGGGCCCAACGCCCGCGCCGATGACCTACGGCGTTCGGGCCTCGTGCCAGCCCGATGGCGGGTGTCTCCTGATCCGCTCGACCAGTCTATCGGTCGCGGGTATTTGCAGTCATAAGACTGTGAGCCGGAGTATTTATATATAACTGGCCGATTATATGTCGTTTCAGATATTTAATCCAAATTTTGCCGAAGGACATGTTTGTTTTGTCAGCGCATTCCAGCAATGCTAGGAGCGTTCATGACTGCGCATCCGACGCGTGAGCGCACGACGGGACGGCTTCGGTATGAAGAATCGCGGATCGACGATCTGTTTGTCCATGATCGTGAAGGACGAGGCCCACGTTATCCGGCGTTGCCTCGATTCTGTTCGTCCGATCATCGATCATTGGATCGTCGTCGATACCGGCTCGACGGATGGAACCCAGGATGTCGTCCGTGCCGCGCTCGCGGACATACCGGGTGCCCTGGTCGAGCGCCCCTGGGTTGATTTCGCCTTCAACCGGAACGAGGCCTTGAAACTCGCGCGGCGTCACGCGCAGTACGCATTGATCATCGACGCCGACGATGAGCTGATCATCCCGGCGGACTTCACGATGCCGAAGCTGCGTGCGCCCGGCTATCGGTTCGAGATCATCGACGCGCACACGCGGTACTGGCGCAACCAGCTGGTCAGCACCCGGGAGAACTGGCGTTACCGGGGCGTCCTGCACGAATTCCTCAGCTGCCCCGGCGTGACAGAGACACCGATCCTCCCCCTCGCGATGCGTCGGGGCGACGACGGTGCCCGCCACCGCGACGCGACGGCGGACGCGCGGGATATCGCCGTCCTCGAGAAGGCGCTGGCGGTCGAGACGGACCCCTTCATGATCGCCCGGTACACGATGTACCTCGGCACGACCTACGACGCCGCCGGCGAGTACCGGAAAGCGCTCGCCTGCTTCCTGAAGCGGGCCGATCTCGGCGGATGGGACGAGGAGGTCTATTTCAACTTGCTGATGGCCGCGGTGAACGCGGAGCGCCTCGACGAGCCGGAGGACAGGGTGCTGCAGCTCTACGAGCGCGCCACCGCAATCCGTCCGGGACGGGCGGAGGCGCGCCACGGGGCCAGCCGATTCTGCAGGCTGAGGAAGCGGTTCGCGGAAGGCTATCGTTACGCCGAGGCGGGCTTGGCTCTCGAGCTTCCGAGCGAGGGCATCTCCCTGAACCCGTGGGTCTACGAGTACGGCTTGCTCGACGAGTTCGCCCTCAACGCGTACCACAGCGGCCAATTCAGCGCCTGCGGACATGCCTGCCTGAAGATCCTCGAGCAGGCGCATGTCCCGCGGGAGGTCGCCATACGCGCCGGCGCCCTGGCCCGGGACGTGATGGCGCAGATGATCGATCCGGTCTGGGGTTGCCGGCACACACCCTACGCTATGCCGTTCGTGCCGACGTGGTGAACCCGCACCGCGCGGATCGGCTGCGGGCCTCAGATCTCGGCTTATCTCCGCGAGCGCCGCGTGACGTCGGGACCGATCAAAGGGCCGCTCAGCTGGACTTGCGCGGGCGCAGGAATTTCGGCCGGAACACCGCCATGGGCTCGTCGAAGCCGTTGAGCCGGTGCTCTCCCATTGGGATCGGGTCTCCCCAGAGGAAGTCCACAAAGGGCTTCGACATCAGCAGCGGCTCGCCGAGGGCGCGGTTCAGCTGCGCGATGCGGCTCGCGAGGTTCACGTCGCGGCCGATCACCGTGAAGTCGAGGCGTGAGCCGGACCCGACATTGCCGTAGGCGGCCTCGCCGTGGTGGAGCGCGATGCCGGCGGCCACCGGCACCGGGAACTGGTGCAGGGCGTTCGCCTCGTCGAGGGCCGCCAGGGCGTGCTGGGCCGCCGTGAGCGCGCCCTTGGCCGCGCCGCCCAGATCGTCGCCGGTTTCCCGGAAGATCGCCAGCAGGCCGTCGCCAAGATACTTCAGGACCTCGCCGCCCTCACGCTCGATCGGCGGCACGAGGCAGTCGAAGAACACGTTGAGCAGGCCCACCGCCTCCTCCGGCGTCATGTCGGCGGTGGTGCGGGTGTAGTCGCGCATGTCGGCGAACAGGATCGCCGAGCGGATCCGGGTCACCTGCCCGCGGCGGATGTCGCCGGCCAGGATCGCCCGGTGCGGCTCGTCGCCGACATATAGCCGGAGCACGTGATCGAGCTGCTTGTTGAGGACGCGCATCTCCATCACGGCCGCCAGCGCCGGCATGACGAAGCGGAGGATCGCGATGTCGTCGTCCCGGAACCCCTCGGGGGCCCGCGTGGCGAAGGTGATGCCGTTCTGCGTGCCGTTCGTGAAGAACAGGGGCGCCACGACGTAGTGGGTGTAGCCGCCCGCCTTCAGGTCGGGAACGATCGCGTAGGCGTCGTCCGGAGTCTTCGACAGGTCGAGTATCAGCCACTCGCCGGTCTCGTGGACCGTGTGGAACGGGCTGTTGAGGTACGCGTCCGTCGAGCGGGCCCCGTGGGGGAACAGCCGCACGGTGGTGCCGCCGTCGCGGGTCCAGATTCGGCCGACTCCGGCATATTCCGAGTGCAGGGTGTCGATCGCTGTGGAGGCCCGGTCCACCGGCACGCCGATCGCGATCAGGCGCTCGGCCAGCCCGGCCAGCATCTCCTCGGCGTTGGGCATCCGCGCGCCTTCGCCGAGCAGCCAGTCGCGGATGCCCACGGAGGGCTGGAGCGCGCCGAAGGGCACGTCGTCGGCCTCCGAGCCGTCCGCGAAGGCCGTCGGGGATCCGGGCGTTGGCGGGCGGCGTTCGAGCATGGCGCCAGACTGGATGCCGCGCGGCACCGAGGCAACGCGGGCGACGGGGAAGCGCCGCGCGGTCCGCGGCGCGGGCTCAGTTGTCCAGGAAGCTCCTGAGCTTCCGGCTGCGCGAGGGATGCTTCAGCTTCCGCAGCGCCTTCGCCTCGATCTGGCGGATGCGCTCGCGGGTCACCGAGAACTGCTGGCCGACTTCCTCCAGGGTGTGGTCGGTGTTCATGCCGATGCCGAAGCGCATGCGCAGCACGCGCTCCTCGCGGGGCGTGAGCGAGGCGAGCACGCGCGTCGTGGTCTCGCGCAGGTTCGACTGGATCGCCGCGTCGATCGGCAGGACGACGTTCTTGTCCTCGATGAAGTCGCCGAGGTGGCTGTCCTCCTCGTCGCCGATAGGCGTCTCGAGGGAGATCGGCTCCTTGGCGATCTTCAGGACCTTGCGGACCTTCTCCAGCGGCATGGCCAGCTTCTCGGCCAACTCCTCCGGGGTCGGCTCGCGGCCGATCTCGTGCAGCATCTGGCGCGACGTGCGGACGATCTTGTTGATCGTCTCGATCATGTGCACCGGGATGCGGATGGTCCGGGCCTGGTCGGCGATCGAGCGGGTGATCGCCTGCCGGATCCACCACGTGGCGTAGGTCGAGAACTTGTAGCCGCGGCGGTACTCGAACTTGTCGACCGCCTTCATCAGGCCGATGTTGCCCTCCTGGATCAGGTCCAGGAACTGCAGGCCGCGGTTCGTGTACTTCTTGGCGATCGAGATCACGAGGCGCAGGTTCGCCTCGATCATCTCCTTCTTGGCCTGCCGGGCCTCGCGCTCGCCCTTCTGGACCATGTTGACGATGCGGCGGTACTCGCCGATCTCCAGGCCCGTCTCCGAAGCGAGGTCGAGGATCTGCGCGCGCAGCTCCGCCACCTGCCTCGAGCCGCGCTCGACCAGGTTCTTCCAGCCCTTGCCGCCGAGCGTACCGACGCGCTCCATCCAGTTCGGGTCGAGCTCGTAGCCCTGGTAGTGGCGCAGGAACTCGTCGCGGGCCACGCCGTGGCTCTCGGCGAAGCGCATCAGCCGGCCCTCGTGGCCGATCAACTGCTTGTTGATCGAGTAGAGCTGGCCGACCAGCGCCTCGATGCGATTGTTGTTCAGAGACAGGGACTTCACGTCGGCGACGACGATGTCCTTCAGCTCGATCTGCTTCTGGTTCTGGGCCGGGGTATTCTGTTCGCCGGCGGCCTTGCGCTCGGTGCCCTCGATCTGGAACTTGCGCAGCTTGCGGTAGTTCGCGGCGATCGCGTCGAAGGTCTCGAGGACCCGCGGCTTGATCTCCGCCTCCATGGCGGCGAGCGAGACGTTGTTCTCGAGGTCGTCCTCGTCGTCGCCACCCTCCGGCGGCGCGGGCGGCTCCGCATCGTCCCCGCCATCCTCGCCCTCGGCGATCTGCAGCGCGTTCTTGCCGTCCGGGCCCGCGTAGGTCGCCTCGAGGTCGATGATGTCGCGCAGGAGGACCTTGCCCTCCACGAGCTCGTCCCGCCAGATGATGATCGCCTGGAAGGTCAGCGGGCTCTCGCAGAGGCCCGCGATCATCGCCTCGCGGCCGGCCTCGATGCGCTTGGCGATGGCGATCTCGCCCTCGCGGGACAGGAGCTCCACCGAGCCCATCTCGCGCAGGTACATGCGCACCGGATCGTCGGTGCGGTCGGTCGGCTCCTTGGTGGTCGTGGCGACCGCGACGGCGCGCGCCGGCGCGACCTCGGCGACCTCGCCGCCTTCGGCCTCCTCCTCCTCGCCGTCCGCGGCCTTCTCGCCCGCGGCCTCGTCGGTCTCCTCGGCCTCGACGACGTTGATGCCCATCTCGGAGAGCTGCGAGAGCACGTCCTCGAGCTGGTCCGGATCGGACTGCCCCTCGGGCAGGACCTCGTTGACCTCCTCGTAGGTCACGTAGCCGCGCTTCTTGGCGAGCTTGACCATCCGCTTGACCGAAGCATCCGTCAGGTCGAGGAGCGGCCCGTCGGTCTGCTGCTCGGGGGCAGCGTCCGTCTCGTCCCGTTCCGTTGCCTTCGTCGCCATGATCAGCCTATTGTTTCGCACGCGGCGCGTAGCGGAGGCCCCGATGAGGCCAGTCCACGCCGTCGGCGCCGCTGTATGAGATCGGCGCCGGATCGCTCCGGTCGCCGTGAGTCGTCGGTTTCCGTATGCAAGCCCGAGGCTTGACCGATTGTTAACTATGGCGGGACACGTCACCCCGCCACCGCCATGACACAGGCATCACACGGCCGTCGAGTCGCTCGACACCGGTGCATCGGCCTCCGCCTCGGCGGCGATGACGGTTTCCAGCCTCGCCTTCACTTCGCAGAGCCATGCCCACCCGGCATCGGTCGGATCGTCCTCAAACGCCTGCCGTGCTTCGCGAAGTTCGCTATGTAGCGCTCCTGCCTGCCGGTGCAAGATCATCGCCTGTCGGAGCGCGTCTGCGCGGTGGGCAGGATCGGCGTGCGGGGCCAGGGTCGTGCGGTCCCGCGAGCGGGCCAGGGCGAGGATTCGGTCGGCCGCCCCTGTGAGTCCAGCGCGATTGATGCGGTTCTGCAACACCTCGGGCGCCGTGTCCTCGTCCTCGGCCGCGCAGGCCAGCAGGACCGACAGCAGCGCCCGGGCGTCGGGATCGGCGAAGTCGAGCTCGGCCGCCTCCTCTCCGAACTCCGCCATCATCTCGGGATGGGCCAGCAGGGTGCCGACGATCACCGCCTCGCGCACCGGGGCGGCGCCCGTGAAGCCCGCCGAGGCCGTCACCGAGGGACTCGGGCTCCCGGTGATGCGCGGCGAGACGGGCTCGCCGGGCCGGGCGAAGCGCTGGCGTCCGCGCGGGGCCGCGCCGGCGGCGCGGTTGGCGCGGGGCGACAGGCCGCGCAGGCGCTCCTCGACATCGTCGCGGTAGTAGCGCCGCACGGTCTCGTCGCGGATCGTCGCGACGGTGGTGCGCAGGGTCTGGGTCAGGCCGGCGCGGCGCTCCGGCGTGTCGACCGGTCCCGCCTCGAGGGCGCGCCGCCACAGCAGCTCCGAGAGGGGAAGCGCGGCCGCGAGCACCTGGTCGATGGCCGTCGGGCCGCCCGAGCGCAGCAGGTCGTCCGGATCCTGGCCGCCCGGCAGCAGCGCGATCCGCAGCGAGCGGCCGGGCTCGAGGAGCGGCAGCGCGATGTCGAGGGCCCGGAAGGCCGCCCGCTGGCCGGCCTTGTCGCCGTCGAAGCACAGGATCGGCTCGTCGGCGTGGCGCCAGAGCAGCCCGAGCTGGTCCTCGGTGAGAGCGGTGCCCAGCGGCGCCACCGTCTCGGGATGGCCCGCGAGCGTCATGGCGATGACGTCGACGTAGCCCTCCACCGCGATGATCGAGCCGCGATCATGCGCGGCCTTGCGGGCGCCGTGCAGGTTGTAGAGCGTCCGGCCCTTGTGGAAGAGCGGCGTCTCCGGCGAGTTGAGGTACTTGGCGCGCACCTCCTTGGCGAGCGCCCGGCCGCCGAAGGCCACGACCCGGCCGCGGGTGTCGGTGATCGGGAACATCACCCGGTCGCGGAAATAGTCGTAGGGGACGGAGACCCCCTCCCCCGCCGCGAGCAGGCCGAGTTCGACCATCAGCGCCTTCTCGACCCCCTGCCCGGCGAGGTGGTCGCGCAGGGCGTAGCGCTCGCCCGGCGCGTAGCCGAGGCGGAAGGCCCGCTGCGTCTC
Source organism: Methylobacterium sp. 190mf (assembly GCF_900107945.1). NCBI lineage: Bacteria > Pseudomonadati > Pseudomonadota > Alphaproteobacteria > Hyphomicrobiales > Methylobacteriaceae > Methylobacterium > Methylobacterium sp. 190mf. Next base: position 44,024 of record NZ_FNVI01000011.1, on the reverse strand, counting down.
GTCCCGCAACCCGCGCCGCTCGAGATAGGCGCGGGCCTCGCTGCCCTGGCCCGACCGCAGGCGCTCCTCGAACCAGCGCGCGGCCATCTCCATGACCTCGATCGCCCCGGCCCGCTTCTGCTCGCTGGCCCGGTTGTCCTCGGTGGGCGCCGGCAGGCTGACGCCGGCCTCGCCCGCCAGCCGCTCGACCGCCTCGGGGAAGCTGAGGCCCTCCGTCTCCATCAGGAAGGTGAAGATGTCCCCGTGCTTGGAGGACGAGAAGCAGTGGTAGAACTGCTTCTGATCGTTCACGTAGAAGGACGGCGTCTTCTCGGCGTTGAACGGCGACAGGCCGCGCCACTCGCGTCCGGCCTTCTTCAACTGCACGCGGCGGCCGACCACCGACGAGGCCGGCAGCCGGGAACGGATCTCTTCCAGGATGTGGGGCGGATAGCGCACGGGGCCTGGGACGGGTTGCGTGAACCCGCTCCTATAGCGCGAGAGGCGTGACCGAGTCCCTCACACGCCCGGAATCCGGTGGAGGATTGCGGGGAGAGGTTCAGCCCTTCGCCGCCAGCGCGGCCTTCACCAGGCCGCTCGCCTTGCCGAAATCCATGCGGCCCGCGAAGGTGCCCTTCAGGGCAGCGATCACCTTGCCCATGTCCTTCGGGCCGGCCGCGCCGGTCTCGAGGATCGCCGCCTCGACCGCGGCCTTCGTCTCGGTCTCGTCCATCTGCTTCGGCAGGAACGTCTCGACGATGGCGATCTCGGCGCGCTCGTTGGCGGCGAGTTCCGGCCGGCCGCCCTGCTCGTAGACCGCGGCCGATTCGGTGCGCTGCTTGATCATCTTCTGGAGCAGCGACAGGATCTCCTCGTCGGAGATCGGCTCCTTGCCGTTGCCGCGGGCCTCGATGTCCCGGTCCTTCAGGGCGGCCTGAATCATCCGGACGGTCGCCAGCCGCTCCTTGTCGCCGGCCTTCATGGCCTCCTTCATCTCGGTGGTGAAGCGCGCGCGCAGCATCTCGATGAACCTTCCAACGGTCGAAGCGGGGGGCTGGCCTGCGATTTGCGGGTGTTGAGCCCTGCCGGCAGCGGAGCCACATTGACCCCATCGCGGGCCGCTCGCTAAGAGCGCCGCACACGATCATGCCGCAAGCCGAGAGCGCCGCAACCCGGCGCCCGCCTTCGGCCGGACATAAGCGAGACTCAGCCCATGCTGCAAGACGCCGCCGCGCATGCCCCCGAGCCTCAGGCTCCCGAGCCCTGGGCCGAGCCCGTCGCGACGGCCCTGCTGGTGCTGGCCGACGGCACCATCCTGGAGGGATTCGGCATCGGCCAGACCGGCGTGGCCGACGGCGAGGTCTGCTTCAACACCGCGATGACCGGCTACCAGGAGATCCTGACGGACCCGTCCTATGCCGGCCAGATCGTCACCTTCACCTTCCCGCATATCGGCAACGTCGGCACCAACGACGAGGATCTGGAGAGCCTGGAGGCGGCACCGGCCTCGGGCGTCCGCGGCACCGTCATCGCTTCGGCGGTGACGAACCCGTCGAATTGGCGGTCCTCGTCGCATCTCGACGGGTGGCTCAGGGCGCGCGGCATCGTCGGCATCACGGGCGTCGACACCCGGGCGCTCACGGCCCGCATCCGCGACCAGGGCATGCCCAACGCCGTGATCGCCAACGATCCCCAGGGCAATTTCGACCGCGAGGCCCTCAAGGCCCGCGCGGCGGCCCTCGCGCCGATGGAGGGGCTGGACCTCGTTCCGCCGGTGACGAGCCGCGCGCCGTCGGAATGGTCCGAGACCGTCTGGGCGCTGGGCAACGGCTACGGCACGCGCGCACCCGGCGAGGGCCTCAGGGTCGTGGCCATCGATTACGGCGTGAAGCGCAACATCCTGCGCCTCCTCGCCCAGGCCGGCTGCGACGTCACCGTCGTGCCGGCCACCACGACGGCCGAGGAGATCCTGGCGCTGAAGCCGGACGGCGTGTTCCTGTCGAACGGCCCCGGCGACCCGGCCGCCACCGGCGCCTACGCGGTCCCGGTGATTCGCAAGCTCTTGGACCAGAAGGTGCCGACCTTCGGCATCTGTCTCGGCCACCAGCTGATGGGTCTCGCCCTCGGCGGCCGGACCGTGAAGATGGGCCAGGGCCACCACGGTGCGAACCACCCGGTGAAGGACAAGACCACCGGCAAGGTCGAGATCGTGTCGATGAACCACGGCTTCGCAGTGGATCCGGACAGCCTGCCGGAGACGGCCGTGGAGACCCACGTGTCGCTGTTCGACGGCTCGAATTGCGGCCTGACCCTCACCGACCGCCCGGCCTTCTCGGTGCAGCACCACCCGGAGGCCTCCCCCGGCCCGCGCGACAGCCACTATCTCTTCGAGCGTTTCGTGACGCTGATGCGCTCGGGCGAACCCGAGCGCGCCTGACGCGTCGTCTTCGCGAGCGCCGCGGAGCCGCGGCGCGCGGCCTTTCAGTCCTGCGTCCCGATCCCAATCGGGCCGCGGCGGGGCCATAAAATCCGCCAGATCGGACGGCTTAAGGGAGCCCACGACGGCCCCTGAACGGCGGCGCATCCGCGCCCGGCGACGGCGGCCCGTCGCAGGGGATTGCCGGATGACCATCGACGAGGCGCGCGACGATTTCTCCCGCCTGCACCGCAGCTTCACCTTCCATCTCGGCGTCGCCGCGGGCCTGTCCTGGCTGACCGCCCTCTACGCCGCCGTCTACGCCCCCTGGGTGCGCAACATCCGGGCGCTGATCGATCCGACCGGCGGCTTCGACCGCGTCGAGAGCACGGTGTCCTACCTCTTCGCCATGCCGGCGGTCCTCGCCCTCGCCTGGATCTCGGTCTATTTCGGCCGCGAGGCCCTGCGCCGCGCGCAGACGCTCTCGAACGTCGCCGTGGAGTTCGCGGCCGCCGCATTGGTGGCCTTCGGAGTGTTCTACCTCTCGATCGACCGGGCGGTCGCCGCGCTCCACGCCGGCTTCTGAGACGGATCGGGGCGGCCAGAGCCGCCCCGGCGCCTACTGGACCTTCTCGAACAGCGGCTCGAACCGCTTGGCGGCCAGCTTGTTCTGCGGCACCGCCCGGACCGCCTCCAGATTGTCGGGCTTGTCGCCGACTTGGACGAGCCCGACCATCCCCATGATGTAGTGCGGCGAGCACTTGATGCCGTAGAGGCCGGGCTTGTCGAAGGTCACGGCCTCCTCCTTGCCGACCACCGTCTTGAACGGCGCCGCGCCCTCGGGCGCCATCCCCTTGATCAACTCGGCATTGTGACCCTTGTCGGCCGGCACGAACCGCACCGTGTCGCCGGGCTGGATCTTCACGAAGGCCGGGTCGAAGACCATCATCCCGCCCGGACCGCTGTTCAAGGTCTTGATGGCGATCTCCGAAGCGTTCGCGCCCGTCATCGAGCCGATCAGAAGTATCGCGAAGAGTGTCGCTGGCCTGGGCATTTTCGGTCTCGAGCGATGATGATATCGATCGGCGCGCTGGCCGACCCATCGGAGCTTAAGGTCCGGCGTCGATTTCCTGCAAGAAATCGATGAAGTCTTGTGAGAATTTATAAATCCTCCAAATCGAAGGATCGGTGCCGCATCCATGCGCCGGGCGCGCGGCCAGACTGCGCGGTTGTCCCGGCCTTCCAATGCGCCCGTCGCCCGTGTAAACGCGGGGCTCAACGACATTCCCGCCACGCGCGTCCGGGAGCAGGGCTCACTCGAGCCGTGCCCGATCGGGCGCGCTTGGCCTGAGAAGGCCCACGATGCCCAAACGCACCGACATCTCCTCGATCCTGATCATCGGTGCGGGTCCGATCATCATCGGACAGGCCTGCGAGTTCGATTATTCCGGCACCCAGGCCTGCAAGGCGCTCCGCGAGGAGGGCTACCGCATCGTCCTGGTGAACTCGAACCCCGCGACCATCATGACCGACCCGGACATGGCGGACGCGACCTACGTCGAGCCGATCACCCCGGAGATCGTCGCCAAGATCATCGAGAAGGAGCGCCCCGACGCGATCCTGCCCACGATGGGCGGCCAGACGGCGCTCAACTGCGCCCTGTCGCTGCAGAAGATGGGCGTGCTCGCGAAGTACGGCGTGCAGATGATCGGCGCCACCGCCGAGGCCATCGACAAGGCCGAGGACCGGAGCCTGTTCCGCGACGCCATGACCAAGATCGGGCTCGACACCCCGAAATCGGCGCTCGCCAACGCGTCCGCCGCCAAGAAGGCGGACCGTCAGGCCTACCTGGCCGAGATCGCCAGGATCGAGGAGGCGAACAGCGATCCGGCGGCGCGCCAGGCCGCGCTGGCGGCCTACGAGAAGAGCTGGGCCGCGGGCGAGACCGAGCGGCGCAAGCGCTACGGTGAGCACGCGATCGGGCAGGCGCTGATCGCGCTGGCCGAGGTCGGCCTGCCGGCGATCATCCGGCCGTCCTTCACCATGGGCGGCACCGGCGGCGGCATCGCGTACAACCGCGAGGAGTTCCTCGACATCGTCGAGCGCGGCATCGACGCGTCGCCGACCAACGAGGTGCTCATCGAGGAGAGCGTGCTCGGCTGGAAAGAGTACGAGATGGAGGTCGTCCGGGACCGGAACGACAACTGCATCATCGTCTGCTCCATCGAGAACATCGACCCGATGGGGGTCCACACGGGTGATTCGATCACCGTCGCGCCGGCGCTGACGCTCACCGACAAGGAGTACCAAGTGATGCGCGACGCATCGCTGGCGGTGCTCCGCGAGATCGGCGTCGAGACCGGCGGCTCGAACGTGCAGTTCGCGATCAACCCCGAGAACGGGCGTATGATCGTGATCGAGATGAATCCGCGCGTTTCGCGCTCCTCGGCGCTCGCCTCGAAGGCCACCGGCTTCCCGATCGCCAAGGTCGCCGCCAAGCTCGCGGTCGGCTACACGCTGGACGAGATCGCCAACGACATCACTGGCGGCGCGACGCCGGCCTCGTTCGAGCCGACGATCGACTACGTCGTCACCAAGATCCCGCGCTTCGCCTTCGAGAAGTTCCCGGGCGCCGAGCCGACGCTGACCACCGCCATGAAGTCGGTGGGCGAGGCCATGGCGATCGGCCGCTGCTTCGCCGAATCGCTGCAGAAGGCCCTGCGCTCGCTCGAGACCGGCCTGACCGGCCTCGACGACATCGAGATCGAGGGGCTCGGCAAGGGCGACGACCACAACGCCATCAAGGCGGCGATCGGCACCCCGACTCCGGACCGGCTGCTCAAGGTCGCGCAGGCCCTGCGGCTCGGCGTCAGCCACGAGCAGGTCTACGCCTCCTGCAAGATCGACCCGTGGTTCCTCGAGCAGCTCCAGGCGATCATCGACCTCGAGAACCGCGTGAAGGCCCACGGCCTGCCGAAGACGGCCGGTGCCTTCCGCCAGCTCAAGGCCGCCGGCTTCTCGGATGCCCGCCTCGCGGTGCTGGCCAGGACCGACGAGGCCGCCGTCAGCGCGGCCCGGCGCGCGCTGGCGGTGCGCCCGGTCTACAAGCGGATCGACACCTGCGCGGCCGAGTTCAAGTCGCCCACCGCCTACATGTACTCGACCTACGTGGCGCCGTTCGCGGGCGCGGTCGTGGACGAGGCGGAGCCCTCGGATCGCAAGAAGGTCGTGATCCTCGGCGGCGGCCCGAACCGGATCGGCCAGGGCATCGAGTTCGATTATTGCTGCTGCCACGCCTGCTTCGCGCTTTCGGACGCCGGCTACGAGACCATCATGGTCAACTGCAACCCGGAGACGGTCTCGACCGACTACGACACCTCGGACCGGCTCTACTTCGAGCCGCTGACCGCCGAGGACGTGCTGGAGATCATCGAGACCGAGCGGCAGGCCGGCACCCTGCACGGCGTGATCGTGCAGTTCGGCGGCCAGACCCCGCTGAAGCTCGCCCGCGCCCTCGAGGCCGCCGGCGTGCCGATCCTCGGCACCTCGCCCGACGCGATCGACCTCGCCGAGGACCGGGACCAGTTCAAGCGGCTCCTCGACAAGCTCGCGATGAAGCAGCCGAAGAACGGCATCGCCTACTCGGTCGAGCAGAGCCGGCTGGTGGCCGAGACGCTCGGCCTGCCCTTCGTGGTCCGCCCGAGCTACGTGCTCGGCGGCCGCGCCATGGCGATCATCCGCGACGAGACGCAGTTCGCCGACTACCTGCTCGACACGCTGCCGAGCCTGATCCCCTCCGAGGTGAAGGCCCGCTACCCGAACGACAAGACCGGCCAGATCAACACGGTGCTGGGCAAGAACCCGCTCCTGTTCGACCGCTACCTGTCGGACGCGGTCGAGGTCGATGTCGACGCGGTCTGCGACGGAAAGGACGTGTTCATCGCCGGCATCATGGAGCACATCGAGGAGGCCGGCATCCATTCCGGCGATTCGGCCTGCTCCCTGCCGCCGCGCTCGCTCTCGCCCGAGATCGTGGACGAGCTGGAGCGGCAGACCAAGGCCATGGCGCTGGCGCTCAACGTCGTCGGCCTGATGAACGTGCAGTACGCCATCAAGGACGGCACGATCTACGTGCTGGAGGTGAACCCCCGCGCCTCGCGCACGGTGCCGTTCGTCGCCAAGGTCATCGGCGAGCCGATCGCCAAGATCGCGGCCCGGATCATGGCGGGCGAGCCGCTCGCGACCTTCGGCCTGAAGCCCAAGACCCTGCCGCACATCGCCGTGAAGGAAGCGGTCTTCCCCTTCGCCCGCTTCCCCGGCGTCGACGTGCTGCTCGGACCGGAGATGCGCTCCACCGGCGAGGTGATCGGGCTCGACGCCAGCTTCGGCGTGGCCTTCGCCAAGAGCCAGCTCGGCTCGGGCACCCAGGTACCGAAGGCGGGGGCCGTCTTCGTCTCGGTGCGGGATGCCGACAAGGCCCGCATCCTGCCGACCATGAAGCTCCTGTCCGATCTCGGCTTCACCATCCTGGCGACCGGCGGCACGCAGCGCTACCTCGCGGAGAACGGCGTTCCGGCAGAGCGGATCAACAAGGTTCTGGAGGGCCGGCCGCACGTGGTCGACGCGATCAAGAACGGCGGGATCCACCTCGTCCTGAACACCACCGAGGGGGCCGGCGCCCTGTCGGACTCGCGCTCGCTCCGGCGCGCGGCCCTCTTGCATAAGGTGCCGTATTACACCACTCTAGCCGGCGCGATGGCCGCGGCCGAGGGGATCAAGGCCTATCTAGAAGGCGATCTCAAGGTCCGCGCGTTGCAGGAATACTTCGCGGCCTGAACCTCAGGGTTCCGCTGACTTCATTTCATGGCCCGGGGAGAGTGCTGCACTCTCGGCCGGGCCTCTTCATTGTGGCGCGAGACGATGGCGATAGACAAGGTTCCGATCACGGTGCGCGGGCTGGCAGCCCTCGAAGAGGAGCTGAAGCACCGCCAGCAGGTGGAGCGCCAGCGCATCATCCAGGCGATCGCGGAGGCCCGCGCGCTCGGCGACCTGTCGGAGAACGCCGAGTACCACGCCGCCAAGGAGGCGCAGTCCCACAACGAGGGCCGCGTCCTCGAACTGGAGAGCATGATCGCGCGGGCCGAAGTGATCGACGTCACGAAGCTCTCGGGTGACAGGATCAAGTTCGGCGCCACCGTGAAGCTCGTCGACGAGGACACGGAGGAGGAGAAGACCTACCAGATCGTGGGAGAGCCGGAGGCCGACGTGCGCTCGGGCCGCGTCTCGATCACCTCGCCGATCGCCCGCGCGCTGATCGGCAAGGGCGTCGGCGACACGGTCGAGGTCACCACGCCCGGGGGCGGCAAGTCCTACGAGGTCGTCGCCGTCCAGTACGGCGGCTGAGCCGATGCGCCCGCGTACGTGGGGCCGGCTCGCCGGCCTGCTCCTCGGTGCCGTCGCGGGGTCCGCGGCGGCGAGCGACTTTCCGCCGACTCCGGTCTTCTCCGACGTCCGGGTCGACGTGCGGCCGCTCCTGAACAAGGGCGCGGGGCTGCAGGCCGAGGCGCTGGCCGGCGACCTGACCGACGCCCTGCGGAAGAACTTCGCCGGTCGGATCGGCGGCCGCGGGCCGCGCCTCGTCGTGGTCGTGACGAGCCTGTCGCTCCGGCCCTATGTCGGCAGCGGCTCCCTGCGCGGCCTGGGCGGCAATTTCGAGACCGACTACATGGAGGGCGAGGCGCTGCTCGTCGGGCCCAAGGGGCAGGTGCTCGGGCGCTACCCGCAGATGACCGCGACGCCGTCGAGCTACGGCGGCGCGTGGTACGATCCGCAATTCGAGCAGCGCCGGCTCGCCGCCATCGCCGACATCTACGCCCAGTGGCTCGCCCGCGACCTGCCGCGGGATTAGAAGGCGGCTGCCGGCCCCGGTCGGCAGCGTGGGGCGTATCCGGTGAGGAGCATGGCAAGCATCTACGTGTCGGAGGCGCAGAGCGCGCCGGTCAGCAATTCGGACCCGCGGCGCGAGCGCCTGCCCGAGCTCGCCCGCGCCCGCGCCTGGATCGTCACGGACGGCAAGGCCGGCGACGAGAACCAGTGCGTCGGCATCGCCGAGACCCTGGGTCTCGACTTCGAGATCCGGAAGGTGCCGGCCTCAGGACCATTCGGCTGGATGGCGCCCTGGGGGCCGATCGACCCGCGCGAGGGCCCGCGCCGCCGGGCCGGCGCCCTGTCGGGCCCCTACCCCGACATCCTGATCGCCTCCGGCCGCCGGTCGGTCCCGTACCTGCGGACCGTGCGGCGCGCGACCGGCGGCCGGACCTTCACGGCCTTCCTGAAGGATCCGCGGACCGGCGCCGACAGCGCCGACTTCATCTGGGTGCCGGATTACGACGATCTGCGCGGTCCCAACGTCTTCACCACGCTCACGGCGCCGCACCTCGTCACCGCGGCGCGCCTGGCCGCGGCCCGGGCCCGGCCGGATCCGCGGCTCGCGCGCCTCGACGGCCCGCGGGTGGCGGTGCTGGTCGGCGGCGACAGCCGTCACCTGAGCTACCGCAAGACCGACATGAACCGCCTCGTGAAGGATCTGCGCGGGCTGGCCGCGCAGGGCTGCCGGCTGATGGTGACGATCTCCCGCCGGACGCCGAACCCGCTCCGCGACGCCGTGAAGGTGCTCGCCGCCGAGACCGGGGGGTTCCTCTGGGACGGGAGCGGCGACAACCCCTACGTGGCCATGCTGGCGCTCGCCGAGGCGATCGTCGTGACCTCCGACTCGGCCAACATGGTCAGCGAGGCGGTGTCCACCGGCGCGCCGGTCCTGCTGTTCGACCTGCCGCGTACCTATATCCGGCATCGGCGCATGTTCGCCGGGCTGGCGATCGCCGGGGCGCTGCGACCGTTCACCGGTCAGTTGGCGGATCTGACGTACAAGCCGATCGACGCGACTCCGGTGATCGCCCGGGCGCTCGCCCACGCCTATGCCGCGCGCCGCGCGGCCGGACCGGCCTGAGGAGACCGAGACAGATGGCCCACACCCACGCCAAGCTCGTCATCATCGGCTCGGGACCCGCCGGCTACACGGCGGCGATCTACGCCGCCCGCGCCATGGTCGAGCCGCTGCTGATCTCCGGCTTCCAGCCGGGCGGCCAGCTCATGATCACGACGGATGTCGAGAACTACCCGGGCTTCGCCGAGGCCATCCAGGGCCCCTGGCTGATGGAGCAGATGCGCCTCCAGGCCGAGCACGTCGGTACCCGGATCGTCTCGGAATACATCACGAAGGTCGATCTCAAGCAGCGGCCGTTCCGCCTCGAGGCCGATTCCGGCGAGACCTACTCGTGCGACGCCCTGGTCATCGCCACCGGGGCGCAGGCCAAGTGGCTCGGGATCCCGTCCGAGGCGGCGTTCCAGGGCGGCGGCGTCTCGGCCTGCGCGACCTGCGACGGGTTCTTCTTCCGCGGCAGGGACGTCGTGGTGGTCGGCGGCGGCAACACCGCGGTCGAGGAGGCCCTGTACCTCGCCAACATCGCCAGCAAGGTGACGGTGGTCCACCGCCGCGACAGCTTCCGCGCCGAGCGGATCCTACAGGAGCGCCTGTTCAAGCACCCGAACGTCGAGGTGCTGTGGCACCGCGAGATCGCCGAGATCTGCGGCGTGCAGAAACCGGCACCGAACGTGACGCACGTCCGTCTCAAAGATCCGCGCTCGGGCGAGATCAGCGAGGTGAAGGCCGACGGCGTGTTCGTGGCGATCGGCCATCAGCCGGCGACCGCCATCTTCGAGGGGCAGCTGCCCATGCGCCACGGCGGCTATCTCACCGTGAAGCCCGGCACGACCGAGACCGAGATCCCGGGCGTGTTCGCCGCCGGCGACGTCACGGACGACGTCTACCGCCAGGCGATCACCGCCGCCGGCATGGGCTGCATGGCGGCGCTGGAGGCGGAGAAGTTCCTGGCCAATCTCGAGATCGGCGAGAGTCCGGTCCAGGCCGCCGCGGCGGAATGACGGCCGGACGGGCTTCCGCACCTCCCGCGCGAAGCCGTCGGGCCCGGCATTTCAACAAGTTCGCGCTGCTTATGCTTGCGCAGGACCATGCACCGTGTGCATAGGAGTGCTGACTGCGCCGGGATGCACCGATTGCATGCCCGCGCGGTGTCGGGAGCGGCCATCCGCGCCCGGCACCGCGCAGTTCGCCCGGTGATCTGCCCGCCGCTTCGCGTCCCTTCTCCACCCCGGGCGCGACCCGCGGGCGCGCGCTGGTAGGGGTTCTCGCCTTGGACTGGGACAAGATCCGGATCTTCCTCAACGTCGCGGAGGCGGGGAGCTTCACCAAGGCGGGTGACGATATCGGGCTCAGCCAATCGGCGGTCAGCCGCCAGATCAGCGCCCTGGAGCGCGAGCTCAAGGCGCCGCTCTTCCACCGCCACGCCCGCGGCCTCCTGCTCACCGAGCAGGGCGACCTGCTGTTCCGCGCCGCGCGGGACATGAAGCTGCGCCTGGAGAATACCCGGGCCCGCCTCGTCGAGACCTCCGAGCGGCCGACCGGCGACCTGAAGGTCACCACCACGGTCGGCCTCGGCACGTCCTGGCTGTCGCAGCGGGTCGGCGAGTTTCTGGACCTCTACCCGGACGTGCGCATCGAGCTGATCCTCACCAACGAGGAGCTCGATCTGGCCATGCGCGAGGCCGACGTGGCGATCCGCATGCGCCGCCCGGCGCAGCCGGACCTGATCCAGCGGCGGCTGTTCACCGTGCACTACCACGCCTTCGCCAGTCCGGATTACGTGAAGCGGTTCGGCGAGCCCAAGACCATCGAGGAGCTCGACGACCACCGCCTCGTCTCCTTCGGCGGCAACGAGCCCTCGTACCTGCTGGCCGCCCACTGGCTCGCCGATGCGGGCCGCGAGGGCCGCGAGCGTCGCCAGGTCCACCTGACGGTGAACAATATCGGCGCCCTGCAGCGCGCCATGGAGGCCGGCGCCGGCATCGGCATCTTGCCCGATTACGCGGTGGATGGCGGCCAGCAGCTCGTGCAGGTGCTGCGCGAGACCGAGATGCCGAGTCTGGAGAGCTATCTCGTCTACGCCGAGGAGATGCGCTCGGTCGCCCGGGTGCAGGCGTTCCGCGACTTCCTCGTCTCGAAGGCGCAGCGCTGGACCTACTGAGCATCCGATGGTTGGATCCGGCTCCTCACGGAGACGATTCGATGCGCGCTGCTCTCTACGCTCTGATCCTCGTCGCGGGCTCCACCGGCGCGATGGCGGATGACTGCGCGGAAGCTTGGTACCAACGCAACCTGATCTACAAGCAGGCGGGCTACTGCTTCAGCACGCCGCGGGCGATCCGAACCTTCGGCAACGCCGATTGCCGGTACGACGCCATGGATCGCGTGCCGCTCTCGCGCCAGGAGCAGGCGACGGTGGCGGATCTGCAGGCCTTCGAGCGGGCCCATGCCTGCCCGCGCTAGGCCGCGGACCGTCTACCTCGTCGGCCGGGCAGCGTAGGAGCCGCGTCGTCGCTGCGGAAGCCGCGCCAGCATCAGCGCGGCTCCGGCAGGCCCGTGCTCACACGAACAGGCGCTCGCCCTCGAGGCCCTTGTAGAGGCCGGCGACCTGCTCGCCGTAGCCGTTGTAGATCAGCGTCGGCACGCGCTGGTCAGTGCCGAGGACGCGCTCGGTCGCCTGGCTCCAGCGCGGGTGCGGCACGGCCGGGTTCACGTTGGCCCAGAAGCCGTACTCCGAGGCCTGCAGACCCTCCCAGAAGGTCTTCGGCCGGTCGGCCGTGAACGAGATCTTCACCAGTGACTTGGCCGACTTGAACCCGTACTTCCACGGCACCGCGACGCGGATCGGCGCCCCGAACTGGTTGGGCAGCGGCTTGCCGTAGATCCCCGTGACCATGAAGGCGAGGTCGTTCCCGGCCTCAGCCAGGGTCAGGCCCTCCGTGTAGGGCCAGGGATAGAAGAACGCCCGCTGGCCGGGCGCCATCGCCTTGTCCATGAACGTCTCGAAGCGGATGTACTTCGCGCCGGAGGCGGGCTTGGCCAGCGCCACGAGCTTCGCCAGCGGGAATCCGGTCCAGGGCACCGCCATCGACCACGCCTCGACGCAGCGGTGACGGTAGAGACGCTCCTCCAGGCCGACCTTCCGGATCAGGTCGTCGACGCCGATCTCGAACGGCTTCTCGACGAGCCCGTCGATCTTCAGGGTCCAGGGCTGCGTCTTAAGGGCGTTGGCCGCCGGCAGCACCGTCTTCGACGTGCCGAACTCGTAGAAATTGTTGTAGTCGGCGCTGAAGCGCTCCGGGGTCAGGGGGCGGTCGAGCGTGTAGGCGGGGTTCTGCGGCGCCGGGTAGAGCGGCTGGTCGCCCGCCGCCGCAAGGGCCGCGCGTCCGCCCAGGAGCGAGCCGGCCGCGAGCCCGGCCGCGCCGCCGATCAGGGCCCGCCGATTGAGGAAGACGGCCTCCGGCGTCGCCAGATGCTCCGGAATCTCCCAACCGCGCCTGCGCTTGATCAACATGGCCGTCTCCTCGGATCTTCTGCCTGCACAACCCACAGATCGGCCGCGGCCGACAGGGGCGCAAGCGCCGCAGCCTGACCTTTCGGCGAACGGCGCGCAGGAGTTACGCCGCCCGTGAGCGGCACCGGGACGCAGGCCGTCTTCCGCCGCGCGGGCGAGGCTCAGGCCGGCGGCGTCTCGTCGCGCAGCATCCGCCGCAGCACCTTGCCGACATTGGTCTTCGGCAGGGTCTCGTGGAGCACCACGCGGCGGGGAACCTTGTACCCGGTGAGCTGGGTGCGGGCATGCGCCCGCAGGATATCGGTGGAGACCGACGGGTCCTTCAGGACCACGTGGGCCACCACCATCTCGCCGGTCTCCTCGCTCGGCGCGCCGACCACCGCGCATTCGAGCACGGCCGGGTGGGCCGCCAGCACGTCCTCGACCTCGTTCGGATAGACGTTGAAGCCGGAGACGAGGATCATGTCCTTCATCCGGTCGACGATCCGGACCTGGCCGTCCTCCTGCAGGATCGCGACGTCGCCCGTCCGGAAGAACCCGTCCGCGGTCATCGCCCGGGCGGTCTCCTCCGGCCGGTTCCAGTAGCCGCGCATCACCTGCGGACCGCGCACGCAGATCTCGCCCGGCTGCCCGGCCGGGAGGGGCTCGCCGGAGATGGCGCGGATCGAGACCTCCGTTGAGGGCAGCGGGTAGCCGATCGTGCCGGAGAAGTCGCGCATGCCTCGCGGGTTGACGCACACGACCGGCGAGGTCTCCGACAGGCCGTAGCCCTCGATGATCGTGTTGCCGGTCAGGGCCTTCCAGCGCTCGGCCACCGCCCGCTGGACGGCCGTGCCGCCGCCGACCACGAAGTCGAGGTGGGCGAAATCCACCGTGCCGATCTTCGGATGGTTGATCAGCACGTTGAACAGCGTGTTCACGCCCATCAGGTGGGTGAAGCGGGTGCGGCTCAGGGTCTTGACCATGCCGTCGCAGTCGCGCGGATTGGGGATCAGCAGGCAGGAGCCGCCGCTGCGCATGAACTGGAAGAAGCACGCGGTGAGCGCGAAGATGTGGTAGAGCGGCAGCGCCGTGACCACGCAGCGCGCGACGCTCGGATCCTTCGAGTTGAACCAGAGCTGCGACTGCTCGACGTTCGCCATGATGTTGCGGTGGCTCAGCATCGCCGCCTTGGCGATGCCCGTGGTGCCCCCGGTATATTGCAGGAAGGCGAGATCCTCCGGGTCGACCGACGCGGACGCGCGCGGCATCGTCCGGCCCTGGCGGAGCACGGTGGCGAACGGGATCGCCAGCCTCTCCGGCAGGCGGAACGGCGGCACCGCCTTGCGGACGTGCCGGCTCGCGAGGTTGATCACCCGCCCCTTCAGCCCGAGCCCGTCGCCCGGACCCACGAGGACGACCTGCTCCAGGGCCACGTCGGGCAGCGCCGCGGCGATAGTGGCGCCGAAATTCTCCAGGACGATCAGGATCCGCGCGCCGGAATCGTTGATCTGCTGCACGCATTCCCGGGGCGTGTAGAGCGGATTGGTGTTGACCACCGTCCCGCCCGCCAGGAGGACGCCGAAGATCGCCACGGCGTAGGCGGGGACGTTCGGCAGCATGATCGCCACGCGGTCGCCCTTCGCCAGACCCTGCCCGCGCAGCCAGGTCGCGAGGTCGCGCGCCTGCTGGCCGAGGGTCGCGTAGGTCATGGTGGAGCCGAAGCACAGCATCGCCGGCCGGCCCGCGAAGGCGGTCACGCTGGTCTCGAACAGGTCGACCAGGGTTCCGAGGCCCGCGACGTCGATCTCCGCCGGCACGCCGGGCGGATAGAAGGGCAGCCAGGGCCGGTCGGAGGCCCCGCGGCCCGGCATCGCTCCGGCCGTGGCGGCTCGAGCGCCGTGCTCCATCACGTTCGCCTCATGCATCGCGATGCCTCCCGCGGGCCCGACTCTCGGGGGCCGAGTCCCGCAACGCCTGTCGCGCCGACTCTGCGGGAACGGAGGCCGCCCCGCAAGGCAGGGGGTTCAGAGGGCTGGACGATGCCGGCGCAATGTCGCCAGCACGGTGTGGGGCAGAGCCGCAACGATCAACAGGCCGGCGGCGAGCGCGGCTTCCTCCGGCCGCATCGCCCGCCGGGGCCAGGGGCCGACGCCCAGGTCCCCGGCGAGGCCGATCAGGATCGCGCCGAGCCACAGGGCCAGGAAGGCGAGCGCCCCGTAGCCGACCCGGCGCAGCCGCGGCCGCAGGGGCCGGTTGGCCGCGACCGCGAACACGCCGAGGACGCCGCCGAACGTCAGCGCGCCCACGGCTGCGCCGAGCCCGTAGGCCAGCCACAGCGGCTGGTGGGTGAGGAAGGCCATGCCCCCGGTGGCGAAGGCGCCGCGCAGGACGAGGCCGCCGAAGGTCGGGTAGAGCCCCGCGGCGAGGAGCGCGACCGTGCCCGCCAGTCCGAACACGATCCGGCGCGGCGCGGAGCCCGGGCCCGGGCCCGTCGCCACCCGCGCGAGGTGGCCGAGCCCGTAGACCAGCGCGAAGGCGAAGAGCGGGTAGCGGCCGATGAAGTAGCCGAAGATCCAGGGCTCAAGCGGCTCCGGCACGGCGTCGCGCTGGCTCAGGCCGGTCGCCGCGACGACCGCCAGGGCGGCCAGCATGGCGAGAATCGGCCCCGCCGCTGCCAGAAGGCCGCCGGCGCGGCCTCCGGACGTCCCGGCGCCTGGGCCGACCCGGTCGAGCGCGGCGTTGGCGTGTGCGGCCATGCTGGGTTCACCCGGAGAGGCGCGCGGGGTCGGGACCGCCGCGGCCGCCTCAGCGGGCCTCGTAATGGTCGCGGATCAGCCGGTCGAGGAGGCGCACGCCCCAGCCCGCGCCCCAGCTGCGGTTGATCTCGCTGGCGTTCGACGACATCGCGACGCCGGCGATGTCGAGATGCGCCCACGGAACGTCCTCGACGTAGCGCTTGATGAACGAGGCCGCGGTGGCGGCGCCGCCGTGGCGGCCGCCGGTGTTCTTCATGTCGGCGAACTTGGAATCGATCGCCTTGTCGTAGGCGGGGATCAGCGGCATCCGCCACACCTTCTCGCCGGTCGCCTCGCCGGCGGCGTGGATGTTGCCCGCCAGCGTGTCATCGTTCGAGAACATACCGGCGATGTCCTGGCCCAGCGCCACGATGATCGCGCCGGTCAGCGTCGCGAGGTCGACGATCGCCTTGGGCTTTGTGCTGCGGATGACGTGTGTGATCACGTCGGCCAGCACCAGCCGTCCCTCGGCGTCGGTGTTGATCACCTCGATGGTCTGGCCCGACATGGAGGTCAGGATGTCGGAGGGGCGGTACGAGCCGCCGTCCGGCATGTTCTCCACGATGCCGATGGCGCCGACCACGTTGCAGCGCGCCTTGCGGGCGGCGAGCGCGTGGAGCGCGCCGACGACGGCGGCGGCGCCGCCCATGTCGCCCTTCATGTCCTCCATGCCGCCGCCCGGCTTGATCGAGACGCCGCCGGAATCGAACACGACGCCCTTGCCGATGAGGGCCACGGGCGCCTCGGCCGCGGGGCCGCCGTTCCAGCGCATGATCACGATCCGCGGCTCGCGGGCCGAGCCCTGCGCCACCGCGAGCAGCGCGCCCATGCCGAGTTCCCGCATCCGGGCCGGCTCCAGCACCTCGATCTCGACGCCGAGCTTGGCGAGTTCCGAGGCGCGGCGGGCGAACTCAGCCGGGAAGAGCACGTTCGGCGGCTCGTTCACGAGGTCGCGGGCCAGGACCACGCCGTCGGACAGGCTCTTGGCGCCCTCGCCCTCGCGGGCGGCCGCGCCGTGATCGGCGAGCAGCAGGGTCAGCGCGGTGACCGACTTGTCGTCGGCGTCGGGCTTCTTCTTGGTCTTGTAGCGGTCGAATGCGTAGGTCCGCAGGCGCGCGCCGAGAGCGAACTCGCCGGCCTGCGCCGCCGTGACGGTCGCGCCCGGCCAGTCGAGCACGACCCGGGCGGTCCGTCCCGCCACCTTGCCGGCGGTGAAGCCGCCGAGCGCCGGCCAGTCGGTCTTGGCCCGGTCCTTCTCCGAGCCCAGACCCACGACCACGAGGCGGTCGGCGCCGACGCCCGCCGGGGCCGGCAGGGACAGGGCGCTGAGCGAGCGGCCCTTGAACTTCTCGGAGGCCGCGGCGCGGGCCACGAGATCCGCCCCGGAGGCGCCGAGCGCCTCGCGGGCGGCCGACCCGAGCGACAGGTCGTCGCCGACGAAGACCACGAGATCGCCGGATCCGCCGGGGCCCTGGCCGCTCTGCTCCAGGGGACCGAAACCGATCTCGATACCGTCCGCCATACCCGTCGCCCTGCCCGTTATTCCGGAGCCGTACTACGCACCCGCGCGCCGAGGCGCGGGCGATCCGCCCTGTGTAGCCGCTGAGACGGAGAACGCAACGCGGCGTGACAGCCCTGGAATCGCCCCTTTTGTCGGGTCCCTGCCGCCTTGAGGGCGCGAGAGGACGAGCGGGACTGCCGGGCCGATGAGGCAGATCGAGCGCTACATCTTTCGGATCGCCCTGGGCGCCACCCTCGGCTGCCTGATCGGGCTGACGGGCACCATTTGGCTGACGCAGGCCCTGCGCGAGCTCGATCTCGTGACCGCCAAGGGCCAGACGCTGCTGGTCTTCCTCTTCGTCACCGGCCTGTCGCTGCCGACCCTCGTCGTCGTCATCGCCCCCGTGGCGCTGTTCATCGGCACGATCTACGCGCTCAACAAACTGAACGGCGATTCCGAGCTGATCGTCATGTCGGCGGCCGGGATGCCGCCGCGCTCGCTGCTGCGGCCCTTCCTCACCCTGGCGCTGTTCGTCAGCTTCCTGGTGGGGTTCCTGGTCGTGGTTGTCATGCCCGCGAGCTTCCAGGAGCTGCGCGACGTGATCACCCGGGTGCGCGGCGACTTCATCGCGAACGTCGTCAAGGAAGGGCAGTTCACCCAGCTCGACAACGGCATCACCTTCCACTTTCGCGAGCGCGGGCCGGGCGGCACCCTCAAGGGGCTGTTCATCCAGGACCGGCGCGAGGCCGGGAAGACCAAGGTCTACCTCGCCGAGCGCGGCAACGCGGTCGACGTCGACGGCCAGAGCTACCTGATCCTAGAGAACGGCAGCGTCCACCAGCAGCAGAAGGACTCGCGCGATTCCTCGATCCTGACCTTCGAGCGCTACACGATCGACCTCGCGGCCTTCGCGCCCCCTGATTCCGACACGATCTACAAGCCGCGCGAGCGCTCGACGGCGCAGCTCCTGTTCCCCGACACGACGGAGGGCTACTACAAGCTGCAGAAAGGCCGGTTCCGCGCCGAGCTGCACGACCGGCTCTCCGCCTGCCTCTACCCGCTGGCGCTGGTCTTCATCGCCTTCGCGGCTCTGGGCGATCCCCGCACGACCCGGCAGGGGCGCGGCGTCGCGATCGCCGGCGCGATCGTCGCCGTCGTGGCTCTGCGCATCGGCGGCTTCGCGGCGGTCAGCGCCGCCGCGCGCAGCCCCGCGGCGGTCCTGGCGGTCTACGGCGTGCCGCTGCTCGCGATCCTCCTGTCGAGCCTCCTCATCTTCTACGGGCCCCGGGTACGCGCGTTCAACGCCGCTCTGGCCCGCGCCGTCCGCGGCCGGTTCCGCGGCCCGCGCCTCGCGCCGGCGGCCTGAACCCGATGATGCTGATCGGCCCCACCCTCGGGCGGTACTTCGCCGCCCGGTTCCTCCGCACGGTGCTCGGCGTCTTCATCACCGTGTTCGCGCTGGTCTACACGCTCGACTTCGTCGAGCTGCTCCGCCGCGCCGGCGAGGCCCAGGGCGCGTCCGCCGGCCTGATGGCGCAGCTCTCGCTCTACCGCACCCCCGCGGTGGCGGAGGGCGTCCTGCCCTTCGCGGTCCTGTTCGGCTCCATGGCGGCCCTGCTCCAGCTCTCGCGCAAGCTGGAACTGGTGGTCGCCCGCGCGGCCGGGATCTCGGCCTGGCAGTTCCTGCAGCCCGGCTTCTTCGTGGCCCTCGCCCTCGGCGCGCTGGCGGTCGGCGTCTACAACCCGGTCTCCGCGATGCTGAAGCAGCGCTCCACCGAGATCGAGGCCAAGATCTTCGCCAAATCTACCAAGGCGAGTTCGGGCAAGGACCTCTGGATCCGCCAGAAGGGCCTCGACGGTGAGGCGATCCTCCGCGCCGAGACCGCCATCGAGGGCACCACCACTCTGGCGGGGGTGTCGGTCTTCGCGTTCGACGACGCCGGCAAGTTCGCCGAGCAGCTCGTCGCGGCCCGCGCGACGCTCCACGACGGCTACTGGGAGCTCTCCGATGTGCGCGTTCTCACACCGGGCGCACCGCCTGAGTCGTTCGACACCTACCTGATCGCCTCGAACCTCGACCCCGGACAGGTGCGTCAGGGGTTCACCCCCCCGGAATCTGTGCCTTTCTGGCAACTTCCCACAACGATCGCGCGGACCGAGCGCGCCGGTTTGGACGCCACCCGCTACCGTCTCCAGTACGATGTCCTGTGGGCGCGGCCGGTGCTGTTCGTGGCCATGGTCATCGTCGCCGCAACCGTTTCCTTACGGTTCTTCCGCTTTGGTGGTGTCGGTAAACTCGTCCTCGGTGGCGTCGCGGCCGGCTTCGCTCTCTACGTGGTCCGACAGGTCATGGAGGGGCTCGGAGCATCCGGACTCGTCGCCGCACCGGTGGCGGCCTGGTTCCCGGCCGTGGTAGGCAGTCTTCTCGGTACGCTCACGCTTCTGTACCAGGAAGACGGCTGACTTCCGCGATCCTTCGCGGGACGGGAGACGGGTGTTGAGGTTGGTGGCGGCAGACGTCACAGGGGTTGGGACGCGCGTTGCGTAAGGTCGCCGACATCCTGCGGAAGGCTGGTTTCCGGGCCGCGCTGGCGCTCGCCGCGCCGCTGGCCGGGGGCCTGTCCGCCCATGCCCAGGGCCTGCCCGCCGTCGCGGCCGGCAAGCCCGACGACAAGCTGCTCGTCGAGGCCGACGAGCTGATCTACGACAACGACCGCGGCACCGTGACGGCCCGGGGCAACGCCGAGCTGCATTACGGCCCTCGGACCCTGCAGGCCGACCGCGTGCGCTACGACCGGAATTCCGGCCGGGTCTTCGCCGAGGGCAATGTCCGCCTCACCGAGGCCGATGGCGGCGTCGTGACCGGCGCGCGCATGGAGCTCACCGACGACTTCAAGACCGGCTTCGTCGACGCCTTCCGCGGGCAGCAGACCGTGCAGCGGAAGTTCGAGACGGTGCGCACCCGCTTCTCCGCGCCGCGGGCCGAGCGTCTGAACGGCGAGCAGACGAGCTTCGAGTCCGGCAGCTACACGGCCTGCGAGCCGTGCAAGGACAACCCTGAGACGCCGCCGCTGTGGCAGATCAAGGCGAAGAAGATCATCCACGACAACGAGACCCACACGGTCTACTTCGACGACTCGACGCTCGAGATCGCCGGCATCCCGGTCGCCTACCTGCCGTATTTCGAGGCGCCGGACCCGACGGTTAAGCGCAAGACCGGCTTCCTGACGCCGCGCTTCGTCACGACGACCGCGCTCGGCAACGGCGTGTCGCTCCCGTACTTCATCAACCTCGCGCCGAACTACGACCTGACCCTGACGCCGACCCTGCTGAGCCGCCAGGGCCTGCTCGCGCAGGGCGAGTTCCGCCAGCGGATCGACAACGGCTTCTACAACATCCGCCTGTCGGGCATCTCGCAGACGACGCCGTCGGCCTTCCTGCCGAGCCCGCTCGGCGCCGGCGAGCGCGACTTCCGCGGCTCGGTCGAGTCGCAGGGCCGGTTCTACATCAACCCGCGCTGGCGCACGGGCTGGGACCTCGTCGGCGTGACCGACAAGTGGTTCCTCGACAATTACCGGATCCGCAACCAGAACATCACCACGGACTATTTCCGCGAGGCGACCTCGACCGCGTTCCTGATCGGCCAGGGCGACCGCTCGTGGTTCGAGGCGCGGGGCTACTACTTCAAGGGCCTGTCGAGCTTCGACTGGCAGAAGCAGCAACCCATCGTCGCGCCGGTGATCGACTACGACAAGCGGATCAACGGCCCATCGGAGATCGGCGGCGAGGTGCGCTTCCAGGCGAACATCACCAGCCTGACCCGCGAGACCACGCAGTACCAGGGCCTGCCGCGGACCTCGAGCTACCTGTTCTCGCCGAGCGTCAACGGCGTCAGCTTCCCGCTCTACCAGACCTGCACGGTCTTCCAGCGCGGCCTGTGCGCCATCGACGGGCTCGCCGGCACGAACACCCGCGCCTCCGCGGAGCTGTCCTGGCGCCGCAGCTTCATCGACGATCTGGGCCAGAAATTCACGCCCTTCGCGTATCTGCGCACGGACGCGTTCTTCAACAGCACGAGCTTCTCGGGCTACCAGAACGACCTCGTCCCGCAGGTCGCGCACGTCGACCAGGGCTTTGCCGGGCGGGTCATGCCGGCGATCGGCCTCGACTATCGCTACCCGTTCGTCGCCAATTTCGGCGCCCTCGGCGTCCACACCCTGGAGCCGATCGGCCAGATCATCGCGCGCCCGTCGGAGACCCGGATCGGCCGCCTGCCGAACGAGGACGCGCAGAGCCTCGTCTTCGACGACACCTCGCTGTTCGAGTGGGACAAGTTCTCGGGCTACGACCGGGTCGAGGGCGGCGTGCGCACCAATCTCGGCGGCCAGTACTCCGTCGTGACCCCGTCCGGCTGGTACGCGAACGTCCTGTTCGGCGAGTCCATCCAGCTCGCGGGCGTCAACTCGTTCCGCCGCGGCGACATCGCCAACACCGGCCTCGATTCGGGGCTCGAGACGCAGCGCTCGGACTTCGTCGGCCGGTTCCAGGTCTCGCCGAACCAGAACATCACGTTCATCAGCCGGGCCCGGTTCAACCAGTCCGACTTCCACGTGGCGCGGTTCGAGACCGGCGCGACGGCGCGGTTCGCGCCGTTCCTGCCGCTCACCGTCTCGGCCTTCTACTCGTACTACGAGGCGCAGCCGCTGCTGGGCTACAGCCACTATCGCGAGGGCATCACCGCCACCGCGACCTACAACATCACGCCGAACTGGTTCGTGTCGGGCTCGCTGCTCGTCGACCTGACCCACTACCTCGACGTGCGCAACACCTACACGGACGCGCTGAGCTCCTACCTGGCGAACCCGATCGGGACGGTGCCGATCTACCAGAACCCGGGCCGCTTCTACCTGTCGGGCGCGAGCTTCGGCGGCGGCTACCAGGACGAGTGCACCACAGTCTCGCTGAACTACATCAACTCGCCGATCGCGACCGCGACGGGCGTCCGCGAGCGCAACCAGACCGTGCTGCTGCGAGTCGAGCTGAAGACCCTGGGCGAGGCCGACCTGCGCCAGAACGTCGGGACCGCCACCACCGCCGACGGCATCGCCTCGATCCGCTGAGGAACCGGGACCGGCGGCGCGCCGGTCCGGCGCGTCGCCCGCCGCGATCCCGCCGCTCGGTCTGAGCCGCCGAGGATGCGCCCGCGCCGCGCGGGCGCTATAGAGCGCCCATGCCGCCCCTCGCCCTCACCCTCGGAGATCCCGCCGGCATCGGCCCGGAGCTGGCGCTCAGCGCGTGGCTCGGGCGCGGCGGGGCGGATCCGTTGCCGCCGTTCTTCCTGGTGGCCGATCCCGACTTCGTCGAGCGCCTCGCCCACCGCCTCGACCGTCCCGTCCCGGTGGCGGAGGTCGATCCGGAGACAGCAGCCGAGGTGTTCCCGCGCGCGCTCCCCGTGGTGCCCTTGCCGAGCGGCGCCCGCGTCGCCGCCGATCCCGGCGTCCCCGATTCCGGCAATGCCGGCGCGACCATCGAGTCGATCACCGCGGCGGTGGAGTTCGTGAAGGCCGGGCGCGCGAGCGCGGTGGTGACCAACCCGATCGCCAAGTTCGTGCTGACCCGGACGGGCTTCGCCCATCCCGGGCACACCGAGTTCCTGGCCGCCCTCGCGGTGCCGCCCGGCGTGACGCCGCCCCGGCCGGTGATGATGATCTGGAGCGCCGGCCTCTCGGTCGTGCCGGTGACGATCCACGTGCCGCTGAGGGACGTGCCGGACCTGCTCACCCAGGAACTCGTCGAGGAGACCGCCGCGATCGTCGCCCGGGACCTGCGGGAGCGGTTCGGCCTGCCCGAGCCGCGCCTCGTCCTCGCCGGCCTGAACCCGCACGCGGGCGAGGCCGGAACGATAGGCCGCGAGGACCGCGACGTCCTCGCCCCCGCCGTGGCGCGCCTGCGGGCGCGGGGCATCGACATCCGCGGGCCGCTCCCCGCCGACACCCTGTTCCACGCCCGCGCCCGCGAGACCTACGACGTCGCCCTCGCGCCCACGCACGATCAGGCCCTGATCCCGATCAAGACGATCGCGTTCGACGACGGTGTGAACGTCACCCTCGGCCTGCCCTTCGTGCGCACCTCGCCGGACCACGGGACGGCCTTCGACATCGCCGGCCAGGGCGTCGCCCGGCCGGACAGCCTCGTGGCGGCCCTGCGCCTCGCCGACCGGCTGGCCGCCAACGCGGCGGCGCGGAGCGAGGCCCCCGCCGGGGCCGAGATCATCCCGTTCAGCATCTATGCCGGCCGTCCCCGGCCCGTCGGCGCCCGCCACTTCGATCCCGAGGACGAGCTGTGAGGCAGCCAGCATGAGCGCCGGGGACGGTCTTCCCCCGCTGCGCGAGGTCGTCGCCCGCCACGGCCTGGAGCCGAAGAAGGCGCTCGGCCAGAACTTCCTCTACGACCTCAACCTGACCGGCCGGATCGCCCGGGCGGCCGGTCCGCTCGCGGGGGTGACCGTGGTGGAGGTCGGACCGGGCCCGGGGGGGCTGACGCGCGCGCTCCTCGCCGAGGGCGCCGCCCGCGTCGTGGCGATCGAGCGCGACCCGCGCGCCCTGCCGGCCCTCGCCGAGATCGCCGCCCACTATCCCGGCCGGCTCGAGGTGGTCGACGCCGACGCCCTCGCCTTCGACCCGCGGCCGCTGGTGGGCGAGGCGCCGGCGCGGATCGTCGCCAACCTGCCCTACAACGTCGGGACCGCCCTGCTCACCGGCTGGCTCGACGGGGAGGTCTGGCCGCCCTGGTGGGACCAGGCCGTGCTGATGTTCCAGCGGGAGGTCGCCGAGCGGATCGTCGCCGGCCCGGAGGAGCGGGCCGATTACGGCCGGCTTGGCGTCCTCTGCGGCTGGCGCACGGAGGCCGAGATCCTGTTCGACGTCAGCCCCTCGGCCTTCGTGCCGCCGCCCAAGGTGACCTCGAGCGTGGTCCGGCTGGTGCCGCGCGCCCAGCCCCTGCCCTGCCGCGCCGGCGCGCTCGAAGCCGTCACCCGGGCGGCCTTCGGCCAGCGGCGGAAGATGCTGCGCCAGAGCCTCAAGGCCTTGACGCCCGAGGCCGGCGCCCTGCTGGCCGCCGCCGGCCTGTCCGAGACCGCGCGCGCCGAGGAGATCCCGGTGTCCGGGTTCGTCGATCTCGCCAATCGGTGGGACGCGCATAGAAAAGCCGGCGCCCCGGTGGGGACGCCGGCCTGACGGAGAGCCGTGGCTCCGGCCCGGAGGCCGGAGCGTTGCCGGGTCAGCGGGTCTGCTGGATCGCCGAGAGCACCCAGCCGCGGCCGGGCTGGCGCAGGAAGGTCCAGAGCTCCGTCGCCTCGGACGAGTCCGTGGAGACGACGCGGCCGCTCGCCCGCTCGATCATCACGTCCTTGAGGGCGTAGCGCATGGCCACGGTCGCGTAGTCGGTGCGGTCCTCGCCCCAGGCCTCCGCGAGGTCGCCCTGCAGCAGCTTCACGTCCGAGATCTTGTTCACCACGCCGCGGGAGGCGTTGCCGCGCAGCTCCTCGTCGAAGTAGCTGACCATCTCGGGCGTCGACAGGTTGCCCAGGGTCACCCGATCCTCGCGCGAGTAGGCGTCCTGGATGTCGCCGAGCAGGCGCTCGAAGGCTTGGTAATCGGCCGGGCCGATCTGCACCGGGCGCGTCTGCGGCGGGCGCTGCCCACCGCCGAACATGCCGCCGGGAGCCGGGCCGCCCGGAGCGCCGCCCATCGGGCCGCGGGCGCCCGGCTGATCGTCGAGCGACGAGCGGGCGTAGGGCGCGCCGGCGCCGGCCGGCTCGTTCCGGCGGCGGAAGAACCGCAGGGCCAGCATCACCACGAGCACGACGAGACCGACCTGGAACAGGAGTCCGATCATCGAGGCGAGGCCACCGAGACCGCCGAAGAAGCCGCCACCGAGCAGCGCGCCGATCAGGCCGGCGCCGAGCAGGCCCGCGAAGAACCCGCCGCCGAAGCGGCGACCGGGCGCGGCCGGGGCCTGCATGCCGGGGCTGCCCATGCCGGGCGAAGGCGCGGTCTGCGAGCGCTGCATCGTCGTGCCGCCGCCCGGAGCGGTCGGCGTGGCGGAGGGCGCCGTGTAGGTGCGCGAGCCGCGGGACCCGACAGACCCGCCGCCGCCCGGACGGGCTTCCACGACGGGTGCCGCGACGGTCAGCGCAGCGGCCAGCGCCAGGAGGGCGGCCACACGCCGGCGGCGCGAAATCTCAGTAAACATGAACACGCCTCAGAGGACGAGAACCGGGTGGCGCGGAGCGCCAGTGACGATATGGGAACGGTCGGGCAGCGGTTTTAGTCCTGGCCGCCGTCGCCCGGGCGACGTTTTCCACCGGATCGCAGCGGCGCATTCCGAGCCCGCCCGTCGCGCCCATCGCGTGAATGGCACGGCGCTAGTGGAGCGTGCGCTCCGGGGCGGCCGGGAAGGAGAGGCGCACCTGCGTCCCCTCCCCGCTGCGGCTGTCGAGGGTGATGGTCCCGTTCTGCCGCTTCATGAGGCCGTGCACGATCGCGAGGCCCGCGCCCCGCCCCGCTTCGTGGCTGGTCTGGAACGGCGCCAGAGCTCGGGCGAGCATCTCGGGCGACATGCCCTGCCCGGTGTCGCCGACCGCGATCCCGACGCTCCCCTGGCCCGGCTGCTGCAGGGAGCGGTCGCCGGGATCCACCCGGAAGGTCGACAGGGTCAGCGTCCCGCCCGACGGCATCGCCTCGCAGGCATTAGCGACGAGATGCCGCAGGGCGAACTCGATCTGCGTGGGATTGCTGATCGCCCGCGGCAGGCCCGGCGTCGCCGCCACGGTGAGGCGGATCCCAGGCGGCAGGTCGGGCTCGAGGCGGGCGGCGAGGTCGGCCACGATGGCGTCGAGGTCGACCGACCGGACGTCCGGCGCGATGCGGCGCGAATAGGCGAGCAGGTGCCGGGTCAGGATCGCCGCGCGCTCGGTGGCGTCGGCCGAGCGGGCGATCGCCCGCTGGACGAACGGCTCCTGCCGGTCCCCGAGCCGCCGCTTGAGTCCGTCGATGTAGCCGATCAGGATCTGCAGGAAGTTGTTGAACTCGTGGGCGACGCTGTTGGTCAGGAGTCCCAGCGCCTCGCGCTGGCGGGAGAGCGCGAGTGCGCCCTCGGCCTCGCGCCGGGCCGTCTCGTCGCGGATCTGGCCGATGCGGAACGGGGTTCCGGGCAGGGGCGCCGTCTCCAGGCGGGCCCAGAAGCTCGTCCCGTCCGCGCGCGTGGCCAGGAATTCCTGAGGCTCGGCGCCGGCGGGATCGAGGGGGCCCGTGCGCTGCGCCAGGATCAGATCGAGTCCCTGCGCGACGAGCCGCTCCGCCGGGTAGCCGGCGATCCGCTCCAGGGCGGGATTGGCGTGGCGGACACGGCCCTGCGGATCGAGCACTAGGCTGGGCGTCGGCAGCGCGTCGAGGAGCGCGCGGGCCTCGTCCGCCAGCGACCCGCCTTCGGCCGCGCTGTGATCCGTCCCGGGCTGCGCCATGCTGCGTTCGCGCTCAGCGGATGCGGAAGGTCCGCGACGGGCCAGCGATAGCGATGAACGGCCTCACGGCCAAGCGTGGATCCGCGGGTGGATCCGCGCGTCGATCGGCGTGCCGACCCGTCCGGGCACCGCCTACTGGCGCACCCACATCACCCGGGCCATCCAGGCCACCTCGCCGAGATTAAGGACCCGGTCCTCGTGCTCGGGGTTCAGGGAGGCCAGTTCCACGGTCCGGGCGGTGCGCCGCCGCAGCTCCTTGGCCAGGACCTCGCCGCCGTGCAGGCGGACCACGACGCGGTCGCCCTTGCGCACGCTGGCCGTCGGCGACACGATCAGGACGTCGCCGTCCCGGAACAGCGGCAGCATGGAATCGCCCTGGATCTCCAGCGCGAAGGCCCGCTCCTCGCCGAGATCCGGAAACTCGATCTCCTCCCAGCCGGCGCCCCCGGTGGGCATGCCCTCGTCGGTGAACAGGCGGCCGGCCCCGGCCTGGGTCAGGCCGATCAGCGGCACCATCGTGCGGGCGGGGATCTCGCGGGCCTCGATGAGCCTCAGGAACTCGTCGAGGCTCGAGCCGGTGGCGGCCAGGACCTTCGACACGGATTCGGTGGACGGCCAGCGCTTGCGGCCGTCGGCGCCCACGCGCTTCGACCGGTTGAAGCTGGTCGCGTCGAGGCCGGCGCGGCGGGCGAGGCCCGAGGCCGAGTAGCCGTGGCGCTCGGCGAGCCGGTCGATGGCGTTCCAGATCTGCTCGTGCGACAGCATAGCGGGCTCGGAAGCTCAGCCTGAGCGGGCCGGCACCCCCGTCTCACCAGCCGGGATCCGGCTGCCTCGGAGGCACGGAGACGGTTCGCCCGCCGGGTCCGTTCGACACCCGCCGGGTACGCGCGGAGATACTTGACAATCTGCTTTCCGGATCCGCTCTGCCGGTCCGGACGGGGCTGTGTGACGTCCAGCCTAGTCGTAGGAAAGTAGAACTACGGCCGGCAGATTGCAATCGCTCCTCGAATCGGGCGGGGCGCGGCGCGGTTGCCGCCGCGGCCCGGCGCCTCTATCGCAGCGTCGTCTCCGAGGAGCTTCGATGCCGCTCATCTACAAGATCTGTCCGCGCCCTCTGTGGCGCGAGGCCGAGGCCGCGGGCCGGTTCACGGGCGCCCCGATCGATCATCAGGACGGCTTCATCCACTTCTCGACGGCCGCCCAGGTCGCCGAGACGGCGGCCCGGCACTTCGCCGGGCAGGACGACCTGCTCCTCGTCGCGGTCGAGGCCGACGCCCTCGGCGACGGCCTGCGCTACGAGCCCTCTCGCGGCGGCGACCTGTTCCCGCATCTCTACGGCCCGCTACCGCTGTCCGCCGTGGTCGCGGTGGACGATATGCCGCTGGGCGCCGACGGCCGGCACGCCTTCCCGGCCGGGATCCTGCCGGCATGATCGCGGCCGCCTTCCCCCTCGTCAGACCGCTGCTGCACCGCCTCGACGCGGAGCGCGCGCACGACCTGACCCTCGCCGCCCTGGCGCTCCTGCCCGCGGGGCCGCGGCCGGCGGACGACCCGCGCCTCGCCGTCGACCTGCTCGGCCGCCGCTTCCCCAACCCGGTCGGCCTCGCGGCCGGCTTCGACAAGGGCGCGCGCGTTCCCGACGCGCTGCTGGGCCTCGGCTTCGGCTTCGTCGAGGTCGGCGGGGTCGTGCCGCGGCCCCAGCCCGGCAACCCGCGGCCGCGGGTCTTCCGCCTCCCCGACGACCGCGCCGTGATCAACCGCTTCGGCCTCAACAGCGAGGGGCTGGAGGTGGTGGCCGACCGTCTGCGCGCTCGGAGGGGGCGAGCCGGTATCGTCGGCGTCAACATCGGCGCGAACAAGGAATCCGCCGACCGCCTCGCCGACTACGCCGCCTGCACCGCAGCCCTCGCGCCGCTCGTCGACTTCGTCACGGTCAACGTCTCCTCGCCCAACACGCCGGGCCTGCGCGACCTCCAGGGTGAGGCCTTCCTCGACGAGCTGCTCGCCCGCACGGTCGAGGCCCGGGACGCGGCAGGCGCCGGCGCGGCGGTCCTCCTCAAGATCGCCCCCGACATGGCGCTCGACGCCCTCGACGCGGTCTGCGCGACGGCGCAGCGGCGCGGGGTCCAGGCCCTCGTCGTGTCCAACACCACGGTGGCCCGCCCGGCGAGCCTGCGCGAGCAGGGTCTCGCGCGGGAGACGGGCGGCCTCTCGGGGCGGCCGCTCTTCGGCCCGGCGACGCGGATGCTCGCCCAGACGCGCCTGCGCGTCGGGGACGCGCTGCCGCTCATCGGGGTCGGCGGCGTGGATTCGGCCGAGGCGGCCTGGACCAAGATCCGGGCCGGAGCGAGCCTCGTGCAGCTCTACTCGGCGCTGGTCTACGAGGGGCCGGGCCTCGTCGGGCGCATCAAGGACGGGATCCTGCGGCGCATGAGCGAGGCCGGCATCGCCTCGCTCCGGCAGGTCGTCGGGCGCGACGCCGCCGACCTCGCCCGCGGGGACTGAGCCGGCGCGGGCGAGCCGGTCGCGGCGCCGCGCCAGACAATTTTTTTCGGGTCGCAGTTTAGAAAGGCTTTGCACAGCGGGAGCTTAGCCTGTGCCCCATGCATGAGGGGCCTGCGCCGGCACGCCATTGTGAGGGCGTCGGAGAGGCGCTTATCTCGCGGTTGCGAGACACATCGCGTCAGCCAATCCAGGACGGTTCATGGCCCAGTCTGAAGGGTCCACCAAGCGCTCCTCCGCCGCCGGCGGCTGGGGTGCTCTGAAGAGCTGCGGCAAGCACCTGCTCGGCAGCCGCGCACCCCTCACCGGCGCCCGCGCGCTGCTGAAGGCGAACCAGCCCGACGGGTTCGACTGCCCCGGCTGCGCCTGGGGCGACCCGGAGCACGGCTCGTCCTTCGAGTTCTGCGAGAACGGCGTGAAGGCGGTCTCCTGGGAGGCGACCGACAAGCGCACGAAGCCGTCCTTCTTCGCCAAGCACACCCTGACCGAGCTGCGCACCTGGAGCGACTACGCCCTGGAGGGCCAGGGCCGCCTGACGCACCCGATGCGCTATGACGCTGCGAGCGACCGCTACCTGCCGGTGAGCTGGGACGAGGCCTTCGCGGAGATCGGCGCGACCCTGCGCGGACTCGACCATCCGGACCAGGCCGAGTTCTACACCTCGGGCCGCGCCTCCAACGAGGCGGCGTACCTGTACCAGCTCTTCGCCCGCGCCTACGGGACCAACAACTTCCCCGACTGCTCGAACATGTGCCACGAGGCGAGCGGCGTCGCGCTGATCGACGCCATCGGCATCGGCAAGGGCACGGTCCTGCTGGAGGATTTCGAGAAGGCGGACGCGATCTTCTGCGTCGGCCAGAATCCCGGCACCAACCACCCGCGGATGCTCGGCGACCTGCGCCGGGCGGCCGAGCGCGGCGCCAAGGTCGTGGTGCTGAACCCGGTCCGTGAGCGCGGCCTGGAGCGCTTCGCCGATCCGCAGAACACCGTCGAGATGCTGCGCGGCGCCAGCCGCCCCATCGCCAGCCACTACCTGCAGCCGCGCTCGGGCGGCGACATGGCGGCCTTCCGGGGCATCGCCAAGGTCGTGTTCGCCCGCGACGCCGAGGCGCTGGCGGCGGGCCGGCCCTCGCTCCTCGACCGCGCCTTCCTCGAGCACCACACCGCCGGGCTCGAGGCCTACCGCGCCGCCGTCGAGGCGACGTCCTGGGACGCGATCCTCGACCAGTCGGGCCTGACCGTGGACGAGATCGCCGCGATGGCGGACGTCTATCTGGGCGCCCAGCGGGTCATCGCGACCTGGGCCATGGGCGTGACCCAGCACCGCCACTCGGTGGCGACGATCCGGGAGATCGCCAACCTGCTGTTCCTGCGCGGCCATATCGGCCGGGCCGGCGCGGGCCTCTGTCCGGTCCGCGGCCACTCGAACGTGCAGGGCGACCGCACGGTCGGCATCAACGAGCGCCCGTCCGCCGCCTTCCTGGATTCCCTGGAGCAGCATTTCGGTCTCGCCATGCCGCGCCGGCACGGCCACAACGTCCTGGCGGCGATCCGGGCCATGCGGGACGGCACGGCGAAGGCCTTCATCGGGCTCGGCGGCAACTTCCTGCGGGCGACGCCCGACACGCCCGTCGTGGCGCAGGCGCTGGCCTCGTGCCGGCTCACCGTGCACATCGCCACCAAGCTCAACCACGCCCACCTCGTGCCGGGCGCGGTCGGCTACCTGCTGCCCTGCCTGGGCCGAACCGAGATCGACCGGGGCGCCGAGGGCAAGATCCAGATCGTGACCGTCGAGGATTCGATGAGCATGGTCCACGGGTCGGGCGGCATCAACAAGCCGGCCTCGAAGGAGCTCCGCTCCGAGATCGCCATCATCGCCGGCATGGCGCAGGCGACCGTCGGCTCCGCCGCCATCGACTGGGCCGGCTTCGCCGCGGATTACGACCGGATCCGCGAGGCGATCGCCGCCACGATCCCGGGCTTCACCGGCTACAACACCCGGGTGCGCAAGCCGCGCGGCTTCATGCTGCGCAACCTCGCTGCCGAGCGGGTGTTCGAGACGGCGACCGGCCGGGCCACCTTCTCGGCCGACGCCCTGCCGGCCGAGACCGAGCACCAGGCCGCCCGGAAGACCCGCGACACCTACGTGCTGCAGACCTTCCGCAGTCACGACCAGTACAACACGACGATCTACGGCCTGGATGACCGCTACCGCGGCGTCTACGGCGAGCGCCGCGTGATCTTCGCCCACCCGGATGACCTCGCGGAGATCCGCGACCGGCTCGGCGACCGGGTCGACGTCGTCGGCACGCACGACGACGGCATCACCCGCCGCGCGGAGGATTTCCGCCTCGTGCCCTTCGACATGCCGCGGGGGGCGCTGGCCGGCTACTATCCGGAGCTGAACGTGCTCGTGCCGCTCTCGACCTACGGCGAGAAGAGCGACACGCCGACCTCCAAGTCGGTGCTGGTCACCCTGCAGGCGCGCGCGGCCGCGTGAGCGCGGAGCCCGACGAGGCGGCGTTCGTCGCCGCCCTCGACCGGGTTTCGGCCGCCCGCCCGGATCTCGACCCGCTGGCGGCGGGCCTCCTGGCGGCGCTCGACCTCGGCCTGCCGGGCGACAGCCGCGCCTTCGCCCGCACCTTCGGGGTGGAGCACGCCCTGGTGCTGCGCGCCCTCTCGGGCCTGGACGAGGCGGGCCTCGTCGCCGTCACGGCCCGCGACGGGCGCACCCAGCGGACGCGCTACACGACCGCCGATTCAGGGCCGTCGGTGCCGTCATTACGCGCGTAGCGAAGTGACCCAGGGACCGCGACAGACTCGGTCGTGGCGCTGCCCTGGATCGCTTCGCTCCGGCGAGGACGGACGCGCTCAGAACCCCTTCGCCTTGATCGCCTCGGCCCAGGTAACCGCCCGCCGGTTCACGCCGAGATGCTGCCGCTCGTAGAGCCGGCCCTCCAGCTTGATCGCGCCGCGCTTGGCGTATTCCGGGCGCTCGAACGCCTCGATCACCAGCTTGGCCCGGCGCACCTCCTCCTCGGTCGGAGCGAAGGACGTGTTGGCCGGCTCCAGCTGCGTCGGGTGGATCAGGGTCTTGCCGTCGAAGCCCAGGTCCCGGGCCTGCCGACACTCGTCGCGGCAGCCCTCTGTGTCGGCGATGTCGTTGTAGACGCCGTCGAGGATCGCGAGCCCCTCCGCCCGCGCGGCGGCCAGCGCCATCATCATCCAGGGCAGCATCGGCACGCGGCCGGGGACGATCTTGGCCCAGGTGTCCTTGGCGAGGTCGTTGGTGCCGAGCACGAGGCAGGTCAGCCGGTTGCGCGGGTCGCGCTTCGCCCGGGCGATCTCCTGGATGTTGAGGATCGAGGCCGGGGTCTCGATCATCGCCCAGATCGCGATTCCGTCCGGCGCGTCGAGGGATTCGAGCCGGTCGGCGATGCTCTCCAGCACGGCGGGGGACGAGACCTTCGGCATCAGGATCGCGTCGGGCTTGGCCTCGATGGCGGCGTGGAGATCCGCCTCGCCCCACGGGGTCTGCGGGGCGTTGACCCGGATGACCAGCTCGCGGCTGCCGTAGGCGCCGCTCTTCACCGCGGCGCAGACCTGATCGCGGGCGAGCTCCTTCTCCTCCGGGCCGACGGCGTCCTCGAGGTCGAGGATGATGCTGTCCACCGGCAGGGACTTGGCCTTGTCGAGCGCCCGCTGGTTCGAGCCGGGCATGTAGAGCACGCTGCGGCGCAGGCGCAGATCGGTGGTCGTGGCCATCGGCTTCTCCCTCCTGGGCCGTCGCGCGGCCTCCCGTCGTTGCGCTGCACCCTAAAGCACGAACCCGGCCGCGCCACACCCTAAAGGTCGGGGCGGGTGAGTCCCCGCGCGGTTTGATACCGCGCCGTCTCTCCGCAGATCGAAGCCGCGGTTTGGTCATGTTCCGCCGCTTAAAGGCCGGACGAAACCAATTCTCGAAGTCCGGGATCTCTACGATGCGCAAAGTCTTGATCACCCTCGCCTTGCTCGGGACATTGGCGGCACCTGAGGCGGCCCGGGCCCAGAGCCGGACCACCCTCGGCGTCGGCTCCGGCGCGGTCGCGGGGGCGCTGGTCGGCGGCCCGATCGGCGCCGTCGCGGGGGCCGTGGTCGGCGGCTTCGTGGGGAACTCGTCGGAGCGCGGGCGCCGGCACGTCCGCCGGGGACGCCGCTACGGCTACGCGGCCCCGCGCCGGTCCTACCCGCGGCGGGCGGAGGCCGCCGTACCGCGGACCACCGGCTCCGTGGCCCGCGCCGTGCCGCCGGCCCAGCCCACCACTTGGAAGGATCCGCGCTAGCACGTCTCGAGGTCGCGCTCGGCTGCCGCCTAGGCCGCCGGTTCGAGGGCGGCCGCGGCCGGCGTCCGGAACGTGTCCCGGGCGAGGCGCGGGAACGCGATCGCCTGTCCGAGGCCCCGGGCGCCCAGGAAGCTCACGAAGGCCAGCCACAGCCCGGTATTGCCGAAGCCCAGGCTCTCGACGAGCGCGAGGATCGCGCAGTAGGCGACGAGCGCGCACACCATCAGGTTGCGCATCGCCCGCGTCCAGGTCGCGCCGATATAGATCCCGTCATACGCGAAGGGCGCCGCGGCGGCGAGCGGCGCCAGGGCGGCGAGGACGAGGTAGGACCGGGCCGCCTCGCGCACCGGTCCGTTCGTGGTCACGGCATCGATGAAGGCCGGGCCGCCCGCCAGCGACACCAGGCTGACCGCGAGGCCGAAGCCGAGGCACCAGCGCAGGCTCAGGGCGGCGGCCGCGTCGAACGCCTCCCGGTCCCGGGCGCCGACGGCCTGGCCGCACAGGGTCTCGGCCGCCGTGGCGAAGCCGTCCAGGAAGAAACCGCCGATCAGGAAGAGATTCCACAGGACCGAGTTCGCGGCCAGGACCACGTCGCCCTGCCGGGCGCCGAGCGCCGAGAACAGCACGATGCCGGTGATCAGCGCGAGCGTCCGCAGGATGACGTCGCCGTTGACGCTGAGCGTCCGGCGGAGCGCCGCGGCGTCGCGGAGGTCGCGCAGCGGCACCCGGAACGGTCGGGAGCCGAGCCGCGCCAGGAGAATCAGCCCGAGGCCGAGCCCGAGCGCCTCGGCGCCGAGGGTCGCCAGCGCCGCGCCGGCGAGGCCCAGGCCGAAGCCCAGGACCAGAATGAGCGTCAGCGCGACGTTGGTCAGGTTGATGGCGATCTGCAGCAGCAGGCCGAGATCGGTGCGCCCGCGCCCCAGGACCGAGCCGAGCACGCCGTAGCTCGCCAGCACGAAGGGCGCGGACAGGATGCGGATGTGGAAGTAGGTCGCGAGACCGGCGATCACCGCCGCGCTCGCCCCGCTGATCGCGAAGGCGAGCTGCGCGAGGGGACCCTGCAGGACCACCAGGACGAGCCCGATCAGCGCGCCCGCCGCCAGCGCCCGCGCCAGGATGCGATCGACCTCGGCGTCGTCGCGTCCGCCGACCGCCTGCGCGGTCAGGCCGGCGGTCGCCATGCGGAGCGCCCCGAACGACCAGAAGATCGCGTCGAAGATCACCGCGCCGAGGGCGATGGCGCCGAGCAGCGCCGCGTCGCCGAGCCGCCCGATCACCGCCGCGCCGACGAAGCCGAGCATCGGCGTCGTGACGTTGGCGATCGTCATGGGCAGCGCCAGGGCCAGGACGCGGCGGTTCGTCGGACGGCCCGAGCTGGCGACGGTGTGAATCATGCCGCACGCTAAGAAGCCGCGCCGTCCGCGCAAAGCGGGGTGATCGCATCGGCTGGTTGCGATGGCGGGCGGCCGAACTGCCCGAACCGCCGGCGCGCCGGGCCGTCGGGGCGCGACCGGGCCGGGTCGGCCCCGGACTTCGTCAGCGGGAGACGGCGAAGAGGCGCGCGATCAGCCAGAGCGGCACGACCACGATCGCCCCGGCGACGATCCAGCCGCCGAAATCGTGGAGCGAGGCGAGCCCGACCTCCACCAGCGCCCGCGCCGAATCGTAGACGTGCCAGAACAGCCGCCCCGGCGTCAGACCGAGCATCGACATGAAGGCGCCGACCAGCACCGACAGGAACAGGAGCCGCAAGAACACGCCGGCCGGCGAGCCGCCGAGGAACCGCCGCAGAGCGGAGGGGCGCGACCGGTAGCTGTCCGCGCCGTAGGGGGCGTTCGGCGGGGCGCCCTGCTGATAGCCTTGCCGGCGCCGGTCGTGATCGACGAGCATTGCATCCTCGTGAAGCCTCAGGGCCCTCGGATCGGCGACGAAGCGGGCGGAACCGTGGCCGGCACACCACACCGCGTCGAAACTCGAGCGCGGATCAGGCGTTGGCGGGTTTCTCGCGCGCCGTGCAGATGGCAAGCGGCGTCGCGCGCGCCAAGATGCCGGACGGGGTGGACTACGCCGCGGGACTCTCGCGGCGCGGCCTCGGCCAAAGGGAGAACTCCCGGGAATCGGGAATTGGTGTGAGAGGCTCTGAGTGCCGACGGGACCATACGCACGATGATCGACCACGCCCTGTTCGACCCGGCGACGATCGATCCCGAGACGCTCCGGCTCAACGCCGAGATCGTCGCGGCGCACGCCGCGCTGCCCGATCCCTGGTCGCTGCCGATCGCCGAGGTGCGCGAGCGGCGCCGTCTGGGCACCAAGGCGGCGCCCGCCATGCCGCACAGCGCCCGGGCGGAGTGGCTGACGATCGACGGGCCCGGCGGCCCGCTCAAGCTCCGCGTGGTCCGGCCCAAGCCCGGCACGAAGCTGCGCGGCGCCTACCTGCACATCCACCGCGGCGGCTGGGTCTGGGGCTCCGCCGACGAGCAGGATCCCTGGCTGGAGCGCATCGCCGACACCTGCGGCTTCGTCGCCCTGTCGGTCGAGTACCGCCTCGCCCCCGAGCACCCGTATCCGGCGGCGCTGCTCGACTGCGAGGCGGCGGCCCTGTGGCTGGCCGGTCCGGGCAAGACCGAGTTCGGCATCCACGCGCTGACCATCGGCGGCGAGTCGGTGGGGGCGCACCTCGCCGTGATGGTGCTGCTGCGGTTGCGCGACAAGCACAACCTGCCGCGGGCCTTCCGGGGCGCCAACCTCAACGCCGGCTTCTTCGATCTCGGTCTCACACCGTCGGTGCGGAACTGGGGCGAGGAGCGGCTGGTCGTGAACACCCGCGATCTGACCAAGTTCGCCGACGGCTACGTCCGCGAGGGCATCGACCGGCGCCGGCCGGACGTGTCGCCGATCTACGCCGACCTGAAGGGTCTGCCGCCGGCCCTCTTCACCATCGGCACCGCCGACCCACTCCTCGACGACACGCTGTACATGTCGGCGCGCTGGGCGGCGGCGGGCAATGGCGGCCACACGGCGATCTATCCCGGCGGCTGCCACGTCTTCGCCCGCTACCCGAGCCCGATGAGCGAGCGGGCGCTGGAGCTGATCGACCGCTTCCTGATGGCGCTAGCCTGAGCGACCCGTCCGAGATCCTGCCGGAGCGGTTCCGCGCCTGGTTTGCCGGGCGCGGCTGGGCGCCCCGATCGCACCAGCTCGATCTCCTGCGGATCGCCGGCGCCGGCCGCTCTGCCCTGCTGGTGGCGCCGACCGGGGCCGGCAAGACGCTGGCCGGCTTCCTGCCGAGCCTCGTGGCCCTCGCCGAGCGTGGCCCCCAGCGGAAGGCGGCGGGCCTCCACACCCTCTACGTCTCGCCCCTGAAGGCGCTCGCGGTCGACATCGCCCGCAACCTGGACGCGCCGATCGCCGAGATGGCGCTGCCCGTGCGCGTCGAGACCCGCACCGGCGACACCCCGGCCCACAAGCGCACCCGCCAGATCAGCCGGCCGCCGGACATCCTGCTGACCACGCCCGAGCAGCTGGCGCTGCTGATCGCCCATCGGGAGGCGGCGGAATTCTTCTCCGGATTGCGCTGCGTGGTGCTCGACGAGCTGCACGCGCTGGTGACCTCGAAGCGCGGCGACCTGCTGTCCCTGGCACTGGCGCGGCTGCACCGGCTGAGCCCCGGCCTCGCGGCGATCGGGCTGTCGGCCACGGTGCGGGAACCGGACGAGCTGCGGAAGTACCTGGTGCCGCAGGGGCCGCTTCCCCCTCCTCCCGCCGCGCGCGGGGACGGCGCGTCCAGTCCTGACGCGTCTCCTCCCCCACCCCGACCCTCTCCCGGACGGGACGGGGAGCGCGCCGCGCCGCCCATGGCCGATCTCGTCACCGTCGCCGGCGGCGCGAAGGCGGACCTGCGCATGCTCGATCTCGGCCGGGCGCTGCCGATCTCCGGCCACACCGCGTGGCACTCGATGCCGGCGATCTACGACCTCATCCGCGAGCACCGGACCACGCTGGTCTTCGTGAACACCCGCCTCCAGGCCGAGTACACGTTCCAGGAGCTGTGGCGGCTCAACGACGACGCCCTGCCGATCGCGATCCACCACGGCTCGCTCGACGCCCAGCAGCGCCGCCGGGTCGAGGCCGCGATGGCGGCGGGCCAGCTCCGGGCGATCGTCTGCACCGCGACCCTCGACCTCGGGATCGACTGGGGCGACGTCGATCTCGTGGTCAATGTCGGCGCGCCGAAGGGGGCGAGCCGCATCATGCAGCGGATCGGCCGGGCCAACCACCGCATGGACGAGCCCTCGAAGGCCTACCTCGTCCCGGGCAACCGTTTCGAGATGCTGGAGTGCCAGGCGGCGCTGGACGCCGTCGAGGAGGCCGCCCAGGACACGCCGGACGCCCGCCAGGGCGCCCTCGACGTCCTCGCCCAGCACGTCCTCGGCATGGCCTGCGCCGACGCCTTCGATCCCCTCGACCTCTACGACGAGATCGTCTCGGCGGCGCCCTACGCCGGCCTGACCTGGGAATCGTTCGAGCAGGTGGTCGACTACGTCGCCACCGGCGGCTACGCGCTGCGCGCCTACGAGCGCTTCGCCAAAATCCTGCGCGGGCCGGACGGTCTCTGGCGCGTGCGCGACGCCCGCACCGCCCAGGCCTACCGGATGAATGTCGGCACGATCGTCGAGGCGGCCCGGGTGAGGGTCCGCCTCGGCCGGACCCTGCGCGGCAAGCCCGGCACGGTGCTGCCGAAGACCGGCCGCGTGCTCGGGGAGATCGAGGACGAGTTCGCCGAGACGTTGACGGTCGGCGACACGTTCCTGTTCGCCGGCGAGACCCTGCGCTTCGAGGGGCTCGCCGAGGACGAGTGCCTCGTCACCCGCGCGCCGGCTGGCACCGACCCGGCGATCCCGTCCTACGCGGGCGCGAAGTTCCCGCTCTCGACCTTCCTGGCCGCCCGGGTCCGGGCGCTGATCGCCGACCCGTTCGAGTGGGACCGCCTGCCCGAGCAGATCGGCGCGTACCTGCTCCAGCAGCGCCGCCGCTCGGTCCTGCCGGGCGAGCGCGACCTGCTCGTCGAGACCTTTCCGCGCGGCAAGCGCTACTACCTCACGGCCTTCCCGTTCGAGGGCCGCCTCGCCCACCAGACCCTCGGCATGCTGCTGACCCGGCGGCTGGAGCGTTCCGGCCTGCGCCCGCTCGGCTTCGCGGCCAACGATTACGGCATCGCCATCTGGTCGACCCGCGACGTCTCGGAGCGCGCCGCGATCGATCCGGACTTCATCGGCGACCTCTTCGCCGTCGACATGCTGGGCGACGATCTGGAGGCGTGGCTCGACGAATCGGCCATGATGAAGCGCACCTTCCGGCAATGCGCGGTGATCGCCGGGCTGATCGAGCGCCATCACCCGGGCCAGAAGAAGTCCGGCCGGCAGGTCACGATCTCGACCGACCTGATCTACGACGTGCTGCGCAAGCACCAGCCCGACCACCTGCTGCTGCGGGCCGCGCGGCAGGATGCGGCAACCGGACTCCTCGACGTTAGGCGCCTCGGCATGATGCTAGAGCGCATCCAGGGGCGAATCATCCACAGGTCTCTCGACCGGGTCTCGCCGCTCTCCGTGTCCGTGATGCTCGAGATCGGGCGCGAGCGGGTCTACGGCGAGGGCGCCGACGAGATCCTGGCCGAGGCCGAGGCGGAGCTTCTCCAAGAGGCTCTGTCCTGACCGTCGATCCGCCCTCCCCCGACGACACCGAGGATGCGATCTTGGCGGCCGGCCTGAGACTCGAGAAGACTCCCAAGCACCCCACCCTGCAGCTTGCGGGCGAGACGCTGGTGCTCGACCTCTGCGGCGGCCTCTGGCTGCCGGAGCACCGGACGCTGATCGTGTCCGATCTCCACTTGGAGAAGGGCTCGTCCTACGCGGCCCGCTCCGGCCAGTTCCTGCCGCCCTACGACACCCGGGAGACGCTCGCCTGCCTGCACGAGGCGGTGGTGCGGCACGATCCGGCCCGGGTGGTGGCGCTGGGCGATTCCTTCCACGACGCCCGCGGTCCCGAGCGCATGGAGCCGGGCGACCGCGCCCTGGTGGCGGCCCTGCAGGAGGGCCGGGACTGGGTCTGGATCGCCGGCAACCACGACGCGGCCGTGAACGAGGGCGTCGGCGGCCGCTACGCGGACGCGCTGACGCTCGGCGGCCTCGTCCTGCGCCACGAGCCGAGCCCGGAGCCCGTGCCCGGCGAGATCGCCGGCCATCTCCATCCCTGCGGGAAGGTGGCGATGCGCGGGCGGGCGGTGCGCCGCCGCTGCTTCGTCACGGACGGCACCCGCCTCGTCATGCCGGCCTTCGGCGCCTACGCCGGCGGCCTGAACGTCCGCGACCGGGCGATCGAGAGCCTGTTCCCCGACGGCTTCACCGCCCATCTCCTCGGGGACGGGCGGGTCTTCGCCATCGGCCGGGCGCAGCTCGCCCGGGACTGAGTCGCCCGGTCAGGCCGTCTTCATGAACCGGATCACGCTCTCCGACAGGCTCGTCGAGTGGCCGGCGAGGCTCTCGGCGATGCCCTGGACCGTCTGGGCGAGCTGACCGGTGGCGTTGGCGGCCTCGGAGACGCCGCCGATATTGCCCGCCATCTCGTGGGTCGAGACCGCCTGCTCCTCGACGGCGCTCGCCATCGCCAGGGTGAGCTTGGACAGTTCGTCCACCGCGGCCGTGATCATCTCGATGGCGCCGACGGCCTCGCCGGTCGCGCTCTGGATCGCCGAGACCTGCTGCGTGATCTCGCCGGTCGCCTTGGCGGTCTGCTCGGCGAGCGCCTTCACCTCGGAGGCCACCACGGCGAAGCCGCGCCCGGCGGCGCCCGCGCGGGCCGCCTCGATGGTGGCGTTCAGCGCCAGCAGGTTGGTCTGGTCGGCGATCGACTTGATCATGCCCACCACCGCGTCGACCTTGCGGGCGTTCTCGGCGAGCTGGCGCATGGTCGCGTCGGTGGTCCCCGCCTGGGCGGCGATCTGCTGCGCGCGCTCCGAGACCCGCCCGACTTGGCCGGAGATCTCCTGGATCGCGCCGTTCATCTGCTCGGAGTTCGACGCGACCGACGACGCCTTGTGGCGCGCGGATTCGGCCGACTGCATCAGGCCCACGGCCGAGCTCTGCATCTCCTGGATGGCGGAGCCGACGGCCTCGACGACCCGCTTGACGTCGGTCTCCATGTTCACCTGCGCGGTGACGACCGCCCAGGTCAGCATCGGGCCGAGGTACTGCCCCTTCTCGTCGTTCACGGCCGTGACCCGCAGGTTGAGGGTCTCGGGCCCGACCTTGATCTTGGTGCTGTGCGGCAGCCGGCTCGCGTCGGCCAGCATGGTGCGCTGGTGGCTGGGGTTCTTGTGGAAGATGTCGAATGAGCGGCCGAGCATGTCGTCGACCTTCACCGGCAGGTGCTGGTCGATCGTGCCGAGGGTCTTGCGCGACGTGGCGTTCATGTAGTCGATCTTGAAGTTGTCCTTCAGATCGGCCGTCATGACCGCAACCGGAACGTTGTCGATCATCGTCAGGAGCCGGTTGATCTCCTTTTTCTTCGCCGAGATGTCCGCGGCGAACTTGACGACCTTGATCGGCTTGCCGCGCGCGTCGAGGACAGGATTGTACGTCGCCTCGAGCCAGACCGAGTCGCCCTCCTTGTCGAGGCGCAGGAACTCGCCCGTGACGTACTGGCCGTCCTTCAGCTTGCTCCAGAACGCCGCGTAATCGGCGGACTCGGCGTAGCTCTTGTCCACGAAGATGCGGTGATGGCGGTTCCGGACGTCGCTGAGGCCGAATTTCATCAATCGCAGGAAGTTCTCGTTCGCGTGAAGGACCGTTCCGTCCATCGAGAACTCGATGATCGCCAGCGAGCGGTCGAGCGCGTCGATCTTGGCCTGGGCTTCATTGAAAACAGTGCGATTGAACATGGTACGGCTCGCGTTCCCCCGGCGTGGGGTGTAGCCTCACAGCGTTAATGAATCCCTTATTCTGGCATTTGTCCAGTTTAAGAATTGCCTGACGGAAATCGAATGCTTGGAGCGCCGCGCCCTCTGTGCGTCCATAACCGGACCGACGCCATCGTCGAGATTGCATTCAAATATAAACTCAGTCAGGGCCGAAGCATACTTACGAATATCAGAACCAGCCGCGCATGCGAAAGTATACGATCGGCGCGACCGCGCTGATGAGGATCAGGCCGAGCGCGTAGGGATATCCGAGCGCCCAATCCAGCTCGGGCATGTGCTTGAAATTCATGCCGTAGATCGACGCGATCAGCGTCGGCGGGACGCCGACCACCGAGACGACGGTGAGGACGCGGAAGACGTTGTTCTGCTCGATGGTGATCAGGCCGAGGGCCGCGTCGAGCAGGAACTGCACGTTCTCGGCGAGCCGCGTCTCGAACTCGTCGAGGGATTCGATGTCCCGCTTGATCGTCTCGAAGCGCGCATCCTCCGGCAGGCCGAGGCTGTCGCAGGCCGCGGCGACGAACGGGATGATCCGTTCGAGCCCGAGCAGACTCGACCGGATCTTGCCCAGAACCTTCCCGCGGTTGCTGATGCCCCGCAGGATCCGGCGCAGGGCGAGGTCGCGGCGCCGGGGCGGCGGGCTCTCCAGGCGCCGCCGCTCGGCACCGCGGACGTCGAAGTCGAAGATGCGGGTCGAGAGCGTGTCGAGCTCGGAGCCCATATCCTCGAGGGCGTCGGCGAGGCTGTCGACCAGTTCCTCCAGCACGACGAGGAAGATCTCGCTCGGCGTCGTGCTGCCGTCGCCGTCGGCGATACGCTTCGCGGACGCCTCGAAGGCGCGCAGGTCGTGGAAGCGGATCGTGACGAGGTGATCCTTGGTCAGCAGGAAGCCCAGCGGCTTCAGCTGCGACGCGCTTTGCTCGAACGTGATCATCGGGGTCGAGAGCGAGAGGCCGCCCTTGACCCGGCGCAGGCGGCTCGACGTCTCGACCTCCGAGAGCGCCGCCCGCGACGGCACCCGCAGGCCGGTCGCGGCCTCGACCGCCGCAGCCTCCTCCGGCGTGGGGTCGTTCAGGTCGAGCCACACGGTGTCGCGCGCGATCGGGCCGCCGGGTCGCAGCGCGACCGGGCCTTCGGGTCCGTATAGGCTCAGCATGAGAGCGCGTTATCCATGAGGGGGGAACGGGGCCGCCAGCGCGTCATCGCACCGTCGCGCGGGGGTGCGACAGCCTTGACTCGGAACCCGC
Source organism: Methylobacterium sp. 190mf (assembly GCF_900107945.1). Classification (NCBI taxonomy): domain Bacteria; kingdom Pseudomonadati; phylum Pseudomonadota; class Alphaproteobacteria; order Hyphomicrobiales; family Methylobacteriaceae; genus Methylobacterium; species Methylobacterium sp. 190mf. Next base: position 1,259 of record NZ_FNVI01000011.1, on the reverse strand, counting down.
CCGCGCCTATCTCGCGGCCGTCTTTGGCACTCGCCGAGACAGAGTGCTAACAGTCGAGTTTGCGAGCGGTCCCGCCGGCCGCATCAACGCCAACTCAAGACCTGAAGCAAGAGGGCAGCTCATGAAGTTCCGTCCGCTGCACGACCGCGTGGTCGTCCGTCGCATCGAAGGCGAAGAGAAGACCAAGGGCGGCATCATCATCCCGGACACCGCCAAGGAGAAGCCGCAGGAGGGCGAGGTCGTCGCCGTCGGTCCCGGCGCCCGCGACGAGGCCGGCCGCGTCAACGCGCTCGACGTGAAGGCTGGCGACCGCGTCCTGTTCGGCAAGTGGTCCGGCACCGAGGTCAAGATCGACGGTCAGGACCTCCTGATCATGAAGGAATCCGACATCATGGGCGTCGTCGCCGCCTGATCGGGTCACCCGCCATCGCCCTTTGAGGCCGTCCCGGACTCGGGGTTCAACAACCAGCTAAGAGGCACACAATGGCAGCGAAAGACGTTCGTTTCTCCGCCGACGCCCGCGATAAGATGCTGCGCGGCGTCGACATCCTCGCCGACGCGGTGAAGGTGACGCTCGGCCCGAAGGGCCGCAACGTCGTGATCGAGAAGAGCTTCGGCGCCCCGCGCATCACCAAGGACGGTGTGACGGTCGCCAAGGAGATCGAGCTCGCCGACAAGTTCGAGAACATGGGCGCCCAGATGGTGCGCGAAGTGGCCTCGAAGACCAACGACATCGCGGGTGACGGCACCACCACCGCGACCGTGCTGGCCCAGGCCATCGTCCGCGAGGGCGCCAAGTACGTCGCCGCCGGCATCAACCCGATGGACCTGAAGCGCGGCATCGACCTCGCCACCCAGGCGGCCGTCAAGGACATCATCGCGCGCGCCAAGAAGGTCTCGACCTCCGACGAGGTCGCCCAGGTCGGCACGATCTCCGCCAACGGCGACAAGGAGATCGGCGAGATGATCGCCCACGCCATGCAGAAGGTGGGCAACGAGGGCGTGATCACGGTCGAGGAGGCCAAGACGGCCGAGACCGAGCTCGACGTCGTCGAGGGCATGCAGTTCGACCGCGGCTACCTCTCCCCGTACTTCATCACGAACGCGGAGAAGATGGTCGCCGAGCTCGAGGATCCCTACATCCTCATCCACGAGAAGAAGCTCTCGTCGCTCCAGGCCATGCTGCCGGTGCTCGAGGCCGTCGTTCAGACCGGCAAGCCGCTCCTGATCATCGCCGAGGACATCGAGGGCGAGGCTCT